>CALMEZ010000256.1 GCA_937864985.1 uncultured Alphaproteobacteria bacterium
CTTGCGGTTGTCGAGCGCATAGGTCGCCTCGAGCTGACCGCCGGAGATCTTCAGGCCGTCGGCGGCGTCGAGTATGGCGCGCGCCATCGGGTTGCACTCGATCACGCTGCCGTGCTCGTCGAGCACGATCGCGCCGACCATCAGGTGCGCCATCGCGCGGCCGTACAGCGTGTTGACCTGCTGCCCGTGGCTGAGCTTGAGGTGCATGTTCAGCGCGCGCTTGAGGTGCGGCAGCAGGCGCCGCAGCAGCTCGTCCCCGTACTCCCTGGCCGTCACCACGTCCGCCTCCCGGATCCCGACGCCGTCAGGGAACTCGTTTCCGCAAACAGGGTTGAAACAAACCCTCATTGGGGATGTTTGGGGCATAGCACTCTGATCACTGAGCTCTGCCCAGCACCCCGCCGATCACCGAGGGGATGACGCAGATGGTGGCCAGGTAGACCGCGCCCCCGAAGGTGAGGCGGTTGAGCAGGCGGGTGGCCCGGGCGTGGCCGGCCCGGTGAATGACGTTCTCGTCAACGACTCGCGAGAAAAGCTCCTCTTCGAGGTGCTCGAGGATTTCCTGAACGGTTTGATTAGTGATGTCAGCGGCTTGTTCCCCACTGATGAACATGGGCTCAAATATTCCGTCGGGGATTTGATCCTTCGCAGCGCCAACTTGCGCGAGCAGCGGAGCTTGTCCGGCACGGGAGTCGTCGTGGGCGTCATCTCCAGCGGGACCGCCGGAGTTGAGGCTGCGAAACGGAGCCGGGATCTGCCGGCGGATGTGATGGTGCACCCGGACTTGATCGGGTCGGGAGCGGAAGGCACGGCGATGGCGGAGATCGTCCACGACCTGGCACCGAACGCGCGGATTCTGCTGGCTGGGGTTTTGCCGCCGGGCGGAGTCGATTCCCCTGAGTTTGATAGCGTCGCGGCGTACATGGAGGCGGTGCGATGGATGATCGGCCACGGCGCCACGGTGATTGTGGACGATCTGACCTTTCCTCGGGAGGGATTGATGACCGCCGGACGGCTGACCCAGTTCATAAGCAATCTGGTGGCGGATCATCCGGGGCTTCTTCTCATCTCATCGGCCGGGAACCACGCCGGGAGCCACTATGCTGCCATTTCCAGTTTGCAGACGGCGGGTGCGATCGATCTGAGATTTGGGAACGGCGTTCAATCTGTCGCGGCGCATCAATTCGCCAGCCTCAACGGAAATCCCAGCACCATGATCCTTCCGTTCACGGTTCTTAAATCTGGAGAATACAAGTTTTACCTCGACTGGGCCACGCCCGCGAGGGGGTACCGACTCCTCATCGTGGACCGCGAGACCCGCGAGGTTCTGGTCCAGAAGAATGTGGGGGATGCCACCAGCACCGCAATCGGCGTGTTCACCTTCACGCCTTCTGTTCCGGCAGCTACCAGAATTTCCGACAGCGGCCCTTCATCCACCGCTTCCACTTCCATGGTCGCCTTGTCGGTTTCGATCTCGGCAATCACATCACCGGGCTTCACAACGTCTCCGACGTTTTTGAGCCACTTGGCAAGCTTGCCCTCTTCCATGGTGGGCGACAGGGCGGGCATGAGGATGGTGGGCATTGCTGGCGGTCCTTACTTCAGCAGCGTCGTGGCTAAGATGAGAATGACAAATGCAGCCGCCGCATAAAGGCCAAGCTGCGTGATGCTGCGATTGAGGCGAACAAGCTGCGCCGCACCGGGACCAATGACCTGGTCCCAGTCCGTGCCGGATGCGTTGCCCTCATTCTGCAGGCGGTTGAGAATGTCGGCGCGCCTCTCCTGCGGGATCATGGCCGTGATCTTGAACATGCTCCACAAGCGAATGCCGCCAAGAACAATCAGCACGCCAACGCACAGGATGAAAAGCGGTGAACCGGTCATTGGGCAGAAACTCTAAGTATCAAGAGGCGACACAATGGCAGTTCCAAACCGATCGCGCGACCGATCAATCTACTTTCCATTTTCTGAAGAGGGGCGAGTTGAATTTTCATGTCACACATTGTCCGCAGCTACAAAAGCCCGTTCGGCGCATAGTATGATGACCCAAAATTACGATCTAAGTAGATCATTTGAACGGCCCCAATGCAAACCAAAGAAACTAAAATCAGTATGATCCCAACCAGCCCAATAATAAGGACCCGAGTTGTAAACTGACTATTTTTAGTTTGATTGATCATCAAAACAAATTCCTCAAACTAGGCGTTCACATAAATGTCCGTCCACAACTCGGATTCATCCGGCAGCGGATCATTGGTGGCGAAGTCAGAAGCCTTGGTGACGATGTCGCGGATTTCCGCGTCAATCTTTTTGAGATCATCTTCCGTTGCCTGGTTGGCGCGCAGCAGGCGGCCCTTGACCTGTTCGATCGGATCATGCTCCTCGCGCATCTTCTGCACCTCTTCCTTGGTGCGGTATTTCGCGGGGTCGGACATAGAATGGCCGCGATAGCGATAGGTCATCATTTCGAGAATGTATGGCCCCTCGCCCGCGCGGCAATGTTCGGTGGCGCGGTCGGCGGCGTCCTTCACGGCGCGAACATCCATGCCATCCACCTGTTCAGACGGAATGCCAAATGCCTCACCGCGCATGCCCAGATGGTCCGATGCTGCAGTGGAGCGAGGTGCCGCCGTGCCCATGGCATAGCGGTTGTTTTCGATCACGAAAATGACAGGCAGTTTCCAGATCGACGCCATGTTGAAGGTTTCGTAGACCTGACCCTGGTTCGCCGCACCGTCGCCGAAATAGGCCATCGAGACATTCTTGTTGCCGCGGTATTTGTTGGCAAAGGCAAGCCCTGCCCCCAGCGGCACCTGCGCACCCACAATGCCATGGCCACCATAGAACTGCTTCTCCTTAGAGAACATGTGCATGGAGCCGCCCTTGCCCTTGGAAATGCCGCCCTTGCGGCCCGTCAGTTCGGCCATGACCCCACCCGGGTCCATACCACAGGCCAGCATATGGCCATGGTCGCGGTAGGAGGTGATCACCTGGTCGCCTTCGATGGCCGCCATCTCCATGCCAACAACGACAGCTTCCTGCCCGATATAGAGGTGGCAGAAGCCGTTGATCAGACCCATGCCGTAAAGTTGGCCGGCCTTTTCCTCGAAACGCCGGATCAGCAGCATGTCGCGATAGGCCTTCAGTTCTTCCTCGGCGGTGAAGCCACTATTCTTGAGATTGTCGCCCTTGGCAGCGCCCTTTGCTGCCTTCACTTCTTTCCGCGCCAGATAGGCTGACTTGACCGCCATGCCATTTCTCCCTGATGAATGGCCGATCTATAGCAGCTAAAGCTTTGTGTGCACTGCAAAAATGCCTGATTAACCGGATTTCGGTTTATCTTATTCTTTCGACAAGAAATTTGACCGTCAATCAGGGCGTGACACGCACCACGAGGTCGTTCGCACCCGCCATATCGAGCTGACTGCGCGCCAGTTCATCAAGAAGATCCGGGTCCACGTGGTCGGGTCGCATCAACGCCACTTTGCTTTCAAGCGTCGCGCGCGATTGGGCAATTGCATCGTTCTTCGACTGCAGCTCTGCTAGCTTGAGTTGCAACTCTTCACGGTGGGCAAATCCGCGCGGTCCTTCCCACGCATGCCAAGCGAAATAGCTAAGCATGGCCAAGCAGCCCATGGTCACGGCATAGTCGAATCGAAAGCGGCGGAGACGATGCATTGACGGACTATGGAATCCCGGTCGTTAAGAGTTCGTTAGCCATCGACAGATACCCATTGAAATCGGCCGGGGGCTTGCTTTTTGCTCAAGAAATGCCGATTTAAGACATATGTTATCGTCTAGCCGCTTTGTTGTTGCCGTCCATGCGCTTGTTGTCCTCGCCCGCAGCGTGGGCAAGGGACCCGTGTGTTCGAACGCCATCGCAGAAAGCGTGCACACAAATCCGGTCGTCATTCGCCGGATGATGTCGGCACTTGAAAAGTCGCACCTCGTCAAGTCAACGGCCGGCCGATCCGGTGGTTTTGAATTGGCCCGTCAGGCAGCCGACATTTCCTTGGCTGATGTATATGGCGCGGTCGAGGATGAAACTGTTTTCCGCATGCACAAGCTTGACCCAGATGCAAAATGCCCTGTGGCAAAACAGCTGTACAATGTGCTTTCGCCGTCGCTCCGCGCCGCTGAGCGCGCCTTGTCTGAAAGTCTGTCTGCCACCAAACTGGCCGATGTTGCCACATCCTTCGCCTGATTTCGGGCATCCACGAATCTGACAATTTGCTGACAATTGTTGACGGTTCGCTGTCAGCGAAGTTGGTCCATATCAATCATGTCGGGGAGTGGTGCCGGTTACTGGCAATGTTCCCGGCCTGGGAATGGTTGCCAGGCGGTCGCCCCCGCCTCCGTTTTCAGCCACCGGCCAGGGCTGGACAACGAATCGTCATGCTGCCGATCCGTTCGTTGTCCACCCTGGCCGGATTTGTTTCCGCCACGAATGAAGGCTAAAGTGGATATTCAATCCGTCACTTCAACTTGAGACAATGAACCGCCGTTTCGCCACCTTTTTCCTGATCAGCCTGCTCACCGGCACAAAACTGGTGGCATGCGGCAACGCTGCATGGGCTGAAGACGGAGAAGGGTCAGGCGGTGATGGAGGCTCGGGTGGTAGTGGCTCCGGTGGCAGTGGTTCCGGCGGAGGCAATGATGATGGTGGCAATGATGACGGCGGCAACGATGACGACGGCGGCGGGGAAGATAGCGGCAGCGGCTCATCCGGGAGTTCCTCAGGAAGTCACTCCGAAAGCGACAACATCAAAGAGGCCGTAGAGCACGGCAAAGCCGTGTCGCTCGGCAGACTCATGAAGTTCGTCAACGCCAACTATGACGGCAAAGTCATCAATGTCGAACTTAAGCGCCAGGGCAACAGCTATTCTTACAAGGTCAAGCTGCTCACCACCGACAACAAGCTGAAAATTCTTACGCTGAACGCTTTGACTTTGGCGCCGGCCGATTCTGCGGCATTGTACTAACCATGCGAATCCTGATTGCTGAAGACGAAAGGCGCGTGGCTGAAGCTGTTGCCGCTGCTGTTTCTACACAGGGATTTGTGCCGGACATTGCCAATGATGGCGAAGAGGCTTGGTTTCGCGGCTCAACAGAAGACTATGCCGTCATTATTCTCGACCTCGGCTTGCCAAAACTCGATGGCATGCAGATTTTGAAGCGGTGGCGCAGCGAAAAGATTTCAACGCCGGTGATTGTTCTGTCGGCGCGTGGCACTTGGGCCGAACGCGTGGCAGGTATTGACGCCGGCGCTGACGACTACCTGCCAAAGCCCTTCGAAATGGAAGAACTGTTGGCCCGCATTCGTGCCGTCCTGCGTCGCAATGGTGCGCGACCCGAGACAATTGTCGAAATCGGCGAACTCCGGCTCGACCTGAAGTCAGGCAGCACCTTCCGCAATGGCACTCCCGTCAGCCTGACACCCCTTGAATTCCGTCTGTTGCAACATCTCGCGGCCAGCCACGAGCGTTACGTTGGCAAAGAAGAACTGGCAGAACAGCTTTACGCCTTCAATCACGAGAAGGAAGCCAACGCCATCGAAGCCATTGTCAGCCGCCTGCGGCGCAAACTGGGATCCAGCATCATCGAAAACCGGAGAGGCTTCGGCTATCGTTTGAATCCGGGCAAGGAATGAACACCAAATCCCTGCGCTTTCGGCTTATGGCACTGGCCGCCATTGCCATTAGCGCCATTCTCGCCGTAACCGGTATCACCTTCTATCTTCTGTTTCAGCGTCATGTCGAAGATTTCATGGCCGCTGAACTTGATCGCCATTTCCAGCAATTGCTGGCCAGCACCGAGGTGGGAGATAACAGTGCGATCATCGTCAAACGCAAACTGAGCGATCCACGCTTCACCCAGCCAAACGGCGGCCTTTATTGGCAGGTGACCACGGAAGGGCAGTTGCCTCTGAAGTCCCGATCTCTCTGGGATGAGGAACTGCAAGTCCTGCACCCACCCGATGCAGCCCATCCCAACAAGATGGAAACGATAGCAGGCCCTCTCAATACCGAGGTCTTTGCCCTGGAACGCCTCGTGCAAATCCCGGTGGAAGGCGCAAAAGAAAAGCCTGTGCTTTTTGTTGTCGCGGAGGATCGCGCCCGCGTCTCGAATGCCATCTCAAGCTTTGGCAGCGCCATTTCGCAGGGCTTGGGGCTTGTGTATCTTGCTTTGCTCGTCGGGTCCGGCTTGATGATTGCCGTCGGCCTCAAACCCCTTGCCGCACTTCGCCACGGCATCGAACGGGTCCGGACCGGCAAGGAGCAACGCCTTGACGCAAATGTGCCACAGGAAGTGGCTCCACTCGTCCAGGAGGTCAACGGGTTGGTTGAAGCCCGCGAACACCAATTGGACCGCGCCCGGCAACGCGCCTCAAATCTTGCACACGGTCTCAAGACTCCGCTTGCCGTCATCACCAGCATCGCAGATGGCCTGCGCACTGCGGGCCGCAAACAAGAGGCAGCGGATATCAAACAGGCAGCGAGCCAAATGTTCGATCTTGTTGAACGTGAACTCGCCAAAAGCCGCATGGCAGATGGAAGCTCTTCTTATCGTGCCAACCTGCTCCAGGTGTCACAGCGCGTTGTAGAAACGATCCGCCGTGCACCGCGTGGTGATGAATTGTTATGGCGGCTCGACATTTCGCCTGATGCCCATGTCGCCATGGACTCGACGGACTTGACAGAAATGATGGGTTGTCTCCTCGACAATTGCCGAAAGCACGCCGCCGCTTTGGTGCGCGTCACTTACAACAACGTCTCACTGGTGGTGGAAGATGATGGCCCCGGTGTGAGCGACGATCAACTTTCATCTATCTTGCAGCGCGGTGTGCGCCTTGATTCCACCAAACCCGGAAGCGGCCTCGGCTTGTCAATCGTCAATGACCTGTCTGAAGTCTACAAGTTCCATCTGGACGTATCACGAAGCCCGCTCGGGGGGCTACAGGTCACGGCCGCGCTGCCTCCCGTCAGGGATTTCATGGGCCAAGTCTAGCAAGACTGCTTAGGGTCCCCTGTTCACAGTTGCCGGATATTGGTCGCTCCACAGCCGGGCCTTCGCTTCAGCCTCAAGCCGGGTGCTGTCATCAATCTCTGAACGCATTTCATTATAGCGGTTGATAATGGCCGCATTTTCTGCGGGCTGCGCCGTTTCCATGGCAAGCGTGTACCACATGAAGGCCCGTGTCTGGCTTTGCCGCACATCCCGGCCCTCCCAATAGAGATCTCCGAGATAAGCCTCAGCCTCTGTATTGCGCTGTCGCGCCGCCGCTGTCAGCCACTTGAGCCCCTGCGCCGGGTTCTTGCTCACACCCTCACCCAACATGTTGAGGACCCCGAGGCCATAAAGAGCACCCGGATGTCCATAGGATGAAGCCAGTCGCAAGTAGGCCCGCGCGGCTGCGCTGGGATTGGCCGGAAGACTGGCCGACGGAATGCCGACGCGCTGGTAGTCGGCGATATGCAGCTGGCTATCGACCATCACGCGCAGCCTCGTGTGGTCAGTCTCGTCCGGATCAAAATTGTCAGCCACGCGCATGTAATAGGAATAGGCAACGGCGGGATCAGCCGTTCCACCTTGTCCCAGGCGATACATATTGGCGAGATACCAATCCGCAACGATGTTGCCGTCATCCGAAGAGCGGCGGAAATACTTCATGGCGCGGCCAAAATTGCCGTTCTCATAAGCCTTGCGGCCCTTCTTCAGGTCATCCGTCCAGAACGGCACGATATCGAGCTTCGGCAGGTGAATATCAGGCATGGCCGGCAGGTATTCAAAGAAACCGGACTGCGGCACATCTGCATTATTGTCAGCGGCGCGCGCAGGCATGACCATCAATGAAAACAAAGCCGCTGCCGTCAGCAAGGCCCGATTCCATTGCAGTATCAGCGCGAAAGCACGACGCAAGAAGGAAAACCACAGCATCACCGACGTGCACACCTCCCCGGCGGCCACGGGATGTGAGAGGCGGATACAAATCCGGCACTATGTGCGGCAACACACTGTGTGCTGGCCAGCTCAACTGATCCGGAAAATTTGACGCCCATGCTTCTTCCTTGGCGGAATCACTGTGCACTCTATCGGGCCAATTTCGTTCGTAGGGGGTTAATCCGCCCACGCAACAGCCAATCGCCCGGCATCGCCAACAGGTTCCAGCCACAGGAGCTAGCCCGCAATTGCGGCACTTCATGGCAAGTTCCGGGGTAACTTCAAGGTTTACAAAGAATTCATGTCGCTGTTGCATTTTCGCAACAACAGTTGCTAGCGGGCTGCACTTGGCTTTGCCACGTGGCAGACTGCAGGGGCAGATTCCGGCGCATGAGGACAGAATGACAGACGAAACTTTGCCCGCTCCCGTTTCGATCCCGGCCACTACCACCAGTTCTGGTGGCCTCGCGCCCCCACCCGTGTTCGGCAAAGTTGGCCTACCCAGTGAGCCAGAAGAGCTGAAATTCAGCTACGTGCCACGGTCTGGCCTTTGGAAGTTGATGTTTGTCAACTTGCTGCTCAACATCGTCACTCTGGGGTTCTATCGCTTCTGGGCCAAGACCAACATCAGGCGCCACGTCTGGAGTTGCGTTCATATCAACGGCGAACCACTGGAATATACTGGAACCGGCAAGGAAAAGTTCATGGGGTTCCTGATTGTTTTTGGCACGGTTCTTCTGCCTTTCATCCTGATCAACGCCGGTTTGAACATTTATTTGGGCCCGCAAAACCCGGCGCTCGCTGCCGTTCAATTCATTTTTGCACTGTTCATCTATGTGATGTGGGGGTTTGCCGTTTATCGCTCCCTCAACTACATGCTTTCACGCACCAACTGGCGCGGCATCCGCGGCGCTTTGGTCGGGTCTGCAATGACCTATTCCCTGCTGTTTTTTGGGTCCATGCTCGCCAAGGGCATGAGCATGGGCTGGGCAACACCCGTCATGAACACTGTTCTGCAGGAACAACTGGTCAGCGACATGCGCTTTGGCGACGCCGCCTTCAAATTCAAGGGCCGTGCCGGCCCGCTTTATCCAACCTATGCCTTGTGCTGGATCCTCATGCTGGCCGCATTCATTGCGGCCATCGTTGCTGCAACCGGCTTTGCGTCGTCGTTTGGCAATCTCAAAGACCTGTTCAAGAACGCTGAAAATTCAGAAAACGCCAAGGCCATTGCTGGCGCCATCATCACGGCAATTGCCCTGCTCCTGATCGTCTCACTGCTGGTCATTCCCTTGATTTGGTCAATTTACACCGCCAAGGAACTCCGCACTTTCGCCACCTATACGCGCTTTGATGGCGCTCCATTTACGCTGCGCGCCAGCGCCTGGAGTGTCATTGTCTTGGCTGTCATAAACCTTCTACTACTTGTGCTGACACTGGGCATTGCCCGGCCCTTCATTGTGCAGCGAACCGTTCGGTTCTTCATCAGCCGCCTGTCACTGGAGGGTAAGATTGACGTGGATCGCATTCGTCAATCCGAAGCCAAGATGCTGAAGCGTGGTGAAGGCATGTTGGAAGCCTTTGACATTGGCGGCTTCCTCGGAGGAATTTGAAATGCAGGTCAGCGCCATCTACTTTGACGGCGAAACCGCCCGCGACCAGCAGGTAGTGCTGCAGCGCGCCGGCGATCATCTCGTGTTTTCCGGCCCCGCCACGCCGCCCAATCAATGGCCCATCAAGGGCCTGCATCCGATTGACGAACCATCGAAGGGGCAACCATTCCGCCTCACGCACGAACAACGCCCCGGTGCGAGGCTTGTGGTGCGCGATCAAGCCTTTATCGACGACCTGCTTGAAGCCAACCATTTTCTGCGTGGCGGATACGGCTGGCGGCATGTGCGCCAGGTCCTGGGCTGGACAGTGGGGGGCATCGCGGTTCTTGCGGGATTGGGTTACCTCACCTTGTCATTCCTGCCGCAGCAGGTCGCTGGCGTCATGCCGGAAAGCTGGCGCAACCGCATGGGCGAACAGGAAATCGCAGGCCTCATCGGTGGCGCAAAGCGCTGCAGCACCAAGGCAGGCCTTGAAGCAACAACGGCCATAGTTACGGCCCTTGCGGAGGGGCAGCCTGACATCCCTGCCATCTCCGTTGAGGTTTACGACATTCCGGTCATGAACGCCTTTGCCGTGCCCGGAGGCCGCATTGTCATAACCCGTGAACTCCTGAAGGCGGCCGACACCGCCGAGGAAGTGACAGGTGTCCTCGCCCATGAAATTGGGCATGTGGTGCACCGCCATCCCGAAGCACAGCTGGTGCGCATCGCCGGGTTAAATGTCTTGGTCAGCGCCATGACTGGAAGCAACGGCGGCAGCGTCTCGTCCAACGCGGCAGGGCTTGCAGCGGTGCTTGAGTATTCCCGCGAGGCTGAAGCTGAAGCCGATGCATATGCGCGTGAGACCATGCAGAAATCCAAGATCGATCCCATGGGGCTCAAGACCTTCTTTGAAAAAGTCCTCAAGATGGAAGCAGGTGACAAGTCCACCCCGGCCAGCAAGGGCAACGACAATTCTGTCTTCGCCAAGCTTGGCAAGGCCTTTTCCACCCATCCAGGCACCGAGGAACGCATCAAGCTGATCACCCCCCTCCCGGATGGCGTGTCGCCGGTGCGTATTATGACAAGTACGCAATTCCAGGATTTGAAGACCATTTGCGGTTAGCCATCTGTGCCTGTTACAAGGCTTCAACAATCACAACGGAAACACCATGACAGACACCGCCGCCGCCCCCGCTCAAGCCGCAGGGAAAATCGTCGACATCAACCGCATCATGAAGCTGCTGCCGCATCGCTACCCGTTCTTGCTGATTGACAAGTTGGTCAATGTCACCGGCGAGGAAGGCGGCACCGCCATCAAGAACGTCACCATCAATGAACCATTCTTCCAGGGCCATTTCCCCGGCCGCCCAGTCATGCCCGGTGTTCTGCTCGTGGAGGCCATGGCTCAGGCCGCTGGCGCCATCGTGCTGACCTCGCGCGATGATGATGCGGGCAAGCTCGTGTTCTTTATGTCAATTGACAAATGCCGATTCCGCAAACCTGTTGGCCCCGGCGATCAGGTACATTTCCACGTCAAATTGCTGCAGAAGCGTCCGCCTGTCTGGAAATATTGGGCCGAAGCCCATGTTGATGGCAAGAAAGTTGCGGAGGCCGAAATCGGCGCCATGCTGATGGATGAGCGCGGAGCCTGAACCCCGTGCCATACTTTACTTGCGCTTCTCCATCGGCACATAGTCACGCAGCGTCGGCCCAACGTAGAGCTGGCGCGGACGGCCGATCTTCATGCCGGGCTCCGACATCATTTCCTTCCACTGCGAAATCCAGCCGATGGTGCGCGCCACGGCGAACAACACTGTGAACATTGACGTGGGGAAACCCATGGCCCGTAGGATGATGCCCGAGTAAAAATCCACATTCGGATAGAGCTTGCGGCTGATAAAGTATTCATCGGATAGCGCGATGCGTTCCAGTTCGCGCGCCACATTCAGCAGCGGATCATCATCAACGCCAAGTGCATCAAACACCTCATAGGCCGTTTTCTGCATGATCTTGGCGCGCGGATCATAATTCTTGTACACACGGTGACCAAAACCCATTAGGCGCACGTTCGAGTTCTTGTCCTTCACCTTCTCGATGAATGCCGGAATCTTGTCGACTGTGCCAATTTCCTCAAGCATTTTAAGCGCCGCTTCATTGGCCCCGCCGTGGGCTGGCCCCCACAGGCAGGCAATGCCCGCCGCGATGCAGGCGAAGGGATTGGCGCCCGACGAACCGGCGAGACGCACCGTCGAGGTCGAGGCGTTCTGCTCATGGTCGGCGTGCAGGATGAAGATGCGGTCGAGCGCGCGCGAGAGGATCGGGTTGACCTTGTATTCCTCGCACGGCACGGCGAAGCACATGCGCAGGAAGTTCGACGTGTAGTCGAGATCGTTGCGCGGATAGATGAAGGGCTGGCCGATCGTGTACTTGTAGGCCATCGCCGCCAGCGTCGGCACCTTGGCGATCATGCGCATCGAGGCGACCATGCGCTGATGCGGATCGTTGATGTCAGTGGAGTCGTGATAGAAGGCCGAGAGGGCACCGACCGAGGCCACCATTACCGCCATCGGATGGGCGTCGCGGCGGAATCCCTGATAGAAACGGGCCATCTGCTCATGAACCATTGTGTGGTTCGTAATGCGGCTGACGAAATCCTCCTTCTGCGCCTTGTTCGGGAGTTCGCCTTCAAGAAGCAGGTAGCAGGTTTCCAGGAAGTCGCCTTGGGCGACCTGCTCGATCGGATAGCCCCGATAGCGCAGGATGCCAGCGTCGCCATCGATATAGGTGATCTTGGACTCGCAGCTTGCGGTCGACATGAAACCGGGATCGAAAGTGAAGGCGCCCGTCTTGCCGTAAAGCGAGGAGATGTCGATGACATCCGGGCCGACGCTTCCGCTTTTGATCGGAAAATCGTAATTGTTATTGCCGATCGTCAGCGTTGCGTTTCTTGTGCTGGGTGCGTTCATGATTAAATCCCCGGAGCGTTATGGTTCG
>CALMEZ010000257.1 GCA_937864985.1 uncultured Alphaproteobacteria bacterium
CGGCGCGGGCGTGCTGGCGCTGTTCGGCATCATCCTGACGGGGTTGTTTGTGGTGGCCTATGGCCTGTGGCCGCTTGTCACGTCACAGCAACTCAACCAGGGGCCCTTCAAACTGGAACCGGGCGAAAGGCTCGTTCGCGTCGTTCAGTTCAATGCCTTTGTCGACAACCTCAACACAGTGGCCATTGCAGATGAATTGCGGCGCCTCAACGCCGACGTCATTGCCTTGGAGGAATTCGAAGGCGCCAAACGTGAGGTGTTTTTCCGGCTGCGCTCTGACTATCCCTATCAGTACGATTGCCACGAGGCTCCTGATTGCCAGTTCGGCATTCTGTCTCGCGTTCCCATACTGGCAACCGCAAGTTCAGAAAATTGGCTCGGTCCGCCCTTCGCCAGTGCCAGGCTCGGCGGGCGCTTGGAAGGGATTACAGTTTATGCTGTGCACACTCTTCGCTTCCCCCATTCGCGCGCCCAGTTGAAACAAGCCAATGCCTTGGCCAAGCGCCTCGAAGGTGAAACCGGCCACGTCATTGTTATGGGGGATTTCAACGCCACGCCCTTTTCGCGCATCACATCGGTGATTGAGCATTCAACAGGCATGAAGCGGCTCACTTATCTGCCAAGCTGGCCCGCCTGGTCGCCGGTGCCGCAGCTTGCCATTGATCATGTCTTCGCAAGCCCGGACATCCGCCCACTTGCCCCGCCGCAAGTGGGCAATCCATCCGGGTCGGATCATCTGCCTGTGGTCATCAACCTGGCAATTCCGAAGTAAGCGGCAGAACGCAAACGCGGTGAAAGTTGCGTGACTGCTTAAGGTGAATCGGGACTGAACAATTCATGTAAAGTGTTGAATTTCAAGGTTTTGGCGGAAAAGTCGCAAACGCATGCTGAGTCAGCTTCACGCTTGCTTAAGCCTGCCGCTTAAATCCGTATTCTGAATCTGCGGGCATGATCATCCCCATCGGCGGACCGGAAACAACAACAAACCGGCCGCATCCAACAGGGGACTAAAAAATGATTTGGGACAACATCAATCAGGATCTCGACACGCTATCGCCAGTGACCGCAACGGCGGAAGACTACCTTGCCATGGGCATGAAATATTGCCTGGGACATGGCGTGCCGGCCGACAATGTAACCGCGCACAAGTGGTTGAACATTGCGGCGATCAAGGGCTGCGAAAAGGCCAAGACCTACCGCCTCGAACTGGCCCGCGAAATGACGGCTGGTGAAGTGGCCGAGGCCCAGCGCCAGGCCCGCTCGTTCCTGACCATTCATTGATCAACAGGAAGACGTCAAACAAAACCCGCCCGGAACATCATCCGGGCGGGTCTTAAATTGGCAATTTTCGAACCAGCTCAGTAGTCGATCTGGCCGCCCATTTTCGTGGGGTCATTCTGTGAGAAGAAGCGTCGCAGGTTTGAATCATCCACGGCATATTTCCGCTTCTTGCGGTAAATCTCGGTTTCGTAGATATCCGTTTGCTGGTTGATCTGGCTCTTGTCACTGTTGAATTCGGGTAGGGTGGTCACATCGGTGGAATAGCCGGTACCGGTCGGAATGAAGTTTTCAAAGGCGAAAGCGCCCGTTGCTGTGGCACAACCCATTGCCAGAACGCCGAAAACGGCCAGAATTACACGCATCACGTACCCCTCGATCCAAAGTCGCCATGCTACGCCGCAGGCCACAACAAATCATTAAGCATGAAGGCCGGCAGGCGCAAATGAAATAAATGGGCACAAATTTGCGGTATTTCAGGCCTCGCGCTATTTGATGTCCCAGACCACGCTGACATCGATGCCCAATGTCTGTTCGCCTTGCGCAACGGGGACAGCACCTGCCATGTCAGCCTTTGCAGCACGCGCATAGACCATGGGAACGGGCGGCGCATAGCCACCTTCGTTCACAGATACGACTTGGCCGATTGCGAACCCACCCGCGGCTGCATAAAGGTCAGCTTTGTGTCTGGCGTCAGCCAGGGCGTCCCTGCGGGCATCATCAAGCTTTTTGTCTGCATCTGTCACGCTGAATGAAATGCCATAGACCTGGTTGGATCCCGCCGAAACCGATTGATCCAGAATCTCGCCAAGACTGTCGATCTTGCGCACGGTAACAGTGACCGTGTTTGTCACATCATATCCGCCAACTTTCGGCGGCGTTGATCCATCATTGCTGGTGTTTTCGTACCGCGGCCCGATATTGAAATTTGAAGTCGTGATGTCGCGTTTTTCAATGCCCGCTTTCTCGAGGACGCTCATCAGCGCGCCCATCGCCTTGGTGTTTTCTGTCAACGCCTCGCGTGCCGTTTTGGCATAAGAAGAGACACCGAGTGAAATCATCGCCGTGTCAGGAACGGCGCGCACTTCACCGTGGCCGGTCATGGAAATCGTGCGGGGCATCTGTGCGTTCATTTTTGTCTCGTCGGCAAAGGCTGGGGGAATGGCAAGAAGGGCAAAGAGGGTGGCAACAGAGGCAAGCAGTTTCAACATGACGGTTCCTTTCATGTTTCCAATATAGGAATAAAATAAGTCTGAATTATGGCGGGCAGGAACTTTTTTTTAGCGGAAGGGTGGTTCGTCAAAGCTTCTGAGCTTCCGTGAATGCAGCCCGTCGCGGTCCTCGCGCAGCCGCTCCACCGCTGCAAGCCCGATCAGCAAATGCTCACCCACCGCGCGGTCGTAGAACGCGTTGGCCGCACCCGGCAGCTTGATTTCACCATGCAACGGCTTGTCAGATACGCAGAGGAGGGTGCCATAAGGCACGCGCAGCCGGTAGCCCTGCGCCGCAATGGTGCCGGATTCCATGTCCACCGCAATGGCGCGCGACAGGTTGATGCGCTTGCGCTCCTGGCTCCAGCGCAGTTCCCAGTTGCGGTCGTCATAGGTCACCACAGTCCCGGTGCGCAGGCGTGACTTCAGCGCTTCGCCGCGCTCTCCCGTCACGTCCGCCGCGGCACCCTGCAGTGCCAGCTGCACTTCCGCCAGCGCCGGGATGGGAATGGCCGGCGGCACCAGGTCATCCAGAATGCCGTCTTCGCGCAGATAGGCATGCGCCAGCACATAGTCGCCGATACGCTGCGATTGGCGCAAGCCCCCGCAATGGCCAATCATCAGCCAGCAATGCGGGCGCAATACAGCAAGGTGATCTGTCATCGTCTTGGCATTGGATGGCCCGACACCGATGTTGACCAGCGTAATGCCGCCTTTGCCGTCGCTGCGGCGCAGGTGGTAGGCCGGCATTTGGAAACGGTCAAACGGAGAGGCGGCAATCATCGTGTCGATTTCTGAATCACTCAGTCCACGGACGATTTTGGCGCCGCCCGGCAGCACAAGCGCCTCATAACCCGAATCCTCAGCAAGCTTTGTCCGCGCCCAGCCGATGAACTGGTCAACATAGCGCTGGTAGTTGGTCAGCAGGATCCACGGTTGCACATTGCTCCAGTGGCTTCCCGTGTAGTGCTGGATGCGCTTCAGCGAGTAGTCAACGCGCACGGCATCAAACAGCGCCAGCGGCAAGGGATGGCCAGGCAGCGGGTCCCATTGACCATCGGCAATTTCATCACCAACCAAAGACAAAAGTGGCACCGGAAAATGCAGCGCCAGTTCCGCCGCCGAAACGCCGCCCGCGCCAAGGTCATCGCCTTTCTCCAGAACGTAAGGATAGGGGATTTCCTGCTGCGACGGCAAAACCTCAATCGTCGCCCCGTAATCCTTCACCAGATAATTCAATTGGTCGATCAGGTAGCGGCCGAAATGCCTGGGATGGGTAACTGTTGTAGAATAAGTGCCCGGGCCCTGAAACTTGGCATAGGCGCGGGCGATCGACGGCTGCAAGCCATTCGCCTCATAGGTCACGCGCAATTCGGGGTAGCGCCACGACGCGCGCTGCTCGGCGGAGGGAACTGTCCGGTTCTTGAGATAGGCGTCGAGGGCCGCCTTGAGGTTGCTGGTGGCCGATGCGTGCAGGGCACTCAGCTGTGAAACGGCTTCTGTAGGGGGCAAAGTCTTGGATTTCATTACGGAACTATATCAGAAACTTCTGTCTGTGCCATATGTCCATGGAATTGCGACGGACCCACGAACACAGGCTGGCAAATCGCCACAAAATGGGTTAGCCACAAGCCGCGCATGGCCGAAAGCGGCGCATCGGTGGGCCTGTAGCTCAATGGTTAGAGCTGACGGCTCATAACCGTCTGGTTCCAGGTTCGAGTCCTGGCGGGCCCACCAAACTTCTCAGAGATTGCGCACCAGCCGCAGCGCATCATAGATCGCAGCATGTGTGTTGCGCGCCGCCACGGCATCGCCGATGCGGAACAGCTGGAATGCGCCGTCTGGATTTTGCACGCCCTCCTGCCTCTGGTTGAAAATCAGTTTCTTGTAGTCAACTGCGCCCCGGTTGGAAGACAGCGGCAGAAGTTCAAAATAAAGATCCGCATTGGGCTTCGTCCCGAAGTTGGTGACGATCTGGTCGTAGGTCTTTTCCTTGCTTATCCCACCGTAATCACTGACGATGGTGGCAACAAGCTCGTTGCCGCCACGGCGCACCTTTTCAAGCATGTAGGTCACTGTGAACAGCGTATCGCGCTTCTGTAGCTCGCGCATATAGGGCACCAGATTCATCGCCATGACTTCGGGCGCAAAGCTGCGGTCGCGAGTCATGATTTCAACCTTGGCTCCAGTCTTCGCAATGACCTCAGCGGCTTGCAGGCCGGCGTGATCGCCGGCATCGTCATAAACCAGCACGTTGCTGCCGGGCTTCACATCACCGCTGAGAATGTCCCAGGAGGTGACGGTTAGATCAACGCCTTCGCGCACGTCATCCGCATGGGGCAGGCCGCCCGTAGCGATGATAACAACATCAGGGGCAAGCGCTGTGACAGCAGCTGCTTCCGCCCAAGTGCCAAAATTGAACTTTACGCCCAGGCCCGCACATTGCGCCATGCGCCAATCAGCGATGGCCATCATTTCGCGCCGCCGCGGGCTCTGTGCCGTGAGCAGCAGCTGCCCACCCGCCTTGGCCGCCGCCTCGAACACTGTCACATCATGGCCGCGTTCACCGGCCACCCGAGCCGCCTCAAGTCCTGCCGGGCCTGCGCCAATGATCACGATCTTGCGTTTCTTGTCGGCCTTGGCAATTTCATGCGGCTGCTCCTGTTCACGGCCTGTGGAGGCGTTGTGGATGCACAGCGCCATGCCACCCTGATAGATGCGGTCGAGGCAGTAATTTGCGCCCGTGCAGGGGCGAATGTCGTTCTCACGCTTTTCGAGAATTTTGCGCATGATGTGGGGGTCGGCCATATGGGCGCGTGTCATGCCGATCATGTCAACTTTGCCGGATGAGATGGCGTGCCGGGCCGTCGCCACATCCTGAATGCGCGTGGCATGGAAGACCGGGAATCGCGTGGCGGCCCGCACTTCACCAGCAGTGTCGAGGTGTGGCGCAGAGGCCATGCCCATGATCGGGATGTTGTCAGTAAGGCCCGCGTCCGTTTCAATGTGTCCGCGTGTGACATTCAGGAAATCGATGAGGCCAGAATCTTTCAGCAGTTGCGAAATGCGCAAGCCTTCTTCCTTCCCGTATCCATCTGCTGAGAGTTCATCACCGGCATAGCGTACACCAAGAAGAAACTCCGGGCCCACGCGTTTGCGGACGGCGCGCAGCACGTCGAAGGTGAATCGCATGCGGTTTTCAAGCGATCCACCATACGCATTGGCGAGCGTATTGCTCATCGGCGACCAGAATTGCGAGAGCAGGTGCCCATAGGCTTCAAACTCGATGCCATCCATGCCACCCGCTTTCAGACGCTCAGCCGCGTCAGCAAAATCCTTGATGATGCGTTCAATGTCCCAATCTTCAATCAGTTTCGGGGTGGACTTGTGCGAAGGTTCCCTTTGATGGGTGGGGGCGACAGCCGGCAGCCAGTCCGCCTTGTCCCAGCGCGTGCGGCGGCCAAGGTGGGTGAGCTGGATCATCACGGCGCAGCCTTGGTCATGGATTGCGTCCGTCATCTCCTTCGTCCATTTCACCACCTCATCCTTATAGGCAAGGATGTTGTTGAACACGGGCGGACTGTCGAGGGCGACTGCGGCAGAGCCCGCCGTCATGGTGAGCGCAATGCCTGCCTTGGCGCGTTCCAGATGGTAGGCCTTGTAGCGACCCTTCGGCATGCCATCCTCGGCATAAGCCGGCTCATGCGATGAGATCATCAAACGGTTTTTCAGCGTGAGGTGTTTCAGCTTGAATGGTTGAAGAAGGGGATCGTTCGACATGGCGTGCTCCGCGGCGTGGTGTGATCATGTATTAGAATGTTCATAAGTGTCAGTGTCAAGTACATATCTGTACATTTTTGTTGATCGCCTGCTTTGCCGCTGCTATGAGACGTGTCATGGCGCAGGCAAAACCCGATGGCGGCTGGCGTGGTTCGCCCGACCTTTGGCTCAACGCAGCATATGATCTGTTGCTTGAACAGGGCATCGATTCGGTAAAAATCCTGCCGTTGGCGCAAAAGCTCAATCTGTCGCGCACCAGCTTTTATTGGTTCTTCAAGGATCACCAGCAGCTGCTTGACGCCTTGCTCAGCCGCTGGCGCGACAAGAACACCGGCAATTTCCTGAAGCAGTGTAACGCCTATGCCGAAACACTCGTGGAAGCCGTGCTCAACGTGAATGACCTTTGGTTCAACAGCGCGCTTTTCGATTCCCGTTTTGAATTCGCTGTCCGCAGCTGGGCACTCCAATCACTGGCAGTGCTGGCTGAAGTGCAAGCGGCAGACACCGCGCGCATCACAGCTTTGCGGGGCATGTTCACGCGGTTTGGCACGGATGGTCTGGCGGCTGACGTTCGCGCTCGCACCATCTACCTCACGCAGATTGGGTATATTTCGATGCAGACGCGGGAAGACCTGTCGTTGCGCCTGTCACGCATACCAGATTACGTGAAAGTGTTCACAGCGCAAACGGCTTCACACCGTGAGCTTGAGCGTTTCTACGCGCGTCACAGTCTTGGGGAGCATAAGACATGAACAAGGATCTCAAACTCGGCATTGTCGGTGGCGTCGGCTGGCTGGGAACCTGCATTGCAGAAGCCATCGTCAAGAAACATGTGGTCGCCCCGAAAAATCTTGGTGCGTCGTTCCGCAGCAGCAAGCCGGCAATCTGGCCAGGACAGTTGCTCACGGCCAACAATCAAGAGTTGGCCAATTGGGCCGACGTCATCATCATGTCGGTTCGACCTGCCGATTGGCCTGCGGTTCAAGTGAACGCACAGGGCAAGCTTGTCATATCTGTCATGGTGGGGGCCACGCTTGCGCAACTTGGCCGGCACCACCAGACCGAACGTGTCATTCGCACCATGCCGAATGTCGGTGCGATGGTGGGACACTCCTACACGCCTTGGGTTGGTTCGAATTCCATCACCGCAGAAGACAAGGCAATTGTTAAGGCCATCTTCAATGCCTGCGGCGTCGCAGACCAATACGATGACGAAAGCGCTATTGATTATATGACGGGCCTCACGGGGTCGGGCCCTGCATTTCCGGCGCTCTTTGCCGAAGCCATGATGAAGGATGCCATGGCGCGCGGATTTGCAGCTGATAAGGCGAAGCGCGCTGTCACCGAGCTTCTCATCGCCACCGGAAGGCTGCTCGAGCAAGACCCGAAGCACCCTTCGGAAACAGTGGCGGAATTTCTCAACTACAAGGGCACAACAGCTGCAGCGATCACGGCCATGCGTGCTGCTGGTCTGGAGCGGGTGGTGAGTGAAGGGTTGGCTGCGGCGCTACAGAAATCCGTCAACATGGCAAGCAAGTCCTGAGTGTTGCCCGGCGGCGATTGGTGCTGATCGCCTTACATGTTTTCCCGGAGATATTCATCCAACACGCCAAAGCCGCCTTCTGCCAGTGTTTGCATGTGTTCACGCTGGAAATTCGTCGGCTGTGCCGCCAGGTAGAAGTGCTCGTAGAGGTCAACGCGACCACCCAGTGCCGATCCGACAAAGTCCCACGCCATGCGGAAAATGCGCGCCCTGTCTTCGGCGTCCTTGCCATTGGCTGCCGGCATGTATTTTTCAAGCAGAGGCTTCATGACATCACTTTCGAAAGCAGAGAGTGACGGCGTGGCCAGAAGATTGTGTCCTCCGAGCGACTTCACCAACTCGACCATGCGTGCCATCCACGTGGGCATTAACCCGCGCAGGGCGCGAAGCGGCTTGTCATCGCAGAAAAAGGCACCTGCACCCCAATCCCGCGCGCCGGCGCGGCCAGCCTGGTTGGCGCCGCGCGTCATTTGGGCGTAGCACCAGAGTTCACCGAGGCGCATGGCGACGTCGGGCCGCTTTTCCGTATTGGTAATCTTGGCCATGCGGCTGCACAGGTCATAGGCAAATTCCAGTTTCACGGCTGCACGCGTTGACGTCTGCTGGAACACGTTGGCTGCCCAGCCCGCGGCGCGCAAGCCGTTGTAGGCTTCAAGGTCGCAATCGATGAACAGGCGCTCATAGGGGATTTCAACGTCATCGAAGATCACATAGGTATCCTGCTCGTCGAAACGTGACGAGAACGGGTGGTCTTCAACCGATCGCGCCGTTCCATAATGGTCGCGGCACACCTGGATCACTCCCTTGGTGGCGATGGGAATGGAAAACATCAGTGCATATTCAGGCGCGCTGCCGGGGGCGAGCGGGCTCGCGGGGTACACGAACAGCTCATCGGCAAAGGGCCCAAGCGTTGCGAGAATCTTGGCGCCGCGCACCACAACACCGGTCTCGGTGCGTTTCACCACCCGCGCCGCAAGATCACCATTCAATCCGGCGAGTTCCGGAATGCTCTTGTCGATTGCAGGTTGGATGATCGTGTGGGTCATCGACAAGTCGCCCTCGACCACCTCCCGGTAGAAGGCCGTGAGACGATCGTGATGGGCGCCCTTGCCTGTCGTGAACACGTCACTCCGGCCCACAAAACCTGCCAGAGTCACGTTCACGTAGTCGGGTGTGCGGCCAAGCATGCCGCAGGAATATCGAGAGAAACGTTCAAAGGCCTTTTGGCGAAGGTCAAGGTCATGGGCGTTGCGCGGTACGATGAGGCTTGCATTCATCGGCTTGCCGCTCACCGCATCCGGCACAAGGCAGTCATCAGCAAAGCGGTGCTGCCAATCGAAATATCCGGCCATTCCCTTTGCCGACCCGCTCAGCACAGGATGCTTGGTCACGTCGCTGATGTTCTCATTGCCCAGCCACACCTGACGCTCGTCGCGAAGGCCATCAAGATATTGCTGTCCGGTTCTGGCGGTCATGGTCTTCTTCCCTCACGTTGCTTGCGGCTTGCCCGCACTGGGCTGGCCGTCTTGATAGCGTTCATCGGTCACCGGGTTTGGAAAAACAAGGCACGGCCATTTGAATCTGTTGCACTTTTCTGTGCAAATCCCTGTTGCATGATCTCGCGATAAGCGGTGGGCGTATGCCCACAGCTGCGTTTGAAGAAGCGGCAGAAATAGGGCGTGTCGGCAAAACCAAGCCGCGAGGATATTTCCTTGATGCCAGCGCTGGAAAAGGCCAACTGGCGCTTTGCCTCCTGCAACAGCCGTTCGTTAAGAACCGCCTTTGGGGGATGACCGCTGCAGGTTGTGACCACGTCGTGTAGCCGCCACGGCGTCAGCCCGATTTCGTAGGCGAATTTCCGCACCGGCCAATGGCTGCGAAAGTGCTCCTCAACCAAACCCAGAAACCGCCGGTAATGCGCGAAATCGCTGCTGATGCCCTGTGCGAACTGCGCCCCGGCGTCGCTGCATCGCAGAGCCGAAGCGAGGAGGGCAGCGGCAATGCTGTTGCAGACGGTGTCATTGCCCATTTGAGAAACAGACATCTCCCGTTGCAACATGCGAAATAACGCGGACATTGCTTGCACCTGAGCGCTGCCACCTGCCTTGGAGAGGTTGGCACAGAACGGTGTCAATCTGCCACGCGATGGCAAGCTGCGATCTCCCTCAAGCACACGCCAGACGAAATTTTGGCGGAGTGTCAGCACATGACCTTTGGCATTGACGCTCAGGGTAAAAGCATGGGGCACAGCGGGCGGCGTGAGGAACAGTGCCGGTCCTTTGGCATGCCAGTACTGGTCATCGATTCGGAGATCGAATGTGCCGGCTTCAATGAAATGGATTTGCAGGAAATCATCATGCCGGTGCGGCACCGGATTGCGGCCAAGCAGGTCCGCCAACACGCCGAGACTGCCATATTGGATATCTTCGCGTGCAAACTTTTTGTCATAGATATTGCTGAGGTCTATGTTGGGAATGGCCCCGGGCCGGGCTGGAATGGCATTCAGCGCAGGGGTGGGTTCAATAGATCGGTTTTGCTTTTTGGCATGTGACATTTCTGTGCGCTTCAGCGGTCTCTACACAGGCCTGCAATGTGCATCTGCCAAGCAACCGCGTCAATGGCGAATGGTCACGACAAGGCAATCCACGCGGTTTTGAGGTCAAAGTATTTCTCCAGCGCATGCAATGACTTGTCGCGCCCAAAGCCCGATTGCTTGAAGCCGCCAAGCGGCACCGTGATATCGGCACCGCCATAGGTGTTGACGTGGACAACTCCAGCACGAACTGCCCGCACCATCCTGTGGGCCGTTGCAAGGTTTGACGTCCAAACTGCGGCGGCCAGTCCATAGTCGGTCGCATTGGCAAGGGTTGCCGCTTCTTCAGCCGCCTCGAACGGCATGACAGCCAGCACCGGGCCGAACACTTCCTCGCGGGCGATCCGCATGTCAGCCGTCACGTTTTCGATAATTGTGGCCTGCATGTACGTGCCACCCGTCTCCTGCAGCACGCGCTTGCCCCCGACTGAGATCTTGGCGCCCTCTGCCACCGCCCCTGAGACAAAATCCAGGTTCTGGGCCAATTGCGTTTCGCTAGAAACAGCGCCGATGTCTGTGGAGAGTGACAGGGGATCGCCTACTTTCATTTTCGCGGTAACGGCCAGCAGTTTTTCCACAAAGGCATCATAGATGTTGCGCTGGACGAGAAGGCGGGAACCCGCCACACAGACTTGTCCCGCGTTACGAAATATGCCGGACGCCGAGGTCTTCGCAGCCACATCGAGATTCGGTGCATCGGCAAACACGATATTCGGCGACTTGCCACCCAGTTCAAGATAAACGCGCTTGATATTGGAACGTGCTGCATACTCCAGCAGCCGGCGACCGGTGCGGCCTGAACCGGTGAATGCAATGCAATCCACATCCATGTGTAGGCCAAGGGCCTCACCAACGACGGAACCATGACCCGTCACTACATTGAAAACGCCATCAGGAATGCCGGCTTCGGTGGCGAGCCGCGCCACTTCGAGCAATGACAGCGAAGCGATTTCCGGCGGTTTCACCACAACAGAATTGCCCGCAGCCAGCGCTGGTGCGATTTTCCACGAGCCGATCATCAGCGGAAAATTCCATGGAACGATCACACCAACCACACCCAGCGGTTCCTTGTGGATGAGACCCAGAACATCTTGGCCGGTAGGTGCGATTTCGCCATAAACCTTGTCGATCGCCTCGGCGTAATAACGGAAAGTGCCTGCAGCGGACAGCGGCTCGGCCTTCAGTGCCATACCAATTTCCGTCCCGTTGTCGCGAACGCCAAGCACCGCGAGTTCAAGGGCGCGTGCTTCGATCAGGTCAGCCAGTTTCAGCAGCTTCTTTTTGCGATCAGCCGGTGTGGCGCGGGACCACACGCCTCTTTCAAATGCGGCGCGAGCATTGGCCACGGCTCTATCAACATCTGCCGCTGAGCCGTCGGCAATGCTGCATAGAGATTTGCCATCAATCGGACTTGTCACAACCAAGGACTTTCCATCCTGCGATTCTTCCGGCTTGCCGCCAATCCAGTGCAGCTGATCTGGGATGATAGAGTGGCGCAGTGCGTCGATCTTGGACTGATCCATGAAAATCTCCATGTGGTTCAATATTTGAACCAATAGTTCGAAATTAGACTTGCAGCCGCGTGCACGGAATGTCAAGCTTTGATGCAGGAGGAGCGAGATCGTGGGAACCGTCAGTAAAGCCATGACTGTGCTTGAGGCGTTTTCGCCCGAACAGCCGGAGATCGGCCTGTCCGACATGGCGCGGCTTGTGAAATTCGACAAGGCAACGACCCTGCGTCTCCTGTCATCCATGCTAGCGCACGGGCTTATTGAAAAAACCGAACCCGGCAAGCTTTACAGGCTAGGACCCGCAGTGCAACGCCTGGCCCGCATCCGCTCGGAAACCCTCTCCTTTGCCGAAATTGCCCAGCCGATCCTTGATCGCTTGCGCGACGAAACCGGTGAGAGCTGCCACATCAGTGAAGCATCGCAGACCAGTCTGGCGACGGTTCTTGCCGCGCACAGTGCCAAGGCACTGCGCATCAATTTCACGATGGGCGAAATTGTGCCATTCCATTGCACTGCTTCAGGAGTCATTTATCTGGCTTTCGCGCCTGCATCTGTTCTCGACCGCGTTGCCAAGGGGCCGGCGCCGCGCGTCACCAACCGGTCCAAGACCAAGGCTTCCGAACTTCGCGAACAGGTTTCCCAGGCCCGTGAACGCGGCTTTGCCATCAACAACGGCGAGTTCGACGCTGAGGCCATTTCAGTTGCGGCTCCCTTGCTTGATGCCAATGGCTTTGCCTATGCGTCAGTGTCGGTGGCATCGCCCCAATGGCGCATTGATCCAAAACTATTGGCGCGCCATGCCCAATTGGTGGTGCGTGCGGCCCGCGATCTCACGGTGGCACTCGGCGGAAAAAATGTTGGGAGGAAAGCGTGAGCAAGAAAAAGATATTGCTGATCGGCACATTCGACACCAAGGCCGACGAATTGGGCTTTATGAAGCAATGCCTGGAAGGCGAGAACGCCCAGGTCATCACCATGGATGTCGGCATTCTGGCGAAGGGCGTTGCGCGCACTGACATCAGCAACGATGATGTGGCTGCCGCGGCCGGAAGCACCATTCCTGCAATCGCAGCCATCGGCGATGAAAACGAAGCCATGGCCAACATGGCGGAAGGTGCGTCGAACCTGGCAAGGTCGCTTTATGCAGAAGGCAAGCTAGATGGCATGATCGCGCTCGGCGGTAGCATGGGCACAGACCTGGCATTGGACGTCGCCGGCGCGCTTCCGGTCGGTGTCCCGAAATTTGTGGTTTCCACCATCTCTTTCTCCCACCTTCTGCCGCCGGACCGCATTCCGGCTGACGTCATGATGATCTTGTGGTCAGGCGGCCTCTATGGGTTGAACAGTCTCTGCAAGGCCGCTCTGTCCCAGGCCTGTGGCGCGGTCGTCGGAGCGGCGCGTGCCGTCGTTGCACCTGATGCTAGGCGTGCCATGGTGGGCATGACGTCACTCGGAAAATCCTGCCTCAAATATATGGTCGCTTTGAAGCCTGAACTTGAGCAGCGTGGCTTCGAGGTTGCGGTTTTTCATTCAACTGGCATGGGTGGCCGTGCTTTCGCTGATCTCGCGGCCAAGGGGCGCTTTGCATTGGTTCTTGATCTTTGCCTGCAGGAGGTCGCCAATGATCTCGGTGGTTCAGTTGTCACATCCGGCAAGTCGCGCTTGAAAGCCGCCGCCGGAGCAGGCGTGCCACAGATCGTGGCGCCGGGCGCAACGGACATGGTTGATTTCGAATCCTGGAAGGCCATGCCCAAGCGGTTCGAAGGCCGGCCATATCACGCCCACAACCGCCTGATTGCCTCGGTTACAACGCCAGCCGAGGATCGGCGCGTTCTCGCCCGCCATGTTGCTGCTGAATTGGCGGATGCCAAAGGACCCGTCACCTTCATCCTGCCCAACAAGGGCATTCAACAATGGGACAAAGCTGATGAACCCTTGCATGATCCGGAGGGACTGGCGGCATTCGTTGACGAGGCGCGCAAGGCCATCAAGACTCCTGTGGAACTAGTGGAGATTGATGCGCATATCAATGATCAGGCTTTCGTGGATGCTGTTTTGCACAAGGTCGACCAATGGCTGGCGCAAGGTGTGGTGAAGGCGTGAGCGAAAAGGCACTGATCCTGGATTTCGGCGGGGTGATTTCACGCACCCTGTTTGAAACCCATGACGTAACGGAGCGCGCCCTTGGCCTAGCACCTGGCGCACTGACGTGGCGAGGCCCGTTTGATCCGGCAAGCGATCCCTTGTGGCAGGCCATGCAACGCCACGAAATTTCGGAGCGCGATTATTGGCTGAAGCGGACAAAAGAAGTGGGCGCATTGATAGGTGAAACCTGGACGAAAATGGAAACCTTCGTGCAGCGAGCCCGTGGTGCGGAGCCAGAGACTGTGATCAGGCCGGAGGCCGTTTGGGCCATTGGCAGGGCCAAGGCCGCGGGATGCAAACTGGCCATTCTTTCCAATGAACTTGATCTGTTTTATGGCGCCTCATTTCGCAAGAAGCTTCCGTTGCTGGATCAATTCGATGTGGTAAGCGACGCCACCTACTCAGGAATTCTGAAACCCGATCCGCGCGCTTATGAAGCCTGCCTGCGCGACCTGGGCCTGCCAGCCAATGCTTGTGTGTTTGTAGATGACCAGAAGAAGAATATTGAGGGCGCAGAAGCCATTAGCCTTCCTTGCGTGCTGTTTGATGTGACCAACCCCCGTTTGTCCTATGCGACTGCGTTGGCGGCGCTGGGCATAGACGCGGATTAGAGGAGACTGCCATGCGCGATTCAAATTTCATTGCCGAACACAATGCCAAATCGATCTGGCATCCAATGGCACATCCGGCCGAAATGCGGGCCAGTCCTCCGAAGGTGATTGTCAAGGCGGAAGGTGTGAACATTACGGACCTTGATGGCAACACGGTCTTCGATTCTGTAGGAGGATTGTGGAACGTCAATCTGGGCTACAGCTGCGATCCCGTGAAGAAGGCGATCAGCGATCAACTCAACGCCATGCCTTATTACTCTGGTTTCAGGGGAACATCGACAGCGCCATCCATCGAGCTCGCCTACGAACTGACGGAATTCTTCAAGCCGGAAGGCATGGTACGCGTGATCTTTGGTTCTGGTGGTTCGGATGGAATTGAAACAGCGCTCAAGCTGGCGCGCCAGTATTGGAAGGTGCGGGGCCACCGTGACCGGACCAAATTTTTGTCGCTCAAGAAGTCCTATCATGGCACCCATTTTGGTGGAGCATCGGTGAATGGCAATTCAAATTTCCGCCGCAGCTATGAGCCGCTGCTGCCGGGCTGTTTCCACATTCCATGCCCACACATCTATCGCAATCCCTTCAACGAGACGGACCCGGCAAAGCTCGCTGACCTTTGTGCCGCGGCCCTTGAAGATGAAATAGCGTTCCAGGGCGCTGACACAATTGCAGCCTTCATCATGGAGCCGGTGTTGGGGGCAGGCGGGGTCATCGTGCCGCCTGAAAGTTTCATGCCCAAGGTGCGGGCCATTTGCGACAAGCATGATATCTTGTTGATCGCCGACGAAGTGGTGACCGCATTCGGCCGGACGGGTGCATGGTGCGGATCGCGCAAATGGGGCGTGGCCCCGGACATGATGGTCATCGCCAAAGCCATCACATCAGGCTACTTTCCGCTGGGTGCGACCGTGCTCAATACCAAGATTGCTGAAGCGTTCGAAAGCAACAAGGACACCTTTGGCTCAATTGGCACTGGCTATACCTATTCCGGCCACCCCGTTGGGTGTGCAGCAGGTCTCGCCGCTCTTGACGTGACCCGCAAGCTCAAGGTCAACGAAAACGCAGCCGCACGGGGCGCAGAATTGATGCAGGGCCTGACATCGCTGAAGGCAAAGCATGCGGTTGTAGGTGATGCGCGCGGTCTCGGCTTGATGGCTGCCCTGGAACTTGTCAGTGACCGTGGCAAGAAGACGCCACTCGCCAAGGATGCCATGGGGCGGGTTGCTGATGTAACCTACAAGAACGGTGTGATGATCCGCGTGTCGGGCAACACGATCATCATGTCACCGCCGCTCGTTGCAAGTGCTTCTGATATCTCCAAGCTCATCGCCGCGTTGGATGCGGGCCTCGCGGCCGCGTAACCATGACGTGCTGTCAGTTTCCGGCGCGCAGCGCCACCTCGTCCAAGAGGTCGAGCAAAAGCATCAATTTGTCTCCGCCAATCTTTTCTTCCAGGCCCTTGTGGGCCGCAAGGCTTTCCGGAACAGCCTTGTGCAACAGCACTTCACCTGCTGGCGCAAGCGCCAGCACCACGCGCCGGCCATCCTTGCTGTCATTCTGCCGCTTAATCAGTTTGCGCTGCTCAAGCGTCTTGATGATACGTGTGAGGCTGGGTGCGAGGATTGAGGCGCGGCTGGCAACTTCAGTTGCGTCCAGCGCGCCGGCTTCCGCCACCACGCGGATGACACGCCACTGCTGTTCCGTCACATTGTGCTTTTCCAGCATCGGCCGGAAATTCTTCATGACCGACTCACGGGCACGCAGCAGAGCCATTGGCAGAGAGCGCCGGGTCTGGCGCGGCTTTTCGCTCGCCTGTTTCAGGTGTTTGTCCATGCCCCGGTTATCCAATGAAACGGTTGTCGTCGCAACCCCGGCATTTGCCCTTGACAGTCTTGACCATTCAATTAACATGTTAATTAAATCTGGATTGACCAACGGCCATGCCGCATTTTCGCATTGAATATTCTGCCAATCTTGCCGGGCGCGTGGACATGTCGGCCTTTTGTCGCGCCATGAAGGCCGCAATTGTCAGCACGGGCCTTTTTGAACTCGGTGCCGTGCGTGTCCGGGCTTTTTGCGCCGACGATTACGCCGTTGCAGATGAATTGGTGGAGAATGCCTTTATCGACATTGTGTTCCGCGTCGGACAGGGGCGCAGTCAACAGGATCTCAAAAAGGCCGGCGACGCCATATTCGCTGCCGCCAATGACGCGCTCAAACCACTTTTCGCCACACCGCATTTTGCGCTGTCGCTATCAATTGAAGAGATCAACGGCGCGTTGAGCTGGAAGAACAATGCCATGCATGCCAGGTTGAGGGGAAAATGATGTCTGAACGCGATGTCAACATCCAGAAAGCCGAGGCCTATCTCAAGCGCTTCCGTGATGGCAGTGTTTTGAACCTGATTGACGGCAAATCAGTATCTGCCAAGGATGGCGCAACCTTTGAGACTATTTCCCCCATTGACCTGAAGCCGCTTGCACGCGTTGCGCATGGCAAGGCTTCTGATGTCGATGCAGCGGCCAAGGCCGCCAAAGCGGCCTTCCCGGCATGGGCCGCGCTGAGCGGTGAAAAGCGCAAAGCCATCCTGCACAAGATCGCAGACCATATTGAGAAGCGTGCTGAGGAAATTGCCTTCCTCGAGTGCGTCGATACTGGCCAGGCGCTGAAATTCATGTCCAAGGCGGCCTTGCGCGGGGCGGAAAACTTCCGCTTCTTCGCAGACCGCGCGCCCGAAGCGCGTGACGGGAAGGCCCTGCATGGGCCGGGACAATTAAACGTCACCACGCGTGCGCCCATTGGACCAGTCGGCGTGATCACGCCCTGGAACACACCTTTCATGCTTTCAACATGGAAAATTGCGCCAGCCTTGGCCGCAGGTTGCACAGTCGTCCACAAACCAGCAGAATTTTCACCGCTCACCGCTCGTGTGTTGGCGGAAATTGCCCTGGAGGTGGGTCTGCCACCCGGTGTGTGGAATTTGGTCAACGGACTTGGTGAAGATGCGGGCAAGGCGCTCACCATGCATCCCGATATCAAAGCCATCGGCTTTGTTGGCGAAAGCTGCACGGGTTCGATGATCATGAAGCAGGGCGCAGACACGCTGAAACGTGTCCATTTCGAATTGGGCGGCAAGAACCCGATCGTCGTTTTCGCTGATGCCGATTTGGAACGCGCCGCCGATGCGGCCGTCTTCATGATCTATTCCCTCAATGGAGAGCGCTGCACCTCATCGTCGCGCCTTTTGGTTGAACAGTCGATCTACGATAAGTTTACGGCATTGGTCGCGGAGAAGGCCAAGCGCATCCCGGTCGGCCACCCGCTTGATCCAAAAACCGTGGTCGGTCCGCTCATTCATCCCGTTCATGAAAAGAAGGTGTTGGAATATATCGCAATCGGCAAGACCGAGGGGGCAATCGTGGCTGCTGGCGGCGCCAAGGTTGATGGGCCCGGCGGTGGCTGTTATGTGGCGCCAACACTCTTCACGGGCGCCAGCAACAACATGCGCATTGCCCAGGAAGAAATCTTTGGCCCTGTTCTAACCGCTATTCCCTTCGAAAACGAAGCCGAGGCGCTGGGGCTGGCCAATGATGTTGCCTATGGCCTGACAGGCTATGTCTGGACGCGAGATGTGACGCGGGCCCTGCGCTTCTCCGAGGCGCTGCAGGCCGGCATGATTTGGGTCAACTCTGAAAATATCCGCCACTTGCCGACGCCATTCGGCGGCGTCAAGAATTCCGGCATTGGCCGCGATGGTGGTGATTGGTCTTTCGATTTTTACATGGAAACAAAAAATATTGCGTTTGCAACGGGCGAACACGTCATTCCCAAATTGGGTGGCTGAATTCCGAAACCGCAAATGAACATCTATTGAACCTGACGGGAGATCGCTATGGGAGAACTCGCATTAACAGCCAAGGTCAGCCATGTGCCGACAATGCTGCTGTCGGAGCGGCCGGGGCGATTGCAGGGAACGCGGCAGTCTTCCATTGATGCTCATCATGAAATTGGCCGGCGAGCCCGTGCCTTGGGCGTCGATACCATTGTCGTCCTCGACACACACTGGATGGTCAATGCGGGCTATCACATCAACGCCAACGCCAAATTTGAAGGCGTCTACACAAGTCATGAATTTCCACAATTCATACAGGGTTTGGAATACAGCTATACCGGCAATCCGGAATTGGGCGATCTGATTGCCAAGGAAGCAATGGCAGCGGGCGTCCACACACTGTCGCACCATGTGCCCACGCTGGACCTTGAATACGGGACTCTTGTTCCAATGCGTTACATGAATGCCAAGAGCGATCTCAAGGTGGTTTCGGTGGCCGCCTACTGCACGGTGCACAGCTTTGACTCTTCGCGCAAGCTTGGCGCTGCCATCCGCAAGGCTATTGAAGCGTCTGACAACAAGGTTTTGCTGGTAGCGTCGGGATCATTGTCCCACAAGATCTGGGAGAATGAGCTGTATGAAGCGAACAATGGAACCTTCACCATCAGCCGCGAATTCAACCGGCAATGTGACCTTCGTGTTCTCGAGTTGTGGGAGAAGGGCGAAATTTCGACGTTCCTGAAAATGTTGCCAGACTATGCCGTCTATTGCACAGGTGAGGGCACCATGCATGATACGTTCATGCTGTTTGGCGCATTGGGATGGGATGCATATGCCGGGAAGGGCGAAATTGTCGGGCCATATTTTCCGTCTTCTGGCACTGGCCAAGCCAACGTTATCTTCCCTGTTCAATGAAAAGCTGAAGCAATGTCGGTTCCGAAGCCAAACCTCTATCCGCCCTTCAATATCGTCCGCCTCAGCCATGTGGAGTTGAGCGTCACAGACCTTGCCAAATCCCGGGCCTTTTACGTTGACACGCTGGGCCTCCAGGTAACCGCTGAAACCGCAGATGCAATTTACCTGCGCGCCATGGAAGAACGTGGACACCACTGCTTGGTGCTGCGATTGGCGAAGACAGCCGAAGCGGGCCACCTGGGGTTCAAACTCTATGACACACCTGATCTGGCAAAGGCCGAGGCGCATTTTCGGGCAAAGGGCTTGCCGGCTGAATATGTTGATGTGCCACATCAATCAAAAACCTTGCGCACGCGTGACCTTCATGGCGTGCCGCTTGAATTCTACGTGGCAATGGAAAAGCTGCCGGCCATTCATCAGCAATATGAGTTATATCGCGGCGTCAAACCGTTGCGCATAGATCACTTTAATTGCTTTTCGCCTGACGTGGATGCCTCAGTTGCCTTCTACAATGACATCGGTTTCCGCGTGACAGAATATACCGAGGATGAGGACAGCAAGAAGCTCTGGGCGGCCTGGATGCATCGCAAGGGTGGCGTGCATGACATGGCTTTCACCAATGGCAGGGGGCCGCGCCTGCACCACGTGGCGTTCTGGGTGCCAACGCCCCTGAACATCATAGATTTGCTCGACCTGATGGCGACAACCGGTTGGCTGAAGAACATCGAACGCGGGCCAGGGCGCCATGGCATTTCGAATGCATTCTTTCTCTATATCCGTGACCCCGATGGGCATCGCATCGAGATCTATTGCTCGGACTATCTAACAGTGGATCCTGATCTTGATCCCATCAAATGGGACCTCAAGGATCCACAGCGGCAAACTCTGTGGGGTGCTCCAGCCCCGAAAAGCTGGTTTGAAGAAGGCAGCCATTTCGCTGGCGTTGTACCGCGCGATGCGGCACTGAAGGCCCAACCAATTGTGGCGCCTTAATCATGGCAATCAACAACGAGGAATTCCGCAGCTGGGGGCATAGAGCGGCCGATTGGGCAGCCGACTATCGCGCGGATTTAAGCAGCAAACCAGTCAGGGCACCACTGATCCCCGGTGCAGTCCTGCAGAAATTGCCATTGTCAGCTCCCGAAACGGGCGAAGATATGGACGCCATTTTTGCTGACTTCGAGCGCGTGATCGTGCCTGGCATGACCCATTGGCAGCATCCACGCTTCTTTGCCTATTTCTCGGCCAATGCACCTCTACCATCTGTTCTGGCAGAGCAACTGGTCAATGCCATGGCGGCGCAATGCATGCTCTGGCAGACCTCGCCTTCCGCAACTGAGCTTGAAACGCGGATGATGGAGTGGCTGCGCGAGGCACTTGGATTACCACCGCATTTTTCAGGCGTCATCCAAGATGCCGCTTCATTATCCACCTTTGCTGCCGTGCTGATGATGCGTGAACGCGCCTTAGGCTGGGCCGGCAACCAGAAAGGGTTAAGCGGCCAGCCCACCTTGCGCGTCTACGCTTCGCAAGAAGTGCACACATCCGTCGACAAGGCCATCTGGATGGCCGGTATCGGCCAGGAAAATTTTGTGCGCATTCCCGTGCAAGGCGCGTTGCGCAGCATTGATCCAGCTGCGCTTGATGCCGCCATATCGGCAGACCGTTCAAACGGATTGCGCCCGGCGGGCATCGTCGCCTGCGTCGGCGGAACAAGTGTCGGTGGAACCGATGACCTCCGCGCCGTATGCGCTGTCGCACGCAAGTACGGTCTGTTTGTCCATGTCGATGCAGCCTGGGCCGGCAGTGCCATGATCTGCCCTGAGTTTCGCCATCTGTGGACCGGAATTGAAGACGTGGATTCGCTTGTTTTTAACCCGCACAAATGGCTGGGTGCACAGTCGGACTGTTCAGTCCTGTTCGTGCGCGAACCGAAGGATCTGGTGCGGACCCTTGCCATTCAGCCGGAATATCTGAAAACACAAGGCGCTGACGGCATCATCAACTATTCTGAGTGGTCCACGGTTCTCGGCCGCCGCTTCCGGTCACTGAAAATTTGGTTCCTGTTGCGCAGCTACGGATTGGAAGGTTTGCGCGCGGTGATCCGGAACCATGTTGCATGGAGTGTCCAACTGGCCGAACGTCTGCGGAAGACAGCAGGGTTTCGTATCACGACGGAACCCATGTTGTCTCTCTTCTCATTCCGCCATGAGCCGCCCGGCATCTCCGATCTCGATGCACACAATTTGGCTTTGGTCAAAGCCATTAATGACGATGGCCGCATTTACCTCACGCAGTCCAAACTGGATGGCAAATCCATCATCCGGTTCCAGGCCGGATCATTTGACATGACAGCCACCGACATTGACATTGCCTATGCGGCCATCACCGACATTGCAGGCACGCTCGCTCCATGAACAGCACAATTCTTCGTCCTCAATTTGCTTCCTTTTCGATCAACGGGCATAAAGCCTATGGCCTGGTTTCCGGCACGGGTGTCATCGATCTTCATGCACGATATAGTTCGGAATGGCCAGATTTGATGTCCGTCGTGGAGGCAGGCGCCTTTGCGAAACTGGCAGAACGCGGGGCGGGCCTGGCGCCTGACTGTGCGCTTCACGAAATCACTTTTGAAATTCCAGTGGCGCAACCTGAGAAGATCATTTGTGTCGGTGTCAATTTCCCTGATCGCAATGCAGAGTACAAGGATGGGCAAGAGGCACCGGCCAATCCCAGCCTGTTCATCCGCTTTCCAAGGTCATTCACCGGGCACAATCAACCGCTCATCAGGCCGCCGGAATCCGTACAGCTTGATTACGAGGGTGAAATTGCCATTGTCATTGGCAAAGGCGGCCGCCGCATATCAGAAGCGGAAGCACTATCGCATATCGCAGCCTTGACCCTCTGCAATGAAGGCACGATTAGGGACTGGGTGCGCCACGCGAAATTCAACGTCACGCAGGGCAAGAATTTCGACAAATCAGGGTCCATGGGGCCATGGCTCATACCCTTTGAAGATTCAACGCAGCTTGACGACATTGAATTGGAAACCCGTGTCAATGGTGAGGTCCGTCAAAGGGATCGCACGTCCCGCATGATCTTTTCGTTCCGCGAGATCATCAGCTATGTGTCCACCTTCACGACGCTCGTGCCGGGTGACATTATTGTCTGTGGAACGCCGACGGGCGCCGGCGCCCGCTTTGACCCGCCAATCTGGCTGAAACCAGGCGATGTGGTTGAAGTGGCGGCAGAAGGTCTTGGCATTCTCCGAAACACCATCGCCGATGAGGTGATGTGATGGAGAAGCAACAGATCATTGAAGCCGCACGTTTGCTTGGCGAGGCGGAACGTACACGTTGCCAGACCGGCCTGATTTCGCTGCTCCATCCCGAGGCGACAATGGACGATGCATACGCCATTCAAGCGGAGTGGATGACGCAGAAGATTGCTGCTGGCCGCAAGGTTTTTGGCTGGAAAATCGGTTTGACATCCAAAGCCATGCAGCAGCAGCTCAATATTGCAACGCCCGATTCCGGCGTGCTGCTCGACGACATGGTTTTTGAAACAGGTGGCGTGATTCCGGCCGGTCGCTTCATTCAGCCAAGGGTTGAAGCGGAAATCGCGTTTGTGATGAAGCGGGGCATCAAAGGGCCAAACATTACTCCGGCTGACGTTCTTGCAGCGACAGACTTTGTGACGCCATCGATTGAAATTCTTGATACTCGCATCAAGCGTATAGATCCTGCAACCGGCAAGTCGCGCAACATCATTGATACGATCTCCGACAATGCGGCCAATGGCGGCATCGTTCTCGGCCGGGAAAAGTTTGATCCGCGCAAAGTGGATTTGCGTTGGGTCGGTGCCATTGTGATGCGCAACGGCGAGGTTGAAGAAACCGGTTTAGGCGCTGGCGTTCTTAATGATCCCGCCCTCGGCATTGCATGGCTTGCGAACCGTTTGGCGCAGTACGGCGATGAAATCCTCGCGGGGCAGGTTGTGCTCTCCGGGTCCTTCGTGCGCGCCATTGAGGCGCCCACAGCTTGTCAAATCGAAGCTGATTTTGGCTCTTTCGGAAAGGTCACTTGCGGCTTCGCCTAGTCAATTCACCTGTTTGGCCACTGCGCCCTCAAAAAAACGTGCCATCCACTCCGCGAAAATGGGCCCATCAGTTTCTGTCTGTCCCTGCCGACGTGCCTCTGCAGCGATCCCGGAACCAACCTCATTTTCAAAGGCGTAGGTCAAACCCATGAAAAAGTCCTTGGTCATTTCGGGGTGATACTCCGTCGTCATGATGTGATTGCCGATGACAAAACTGCCAACGGGGCAGGCAGTGCCTTCACCAATTATGCGCGCGTCAACCGGAAGCTTGCTCACTTGTTCGCCATGGGCTGCAAACAGGGCCAGGCTGCGGTGTTTCGGCTGCATCCACTTCATGGAATGGGTAAAGATGGTTTCAGACACGCCGAAGATCATGCTGCCGGGATTGTCATTGACCGCCCCACCCAGTGCCTTGGCGATGGCCTGATGTCCGAAGCAACAGCCGACGATTGGTATTTCTTGTTGATGAAGTTTGCGGATCACTTCGAACAGTTGCGCGATCCACAACGCGTTGTCATTCACGGAAGCGGGGCTGCCGCCAATGATATAGGCGTCGCATTCATGCAGATCCGACGGGAATTGGCCATCCGGGCACAGGTAGACCAGACATTTCCAATCTGAACGCACTGAATGGATCAATCGGGTGAATTTCTCCCCATCACGTGGCTGGCTCTGCGCATAGGCCGAGTTGTCGGTATTGGTGACCAGAATTCCGATTTTCATCGCGTGCAGCCATTATCCTTTGCGTTGCAGAACTGCTTAACATGTGTAATGTCTATGCTCAACAACAAGCACCGTCAGGTGCGGAGGAGGGCGCTCATGACTGTCTGGTTTCCACAAGACGACGGCCACGCCGATTTGTCGAGTCATGATGCATTTTTGAATGGTGCCCCACACAATACATTTGGCCGCATGCGCCGCGACGAGCCATTGGCCTGGAGCGAATACTCGGCAGGCAAAGGATTCTGGTCGGTCACTCGCCATGCCGATATCCAGGCACTCAATAGGGACACCTCGCTCTTGTCATCTGCACATGGTATCCGCATTGAAGACCAGACAGAAGAGGAGGTCGAAGCCCGGCGCACCTTCCAGGAGCTTGATCCACCTGACCATACGAAAATCCGCAAGCTTCTGGCCAAGGCCTTTTCAGCACCCGTTGTACAACAATTCGACAAGCAGATCAGGGATATCTGCAAGAGCATTCTGGATAAGGCCCTTGCAACGCCGGATGTCGAGGCAGTCAACGCCATTGCCCGCGAATTGCCGATGCGCATCCTTGGCCAGATCCTCGGACTCCCAGACGGCGACCTGGATTGGCTGGTGAAACGCGGCGACCAGTTGATGGCCAATTCCGATCCGGACTTCACGTCTCACGTCGTGGACAAGGTGAATACTGACGCCTACCGCATGATGCCGTTCCGATCGCCGGCCGGTGTTGAACTCTATGACTATGCCGACAAGATGCTGACCGACGGCATCAAAACTGGCATCCTGTCTTTGTTGTTGGAACCTGATGAAGATGGCAACCGCATGTCGCGGCGGCAGTTTCAGAATTTCTTCTGCCTGGCAGTCGCCGCTGGCAATGATACCACGCGTTATTCTATTGCCGCTGGCATACACGCCCTGACGCAACAGCCTGAGATATTGCCTGTCCTCCAGTCTGGCGACAGCAAGGTTTGGGAAACGGCCTCCGACGAATTCGTGCGCTGGGCCACGCCCGCCACCTATTTTCGGCGTACTGCCATGCGTGACTTTGAAATGCATGGCAAGACTGTCAAAGCCGGAGACAAGGTGGTGTATTGGTTCATCTCCGGAAATCGTGATGAGGCGGCATTTGATGCGCCGTTTCGTGTCAATGTACTGCGTGCACCCAACCGCCACGTGGGCTTTGGGCAAGGTGGGCCGCATGTTTGCCTTGGCATGTGGCTGGCGCGATTGGAACTCCGCATCCTCATGCAAGAGCTATCAAAGCGCATTGAGTCAGTTGAATTGACGGCGCCTGTGGCCTTTGTGCGTTCCAATTTTGTTGGCGGCATCAAGCGCCTGCCGGTCCGTTTCACTTTGCAATAGCTGGAAAGCATCATGTCCAAAGAACGACTGCGACTTCTGTTTTGTGATCATCTCAATCTGGCCCGTGGCAAATATCTGCCGGCCGAAAAAATGAAGGCGAATGGCGCGTCGCGCTTCGCCCAGGCGCTGTTCGGTGTGCATTTCGACAAGGACCTGCATCCATCACCCGGTTCGCGCATGCTGGAAGGGGCCCCGGACATGATGGCAGTCTATAAGAAGGCCGAGATCCGCCCGGGCTGGCAAGATGCCACGCAGGTTGTTGTCGCTGACTTGCAGCAGTCAGACGGTTCACCAGTGCCGATGTGCGGACGCACGGCGCTGAAGAAGGCCGTAAGTGACTGGAAAAAGCTTGGCTATTCGCCAAAAGTTGGCCTGGAGATTGAAGCATATGCATTCCAGCGTGATGATGCGGGCAAGTTGGTGCCTTACGAAACGCCGCATGGCTATGTCTACGCCACCGGTCCATTTGCAGAGCAGGCAGGTTTCGTTGATGCTATTTGGTCAGCTTCGGAGAAAGCGGGATTCAAGCTCGAAAGCGTTACAACGGAATATGATACGCCCCAGTTTGAATTCACCCTCAAGTACGATGATGCTGTGCAAGCTGTGGATGACCATTTCCTGTTCCGGCTGATGGCACGTGAGATTGCCTTGCAACATGGAATTATTCTCACCTGTCTGCCCAAGCCCATTCCGGGGAAGGGCGGCAGCGGCACGCACGCAAATTTCTCTCTGGCCGACAAGCAAGGCAAAAATGCCATCGGCGATCCCGGCAGCCCGGACAAGATGACCAGGCTGGCGCGTGGCTGTGTGGCGGGACTCATGCATCATCATCGCGGCATGGCGGGGCTCATCGCCCCCATTGCCAACTCATACGAGCGCCTGAAACCTGCATCAATGTCGGGCTACTGGTGCAACTGGGGCGGTGATCACCGCGGTGTGACAACACGCATTTCCGCAGAATCGGGCCCGCGTGCGCGGCTTGAGCACCGGATGGGTGATGGTGCCGCCAACCCCTATGTGCTTGTTGCAACGGTATTGCAGGCAGCCCGTCTCGGATTTGTCAATGGATACGAGTTGCCTCCGGCCGAAACGGGGGATTGCTTTGAACACACGTCGGCAACGATGGGCGCACCGGATAATCTTGCGCAGGCCATGGACGAATTGGAAAACGACACGGCGCTGTGCGAGGCCGTTGGTCGAATACTCTGCGATAATCAGATTTTCATGAAACGCGCCGAAGCAGAGAAAGTTGCCAAGCTCGAAGGCGATACACTGCGTGACTGGTACATGAATTACGTGTGAGTATTCTACACATTCAAGAAAAAGGGCGGTGGTAACTCCGCCCATTTTTGGTCATTGGCTTTGCTTTACGCGTTCTGGCCCAGCCTGGCGTATTTTTCAGGGTTCGAGTTCTTGAGCATGCCCGCCCGGATCGCGCCCACAATGAATGCAAGTGGAATGAGCGATGGCAACACCCAGCCCAATGCACCTGCAGCGCCAGTCAGGTCAGAGAAATGCATGAAGATGTACACAAACAATACGGCCATGGCGATGGCCGCGAGGGCTGGTGCAATCAAGGTGGAAAACGCATTGCCGCCAGACTTGTTGCCCATGAAGAAAGCGATAACGGCCAGTGAGGTCATGCCCATCATACCGAGAACTCCCAGCGTGCCCAGCTGGCTGATCCAGGTAAACAGGTTGGCGATCGGATCAAGACCGAGGATTGCGAACAAAGCCACGACGGCAATGGCGCAGATGGTCTGGATGATCGAGCCCTTGTAGGGGCTGTGGTATACGGGATGAGTCACACCCCACGAAGCCGGAAGCAAACCTTCACGACCGGCCACGTAGGTGTAGCGGGCGATATAATTGTGGAAAGCACTGACGGCCGCAAACACCGATGTGATGAACAGCCAGCCCATCAGCGTCGTTACCCAGCCGGGCACGTAATCGCCAGCAACAGTCGGCACAAATGCCGTTGGATCCTGCATGCCCTTCAGGGTGTCGCCCCATTTGTCGAGGCCGGCGCCAACGAGGACCAACCAAGAGGTGAAGAGGAAGAACAAGCCGATCAGCAGCACTGAAAGATAGGTCGCGCGGGGGATCGTCGTCTGCGGGTCACGGGCCTCTTCGGAATAGATGGTCGTTGCTTCAATGCCGATGAAACAGCCAAGGCAGAACAGCACGGCAGAAGCCAGCGACCCACCCCAGAAAGCGCTCATGTCGAAGACATTCATGCCAAGACCGGACACACCACCTTTGCCGAGAATGCCGAAATCCATGATGAAGACGATAATATATTCAAGCAGAACGAGGGCCATCAAAACGCGGGCAGAAACTTCCACTTGGCGATAGCCAAGGAACCCGACGATGGCGATGGCAAGGCCGCTCCAGATCCACCAGGGTAGGTTGATGCCAATAGATGCGAACTGCCCGGCGGCCGCACCGCCGAGAAGGCCAAGAAGGCCGATCTGCATGGCATTGTAGGCGACAACTGCCACAGTCGAAACGCCACCACCAACTGCACCGCCCAAACCACGTGCACAGTAAGCATAAAAGGCGCCAGCATTTGTCACATGCCGCGACATGGCAACATAGCCAACGGCAAAAATCAGCATCAGCACAGTGCAAAGAATGAATGTGGCAGGCACACCTGCGCCATTGCCCAGCATGAAAGCAAACGGCAGGGCCCCAACCACGCCGGTCAATGGTGCCGCAGCTGACACCACCATGAAGGTGATGGCTCCCACGCCCAGCGCGTTTTGCCTGAGCCGGTTTGAATGTACGATTTCAGTCATTGTCGTGTTCCCTCCATTGTCCCCGAATGCTTTTTGCATCCTTAGGTGCTGCACCAGTGGTTTTCCACCCAAGGTAAAATTACTTCATGTGTTAAGTAATGTAAACAGACTTGAAAACTAGGGAGAGTTCGCGAAACAGGGTTCACTATGTGAAACATGTCAGGCCGCTTTCTTTGGCTTCTTGCCTGTCGCTTTGCGCGGTGCGCTAGCAGGTTTCGAAGGCCGGACTTGCGTTTGTTCTTCGATATTGCGAGCGGTTAGCTGGTAGTGTTCTGTAAGCCGCCGACTTGCGAGTGTGGCATTACGCGCGAGCACGGCTTCAGCAATCTCGGAATGTTCCCTTTGTACATCCCGTCCACGACGTGGTGTCGACCGCAAGAGAATGGGAATGCGGTAGCGTTCTGTGTCAACGTAAAGGCGTTCAAACAATCCCAGCATGCGCGGTGAGCCGCAGGCTGAAATGAGTTGCCGGTGAAACGCATGATGTCGATTCTCGAGCTCCCACAATCCATCACCGGCATGACTGTTCAGGCGCTCATACTGCCGGGTCAGGGCATGCAGCGATGAAACGATGCCTGCTTCCCAACTGTCATCGCCTTGAGCTATCGAATGCCGCAGCGCTTCGCATTCCACAAGAATGCGCAGGTTAACTGCGTCCCACATTTCCGGGACTGATAGCGTCGCCACCGAAAAGCCACGCAATGGGGCAAGGATCGTCAGTCCTTCTGCCTGCAGCCGGCTCAATGCCTCCCGTAGCGGCGAGAACCCCATGCCATAGTGTTCACTGAGTTCCGCCATGCGCAATTGCTGGCCCGACGACCATTTGCCGCGAACAATGTCATGGCGCAGGGCCTCGTAGGCTTTTTCGGTCAATGTGGTCATGTGTTCAGTATCTCAAGAAATCGAACAACGGACAAATTTTCGAAAAAACAGCTTGTCATCGAAATAACAGGGAGTCAATATGCGCTCGCGTCGAAGGGCAGGGAGAAAGCAATGTCCAACAAAAAGCGGGAAAACCACCGGGAAGATGTGGCCGGGAGGGCCAACGTCGAGGACACACCTGAACTGCTAGCCTATTACGATGAGCTGGAAAAATTCAAGGCCGGTGCTCTCTGGACTGTCGCCAACAAAATTGAACCATGGGAGCCCAAGAGCCAATCTGTTCCCGTCGTTTGGCGTTATCGGGATCTGCGCGAGCATGTCTTGCGGTCTGTGCGGCTTGTGACGCCTGAAAAGGCCGGCCGCCGCGTTATATACCTTGATAATCCGGGCCGCAGCGACGTTGCAGCAGCGGTCGGCTGGATCTATGCCGGCCTCCAAGTCATGAACCCCGGTGAGGTTGCCAGTGCTCATCGGCACTCAGCTTCCGCAATACGTTTCATCATTGAAGGAACAGGTGCATACACCGTTGTTGACGGTCACAAGATGACACTTGGTGCCAATGATTTCGTCCTAACCCCCAATGGAACTTGGCATGAACATGGTGTTGCTGCGGGAGGAACGCCTTGCATTTGGCAGGATGGCCTCGACATTCCTTTCGTCAATGCAATGGAAGCCAACTTTTATGAGGTACATCCCGTCCTCAGCCAGCAGGTTGGATTCGAGATCAATGATATGACCAAAACCTGGGGAAACCCGGGCCTCAGACCAATCGGCCAGAACTGGACCAAGTCCTACAGTCCGATGTTCAAGTATGAGTGGCTGCCGACCTATGATGCATTGAAGAAATTCGCCGGCTGCACCGAAGGTTCTCCTTACGATGGCGTGATCATGGAGTACGTGAACCCCCATACCGGAGGTCCCGTGATGCAGACCATGGGGGCTTCGATGCAGATGCTAAGACCCGGCGAACACACCAAGGCACACCGCCATACGGGCAGTGGCCTTTATCACGTGGCCAAGGGCAGCGGTCATTCAATCATAAGCGGCAAACGCTATGAATGGCGGGAGCATGACATTTTCTGCGTGCCATCTTGGTCATGGCATGAACACGTCAATGGGTCATCCAGCGATGATGCTTGCCTTTTTTGTCTCTCTGATTTGCCAGCGATGCGCGCCCTCGGACTTTATCGTGAGCAGGGCTTCGCGGATAACCACGGCCACCAGCCACTTTTATAGGACAAGAATATGAAACTCGTGACATATCGGGCGGACATGGAAGCCGCTGCACGCCTCGGCGTATTGGCAGGTGATCTTGTTGTGGATGTGGAGGCCCTCGCGAAGTCCCAGGGAAAGGTGCTTCCCTCTGGCATGTTGGCGCTGATCGATCAGGGACAGCCAAGCCTTGCGACGCTGAAGGAGTGCCTGGCCAATGCCAATGGTCGCTTTGCGCCAGGGTGCGCAACGGCAACATCGAATGTGACGCTGCTTGCGCCGATTCCGCGGCCGCGAAAGAATATTTTTGGTATTGGCCTCAATTACGTTGAGCATGTTGCTGAAAGCGCCCGCAGCCTAGACACGGCCAAGGAACTTCCAAAACAGCCCGTGATATTTTCCAAACCGCCGACCACCGTTATCGGCCCAGGCATGGCAATTGAACACAACGCACGCATCACCCAGCAAATGGACTGGGAGGTTGAACTTGCCGTCATCATGGGCACCCGTGCGCGCCGCGTGACCAAAGCCGACGCATTGAATTATGTCTTTGGCTACTCAGTCATGATCGACGTCTCGGCGCGTGACAACCGCCGCGCCGGCCAATGGATTTTCTCCAAGGGGCAGGATACCTATGCTCCTTTTGGTCCATGTATCGTCACGGCTGATGAAATTGCTGATCCGCAAAATCTCGATCTCTGGTTGACGGTCAACGGTAAGGAAAAGCAACGTTCGCACACACGTCACATGCTGTTCAAGGTTGATGACCTGATTTCAGACATCTCGAGTGGCATTACCCTTGAGCCCGGAGACATCATTGCCACAGGAACGCCGGATGGCGTGGGCGCAGGCCGTAATCCTCAGGAGTGGCTCTGGCCGGGCGATGTGGTGGTGGCCTGTGTCGAGGGCATCGGCACCCTGCGCCATCCCGTCGTGAATGCGACACCGGATTGAGAGAACCGTCATGGAGAAAAATCCGTTCACGGCTGCAGTAGTGCAGATTGGCTCAATTCCAAATGAGCCATTGGCGACGGCCGAAAAGACGGCATCAGCCATGTGCGAAGCTGCAGCAAAGGGCGCACGCCTCGCGGTCTTTCCCGAAGCATTGATCGGTGGCTATCCCAAAGGTGCAAGCTTCGGGGCTCCCATTGGCATGCGCAAGCCCGAAGGCCGCAATGCCTTTGCGCGCTATCATGCGGCCGCGATTGATTTGGACGGACCGGAAGTCGCGCTGCTGAACGAAGCTGCGGCTGCAACAGGTCTTGTCAGCGTCATTGGCGTAATCGAAAGGGCAGGGGCTACGTTGTATTGCACGGCGCTCTATTTCGATGGCGCAAAGGGCCTCGTCGCAAAACACCGCAAACTCATGCCTACGGCAGGTGAACGTCTGATTTGGGGGTTCGGCGACGGCTCAACCATGCAGGCGGTGAACACCGGGATTGGCAACGTGGGTGCAGTCATCTGCTGGGAAAATTACATGCCTGCCTTGCGCATGCACATGTTCAACCAGGGCGTTGCATTCTACTGTGCACCGACCGCCGATGATCGTGATACTTGGCTTCCAACCATGCAGCATATTGCCTTGGAAGGGCGCTGTTTCGTGTTAACAGCGTGCCAGCATATCCGGCGCGAAGCCTACGGCAGCGATCATGAAAGCGCTCTGGGGGATGATCCAAAAACAGTCATGATGCGCGGTGGCAGCGCCATCATCAGTCCGCTTGGCAAGGTGCTCGCCGGGCCCGATTTCGGAGGAGAAACGATTCTGACTGCTACGCTCGACCCGGAAGACATTCCTCGCGCCAAATATGATTTCGACGTGACAGGTCATTATGCGAGGCCTGACGTGTTCCAGCTTCAGGTCGACACAGCACCGAAGAATGCCGTTCGTGAGGTTTGATGCACGCGTGACGCGATGGTGCAAGCAACTGCTGCTGTGGCGGGCTGAGGCGAAGCTTCGATCGTATTGCGTGATCGAAAATAAAAGCATTTTCGAAAATAAACTTGACAGTGCCAGCTAGTCCAAACTATTGATACAACTAAACTGACAAGTAAAGTTCCGGGGAGGAACGCATGCTCCAAGAGCGCATCGAAGGCAAATGGCTTGCTGCCTTTCGCCGCGTCTTTGCACTGAACGGAATTGGCAAAGGCACGAAACTGGCCATTATTTCGGAAACCCAGTCCCGGCCCGTCCTTGTGCAGCTGAGTGAACTGGCCGCCTATGATCTGGGCGCTGAGTTCTGCATGATCCAGATGCCGACTCCCGCACAGGTGGCTCCCGTGCCCGTCAAATCCACAGGCACCTCTTGGGCCATCCAAGGCAATCGTGCCGTGGTGGAGGCCTTGAAGCTCGTGGATATTATCGTGGATTGTACCGTGGAAGGTTTGATCCACGCGCCGGAGTGGCCGGAGATCGAAGAAGCGGGCAGAACCCGCCTTCTGGTCATCACCAACGAACATCCTGAGATTCTGGAACGCACCGAACCAAAGCTAGAGCACGCTGTGCGCGTCAAGCTTGGCATTGAAATGCTGCGCGCCGCCAAGAAGATGCATGTCACATCGAAGGCCGGAACGGACCTGTATGTTGATCTCACCAACGCGCCATGCGGAGGGACTGCTGGCTTCGGAACAACGCCGGGTGCCGTTGCGCACTGGCCAGGCAGCCTGTGCCTTGCTTTCCCCGGCAAGAATTGTGTGAATGGCCGCATCGTCATGGATGTCGGCGATATGAACTTGACCTTCAAAACGTTCCTGACATCCCGGATCGATTGCACAATTGAAAATGATTTTGTGACATCGATCAAAGGTGACGGCATCGACGCGCTGCACTTCCGAGAATATATGGAAGCCTGGAATGACCGCAACGCCTACGGCATTTCTCATGTTGGCTGGGGTGTGCATCCCGGCGCCAAATGGGTGTCCGCCGCCATGTATGACAAACGTGACATGCAGGCCGTGGAATTTCGAGCATTGCCAGGCTCATTCCTATGGTCAACGGGCGCCAATCAATATGCGGGCCGCTACACCTTGGGACATTTTGACCTGCCCATGCGCGGCTGCACCATCACACTTGATGGCAAGGCCGTCGTTAAAGACGGAGTCTTGCAGGGGGAACTGGCGCTCTAAGACGCCGACAGGGAGAACAACACATGAGCGACATTGCCGACTATTACGATCTTTCACGAATCCGCCCGGAAGTGCAGGAAAAGCTTCGCCTCATCAATCAGATGGGCCGCGACAAATTTGCCGGCCGTGCAAAGGCGGTGGATGATGAAGCTTCGTTTCCCGTCGAGAATTACAAAGACCTGGCGGATGCCGGGTTCCTCGGCCTGTCAATTCCCACAGAATTTGGCGGCTGGGGCTTTTCGATGTTTGAATACGCAATGGTCGGCGCCGAGATTGGCAAATATTGCGGCGCAACAGCACTGACATTCAATATGCACAATTCCTCGATGGCCTGGTCACGTTTCATGTTTGACATGCCAAACCTGACGCCTGAGGAAAAAGCCGCCTTTGCACCGATGCGCGAGCGGCAGTTCCGCCGCGCCATGAAGGAACGCGCCATCTATTCGCAACCCATTTCTGAAGGCGGGCAGAACTGGACCTCGAAACCTAACCAGACCCAGTGCCGCAAAGTTGAAGGTGGCTGGAAGATCAACGGCTTCAAGAAGTTTGCCTCACTCGCCGGCTATTGTGATTATTACACCATTGTCTGCACGGAAGTATTCGAAGGACAGGAACCCCGGCACGAGGATACGGTGCTCTTTGTCGTCCACAAGGATGCGCCTGGACTCATGGTGAAAGGCGATTGGGATCCACTGGGTATGCGCGGCACAAACAGCCGTGATCTCATACTGAAGGATGTGTTTGTCACAGAGAATGACTTGCTGATGCCGCGGGGCATTTTTGGCAAGACCCTGCCAAACTGGCCGCATATGATGGCAACCTTGTCACCCACCTACATGGGCGTGGCGCAGGGCGCTTTTGATTTCACTGTCGATTATCTGAAGGGCAGGGTTCCGGGCCAGCCTCCGATTGACCGGCGCATGTACGCAACCAAGCGCATTACAGTTGGTAAGATGTATGCGCGTCTGGCCAGCATCCGCGCCTTGTGGTGGCAGGCTTTCAGCGAGGCAAAGGGTTTCCCCTCGAAGGCGGAAGTGATGCGCATGTATGCGGCCCAATATAATGTGATGGAAGGCGTCCAGGAAATTGCAGCCCTCGCCATTCGGACCTGCGGTGGCCAGTCCATGTTGCGATCGCTGCCGCTGGAACGCATCTACCGCGACAGCCGCTGCGGCGCCCTGATGTTGCCTTACACATCGGAAATCATGGAGGACTATTTGTCGGTTCTCACTCTGTACGAATTGGAAGAGATTGATACGGCACCTGGTGATGAGGGCGGGGCGCGCAATTCCCTGTGGCGCGGCGACTCCGGCACGTTGCGCATGTTGCGTTGAGGCTGATGCGTCAAGGCCGCGTTCAGGTTCAGGAGGTGATTTCTGCGGCGCCGGCGGATGCTTGGCGGCTGTTCGGTGATTTCGGCGGCCATTGGCACCCCTACATCGAGTGGGTTCGGACTGAACACGACGCCGATGGTCACCAATTGCGCACCTTCAAGGCGAGGGGGGAGGAAGCGGTGTATCGTGAGCGCCTGACCTATTTCAGCGACAGCGACATGGAGCTGCGTTATGTCCACGTATCAGGCATCAAAGACGTTAAGGTTTATCAGGCGCAATGCCGAGTTGAACCAGCCCCGGGCGGGGGATCTCGCATCACGTGGACCGCACAATTTTCTGCGCCCGAATTGCGTGTGGATGAAATTGCAGAGGGTACTGCGGCTATCTTTCGCGCGGGTATTAGCAGTGTCGCGGAAATGGCAAGCAGGCAGCCGATGGAGCCAGGCCTTGTCGCAGAACCCGCAGCCGAACTGAAAAAACGGGCAATCACTGGCACCCCCCGCCTGACCATTACGGCGAGCCCGGACAAGTCAGGCCTGCTGCTCCTGTTCTTGCATGGCATTGGAGGTAACCGCGGCAATTGGCACAAGCAGCTTCAGGCTGTTGCGCAACATGTGCAGGCAGCCGCCTTGGACTTCCGCGGCTACGGTGAAAGTGAACGAGGGGACAGTGCCAGTACCATTGATGCATATTGTGACGACATTCTTCGTGTGATGCGCGCGCTCGGCAAAGAGAATGTCATTCTGTGTGGTTTATCGTATGGTTCATGGGTTGCGACGTCTTTTGCCATGCGCCATCCAAATCATCTGAGAGGACTTGTGCTTTCGGGCGGCTGCACGGGCATGTCGGAAGCCTCGCACACTGAAAGAGAGGCCTTTCTCTTGGCGCGCGAAAAGCCGCTCAATGAGGGCAAGACTCCTGCAGATTTTGCCAATGATGTCGTGAAGGTTATCGCCGGGCCAAATGCCGATAGGAACACCCTGCGGGAACTGAAAGAATCAACGGCCGCAATCCCAGCCGCCACCTACCGCGACGCTGTCCATTGCTTCACGCATCCACCCGAACGCTTCGACTTTGGAAAAATTGCCTGTCCGGTCCTGTTGATGACGGGTGAACACGACAGGCTGGCCCGTCCCGAAGAAATCCGCAACATCGCCCGGCGCATCCACGCCGCGCAAATCTTGCCCGACGTGCGCTTCGAAGTGATTGCAGGGGCAGGGCACGTCTGCAATATCGAGGCACCGCAACAGTACAATATGGTGCTGTGCGCGTTTGTCGAGCGACTGCTGTCATGAAATCCGAACGCAAGCTGAGGCCAAAGCAACAGGAAAAGCGTGCGCGCATCCTTGATGCGGCCCTGAAGGTGTTTGCTCAATCTGGCTACAGCTCTGCCTCGATGGACGAGATTGCGCTAGAGGCAGAAGTTTCCAAGCCTACACTCTACATGTACTTCGGGTCAAAGGAAGCATTGTTCGAAAGCATGATGCTGGCAGGGCGTGATGTCATGATGGAGCCGTTTGAGCACGCTTCTGACGACATGGTGCGTGATCTCCATGATTTCGCCTGGCACTACGCTGAGGTGGTGATGCGGCCGGAATTCCTTTCTCTGGCGCGTCTCATCATCAGCGAAGCGCACCGTTTTCCCGAGATTGGCCACGCCTACCAGAGGGCAGGGCCAGACCGGCTTCTGCAAGGCATCATCGCTTACCTCGAAGTTCAACGCGCCAAAAGCAAGCTTGTGTTTGAAGACGCCGAGTTGGCGGCGCAGGATTTCTGGGCGTTGATATTGTCTGCGCCACGCAACAAGGGACTGCACACCCCGGATGATATCCCCGGTCCGGCAGATGTGAGGCGCTACCTTGAAAACGGGCTCCATGTATTTTTGAGGGCCTATGCCAGTAATCCGGTTGCTGATTCAGCGCGGCTCAACGAAATAATAAAAAGACGGTAAGGGAAGGACGAGGGAATGTCAGAGGCACTAATCGAAAAATATCTGGCGGACAAAAGCAGCCGGTTTGCAACCGTAGCCATGACCGACACAAATGGCCTGCTGCGGGGGCAAATGACAGCTGTTTCAGGGTTGTCCAGCTTGCTCAAGCACGGAATGGGCATGGCGCCACCGCAACTTGCCCTGGATCCGACTGATGAAGCGCTGGACATGCCTGGTGTAACCGACGACATGGCGGATTTCCATGATGACCCTCTGACGCTTGATGGAAGTTCGGCGCGTCGGCTGCCGTGGTCAAAGCCCGGGCACGATCTTCTGGTTCTCTCGCATTACAAGGGTGAAACTGCGGCCATCTGTCCGCGTGGTCTCTTCACGGCGGTTCTGGATCGCGTGAAGAAAGCTGGATTCTCTGCGAAGTATGGAATTGAACTGGAATATACACTGTTTGACGAAAGTCATGAAAGTGCCCGCGCCAAGGGCTATCGCAATCTCAAGACAGCAACGCAACACAAAAGCCATGACTTGATCATTTACCAGGCCGCACAAGCGGAATGGTATGAAGCGGTCGCCGCAATGTGTGAGTCCTTGCGCATAAATCTGGCCAAGATGCATGAGGAGATTGGTGGTGGCTTCATGGAAGCTTGCGTTGCTGCGGGTGAGGGAACTGAGCCGGCGGATCAACTCGTGCTTCTCAAGAATTTCTTGCGCAGCCTTGCCTTGCGCCAGGGTCGCGCCATCACCTTCATGCCACGCTGGAATGAAGATGCTGACAGTCAGTCAACTCACGTGCACATCTCGTTGAAGGATGCCAAGGGCAAGCCCGTGTTTTTTGACGCGGCCAAGCCGCACATGATGTCTGATACATTCCGCCATTTTATTGGCGGGCTCCAGACATACACCGCCGACCTGATGCTGATGTTCCTGCCCACCATCAATTCCTATCGCCGCTTCGCACCGGGAACATTTGCGCCACCGGGCCTGACCTGGGGATTTGAAAACCGCACCACGTGTTTCCGCGTCATAGGCCATGACGCCGGTTCACTGCGCGTGGAAAATCGCCTTCCCGGTGCCGATTGCAACCCCTATTTCACTGTGGCCGCAACATTGGCAGCAGGTTATGCGGGCATCGCGCGGAAGATTGAACCGCATGAGCCGGTGATCGGAAATGGCTTCGGAAAAGTGCCTGAGGCATTGGCGTTTCCGCGCATTATGACAGAAGCGATTGCCCGCTTCCGTGCATCTGAGTTTGCAAGGGATTGGTTCGGCCCGCGCTTTGTGGAAAGCTTTGCCGCCACCCGCCAATCGCAGTTTGATTTCTTTGCCCGAAAGGTTACAGATGTGGAACTTCAGCGCTTCTTTGATTTGGGTTGAAAGCCATGACTGACAGTGACCTCCGCAGCCGGTTTCTTGAAGGCATGAGCCGCGGCGCCACCTTTGTTTCGGTGATCACAACGGATGGAGAAGCAGGCCGGTTTGGAGTGACGGTGAGTTCGATGACGTCGGTTTCGGCTGATGGAGCAGCGCCTTCACTGTTGGTCTGCGTCCATCACCGCAGCCCTGCAGCTGCCGCAATACTTGGCAATCGAATGTTCTGTGCCAATCTCTTGCATGAAAGCCAGCATGAGGTATCTGATGTCTTTTCGGGCCGCAGGAGGGATGAACATCATCGGCGGTTTGATGGGATTGATTGGACGCCCGGACACGGTCGCCAGCCAGTGCTCAATGGTGCCACAGCGTCTTTCGTCTGTGCACTGAAAACTTCATTGCTGTGGGAAACGCACTATATCATGGTGGGTGAGGTTGCAGAAGTTGTGCTGGATGACAGCCCCCAAGCCCTTCTTTACGGCCAGCGCGCTTACCGCAAAGCTGTGGGTCTCAGCTGATCTATCCGAGCCGCAACACTTCCAATTCAGCCCAATCATTTGCGGGCAAGACTTGCGCGGGTTTGTCATTGTCTCGTGTCCAGCAATAGAGGCAGAGGAAGGGAACCGTTCCCACTTTTGTCATATGCGGAGCGTTGGGTTCATTCCATACCGGCATATGGGCGTTTTTGATGATCATGGGTGCATTAGGCTTGAAGCGCCAGCCATGCGGTCCAGTCAGCGGGGCGTAAAGCTCTGGCGCGGGATGGCAGTGGTCGCGATACAGCACATGCGGCGCAATCAGGAACAACCCGAGATCAAAATCCTTGGAATGGATGGGGCCATCTTCTCCGATAATGGTGCAAAATGCATGTCCCTCAGCAAAACCATCGCCAATTTTGGCGCGGTCATAGAGATCATAGGTGATCCACCTCAGCAGGGAACATGTGGCCGCTATCAGAGCGCACAGGGCGGGCTGGTCAACAGACGCCACGTCCAGTGCCTTTTGCAGATACGACTCAACAATCGCGTTGGCGCGTGGCAGCGGTGGTTGGAATGCGGCATTCCTGAACCTCGCGATGCCCTCACGCACTTCCGCAATGCCTGGCCCCGACAGGCGTGAAATGTAAACATCTGACTCATCGACAAGACTGCGGATCAGGTGCTCTGGCAAAGCAACAGATGGTGTGGGAAGCGAAAGCGCGCGTGCCTCGAGAATCTGCCGGGGGTCAAGAGCATCATCAGCCGACGCCACTCGATAAGCCTCAAGTTGGTCGGCATCGAGCAAACCGTCACGATAAAGCGCCATGGCGGCGCCATATCGGACGCGGCCAGAACCTGGCTCGCCCAGCGCAGTGTTCAAGAGCAGACTGTCAGCCATTGGCTTGGTAAGCCAGTTGGGCGTCTGCGGCGCGCCGTGCTTCAGCGCGGTTCAAGATGACGCCTGCAGCAAATACACCCATCGCAACCACCAAAACGATGATTGTCGCAAGCGCGTTGATGTCTGGTGTTACACCGAGCTTCACTTTCGACCAGATGAGAATGGGCAAGGTGGTGTATCCGGGGCCAGTTGTGAAATTGGTGATGACGACATCATCAAGTGAAATTGTGAAGGCAAGCAGCCACCCCGATACAATCGCTGGAGAGATGATGGGCAACGTCACATCCTTCAAAACTTGCCATGGACGCGAGCCGAGATCCATGGCCGCTTCTTCGACCGACATGTCCATCGCTGAAAGCCGTGCCTGCACGATCGTCGTTACATACGTCATGGAAAATGTGATGTGGGCAATCGTGATCGTGGTGAACCCACGTGTTCCTGGCCAACCGATCCACTCTGCCATCCAGATGAACATGATCAATGACGAAATGCCGGTGATCACCTCCGGCATGATCAAAGGCGCCGTCACCAGCCCGGCGAATAGAGCCCGTCCGCGAAAATGCGTGAAACGTGCAAGCGCCAGTCCAGCCAGCGTGCCGAGAATTGTCGCCAGTGTGGCACTCACCAGCGCAATTTCGAGTGACAGCATTGCCGCCTTCAGAACCTGCTGGTTGCTGAAGAGCTTGCCATACCATTGCGTGGAAAACCCTCCCCATACCGTCGCCAGCCGTGAACGGTTGAACGAAAACGCCATCATCGACAGGATAGGAACGTAAAGGAATGCAAATCCGAAGCACAACACAGTAATCAGGAACGTGGAACTGCGTTTCATGTCGGCGACTTTCCGCCCTGCGCCTTGGCTTCAAAATAGTTGTAGGCGATTGTCGGTCCAACCAGCAGCAACAGAAGCGCAACAGCCACTGCTGACGCCATGGGCCAATCACGGACAGAAGCGAACTCATCGGAAATGACGCGACCGATCATCGGATCTGACGCGCTGCCAACTAGACTTGGAATGATGAGTTCACCTGATGCTGGAATGAAAACCAGGAGACCACCTGCAATGATACCCGGAATGGAGAGCGGCAGCGTGATGTCCCGAAAAACGGAAGATGGTCTGGATCCCAAGTCCATGGCCGCCTCATTCAGCGTGAAATCCAGTTTCTCCAGATTGGCATAGAGTGGAAGCACCATGAAAGGCAGGTAGGAATAGACGAGCACCAGAATGACTGCGAAATTGGTGTTCATCATCGGAATGGAATCGACATTGAAGCCGGCCGGTGTCAACGTGTTGTAGATCGACGTCAGCAAACGGTTGAACCAGCTGTTTGTGCCCATCAACCCGATCCAGGCATAGACGCGCAGCAGGAACGACGTCCAGAACGGCAAGATCACCAGCATCAGCAACATACGCTGGCGTTCTTTGCTCACCCGGGTCATGCCCAGTGCCATGGGATATCCAAGAACAAGACACAAGAATGTGGCAATCCCGGCATTTATTAGCGAGATGGCGTAAGCCCGGACATAAATCCAGTCACTGCCAAGGCGAATGTAGTTGTCGAGGTAGATGAAGGGCCAGGCGTCCTTGAAACCGATGGGCGGGGATGCATTTGCACGGTGTGCAACACTCATCACGATAACGATGATGAACGGCAACAGAAAGAAAAGGATGAGCCAGCTGTAGGGCAGGGCAATGATGGAATCGCGCCATCCCTTCTTGTTGAACCAGGCATCCAGGCGTTTCAGCATTCAATCCTCCAGCACGAGGACGGAACCTGGCTCGACGCTGAGCCACACCCTGTCTTCCCACTGGGCCACACGGTCGCTTTCGGCTGCACGCCTGGCATTCACGCTGTTCACGGAAATGACCGTGCCAGAGTCGAGGCGAATGCGGTAAAGCGAGTCCTTTCCGAAGTACCCAAGATCTTGCACGACGCCCGACAACACATTGCCTCCGCCTTTTGGCTTCTGGCGCGAAATCACAACTTTTTCCGGGCGGAAGGCGACAGAAATGTCTGCCTTGTTGGGAATGCCGGAAGCAGGGGCCGCAGCTGTGATGCGCTGGCCAAGTTGCGGCACGTCACAAATAATCTCGTTGCCCCCGACCTTCTCGACGCGGGCCGGAAAGAGATTCACCGAGCCAATGAAATCCGCAACGAATTTACTGCGCGGAAATTCGTATATGTCTGTAGGGGAGCCCACCTGCTTGATCACGCCCCGGTCCATCACGGCGATTCGGTTGGCCAGAGTCATGGCCTCTTCCTGGTCATGTGTGACCACGATAAACGTGATGCCCGTTTTGTATTGAATATTGGCAATTTCAAATTGTGTATGTTCGCGCAATTTCTTGTCGAGCGCACCGAGAGGTTCGTCCAGAAGCAGCAGCTTCGGCTGCTTGGCAAGTGCCCGGGCGAGTGCAACGCGCTGCCGCTGGCCGCCTGAGTGTTGGTGCGGTTTGCGCGCCGCAAACTGAGTCAGTTGCACAAGATCAAGCATCTCCTTGACCCTGTCTTTGCGTTGCTTATCCGTCAGGTTTTCATGCTTCAGGCCATAGCCGACGTTCTTTTCAACCGTCATATGCGGAAATAGCGCATAGGACTGGAACATCATGTTGACGGGCCGCTGATATGGTGGAACACCGGCCATGTCCTGCCCACCGATAGTGATGCGCCCGGCGGTCGGAGTCTCGAACCCGGCCAACATGCGCAACAGGGTCGTCTTGCCACAACCCGATCCACCCAGAAGAGCAAACATTTCCCCTTCCATGATGTCCAGGGAAACATCATTCACGGCAATGAAGTCGTTAAATGTCTTAGTGACGTTTTCAATGCGGATGAGCGGCTTGTCCCGCTCCTGGGCCGACATGATATCAACCAGTCTTGATGGTCTGCCATACGCGCGTCATCGCGCGGTTTTGTTCATCGCTGTAGGGTTTTGGCGCCCACAGGCGATTGATCACATCCTGATTTGGATAGACCGCAGGGTTTGATAGAATTTCCGGCTTCACGAACGCATTCGCCTTGCTGTTGCTGTTGGCGTAGTTGGTGAAGTTGGTGCACTTGGCGATCACTTCCGGCTGCAACATGTAGCTCAGAAATTTGTGTGCATTCCCGACGTTCTTTGCATCAGCGGGCACGCACCACAAGTCAACCCACGCGGGAGCGCCTGTCTTCGGGACGAAATAGGCAAGGTTGACCTTGACACCAGCTTCCTCGGCGCGCGTTTTGGCCGTCGAATAGTCACCGGACCAATTGTTGACGGCGCACAGTTCTCCGTTCGGGATGGCGTTGAGGTAATTGGTGTTGTCGAATGTCTTGATGTCCTTGCGCACGGCTTTGAAAGCTTCGGCCACCTTGTCATAGTCCGCGATATTTGTGGTGTCGCCGTCAAGGCCCAGGTATTTCAGCAGCATCGGCATGACGTCGGTTGGGCTATCGAGGATCGATATTCCGCAATCTGCAAGCTTGTCGGCGTTTTCGGGCTTGAACAGCGTGTCAAGCGATTCAAGGTCGGCGTTGGGCAGGCGCGCCTTGACCAGATCGAGATTGTAGGTCACGCCCACCGAGCCCCACATGTAAGGCACACCATGCGCGTTGCCGGGATCATAGCCGTCGGCAATGCGCAGAACCTCGGGATTGAGGTTTTCCCATCCCGTCAGTTTGCTGCGGTCAAGCTTCTGGTAAATATTGGCGCGCTGCTGCTGTGGAAAGCCGAGGCCGCTTTGAAGCACGCAGTCGTAGCCAGACGAGCCCGCCAGCAATTTTGCCTCCATCTCTTCGCTGGAGCTGTATGTGTCGTACGTGACAGCGATGCCACTGGCGCTTTGGAAGTCTTCAATTGTTGTTTCGCCGATGTAGTCAGCCCAGTTATAAACATTCAGCACCGCATCTTCCGCTTGGGCACGTTTTACAAACGGCATGGCAAGTACGGCGCCTGCTCCGGCAGCTGTCAACAATGATCGGCGGGATAGTCTCATGAATTCCTCCTGGCGTCTTTTTTGCTTAGACTATCGGTTCGCCTGCGGCGTGCAAGACAATTTCGCATTGAGGCTGGAAACGTCCTCTTCGGCCGGGGGGGAATACAGCGTCACTACCGGCAGCAAACTGCGCAACCGGTCATGATGCCGCCTGAGCCCCCATTCCAGGTCTGACAGGTGGAAATTGTCAAAGGCCGACGAACGCATTGATTCATCAGACCAGATCGATAGTTGCTGGTCCTCCATGGAGGTGTCCCGATTGATGCGGAGGCTGAGATAGCGGGAAAGACGCTCTTGGCGGGTTTCATGGGGGTTGCGATAGTCGCGGCCCGTCAGCTTCGTCCTGTTCGGCGCGATGGGAATATCCTGGTAATAGATGGCCCCTTCAGGGCCAAAGCCAAATACCGTGTTTGGGAACAGGCCATAATAGGTCCAGGCATTTTGCAAATGCTTGGGTAGGCCGCGTCCGCCACTTGTATGCTTCATGTACTGTTGCACCGACCAGCGCCGCGCGCCACCTGCATTGAAATAGCCGATGGCGACGTGCAACTGGTCATCGAGATAGAGGTCACGGTAATCCCGGCCATAGAGGTCTTGCAGGGAAGGGTGTGCGATGGGCACGTGATACCCCTCATTGTCCACATCCCGAACGGATTTCCAGTTGATGGGGAGTTCTGTCTCCCAGACCGCATCATTGGCCGGCAGCAATTCACGGGACCTGTAGGCGCCAAAATCAGCCGCGTAAGCCGCTAACAATTCTGCAACAGCAGGCTGCGGGCCGGTATGGAACCGGATGCACAAGAACCCATGAAAGATTTCGAGTTCAATGGCCTTCAGTCCAAAGGCGGCCTTGTCCATGGTTCCGAAAGTCTTGGGTTGTGAAGGACCTCGAAGCGAACCGTCGAGATTATAGACCCACCCATGGAATGGGCACACCAGAGCGCCCTTGCAATGGCCCTTTTCCCCGTCAACAACCCGCGCCCCCCGGTGGCGGCATAAATTGTGAAAGGCCCGCACAACGCCATCCTTGCCGCGCATGATCACTGCGCGCTCGCCTAGCAAATCGAACGACAACCAGTCACCCGGTGCGGGAATATCGCTTTCATGGCCAGCAATCTGCCAATGGTTGAGGAACACCCGTTCCCGCTCCAGCTGAAATAAGGCGTCTGACCGATAGGTCCATCCCGGGAGGCCACGCCTGTCCCAGTCAGCAGGAATTTCCAGGGATTTGTATGGGAGTTCGAACATCAGCGGTCCTCCATGCGTTGCCGGAGCCAGGTATGGAACCGGTGGATTTCATATTCCTCAGGCATGAGCCGTCCGCGCGAAAATGCAGGCGAACGCAATCCGCGCTGGTTCATTTCCGCTGCTTCACCATCCTGCGCCATGACGATCTTGGCAAAGGCGGAAACACCGGCAGCGTCGAACCCGGACTGGCGCAAGGTCGCGGGAGGAAAATGCCATTCGGCTGTGAGGCGCATTTTTTCTGGCGCAAGAGGTTCAATGCGCACCGAACGTACATAGTCAACATGGGCCACCACATAGAGCGATGGCCAAATCGTCACGAAGTTATAGCCGGCATTGCGCTCAGCCTCGGTCAGCTTTTCAAAGACTGGGCCGCATGGCTTTCCAGTCAACGTCCAGGTTTCCGCCCCGGTTTTGAGATTGCGCTCCGTTTTCTCGTCGGGCGTCCAGCCCAATGCCTCCGACGCGCCCATGATTCCCGTGGCGTAAATGGGAACCATGTCGCAGAGTTCCGGATGGATTCCCGGGCAGTGCAGGCACTCAGAATAATTTTCCCAGAAGATTTTCCAGTTGCAATTGAGCACTGTGCTCCAGCGATGACCCGTGACAAGGTCATCCATCGGCCAATTGTCGAGCGTTGTGAGCGGGACATCAGCATGAATTTTGCCTGGCGTGGTTGCAGCATTGAGAAACAGAAATCCGTTCCATGTGCGCGTGGCAATGGGAATGAGGCTGTGCTCCTCGTGCTTGAAATCTGCCGTCGGTTTGGCAAAGGCGGTTGATATGAGGCGGCCATCGTTGGCTGCATACGCCCAGGCATGGTATGGGCAAGTAATCAGTTTGCCTAGTTTCTCGATTTCACCCTTGCACAATTCGGCGCCGCGATGGCGGCAGACATTGTGAAAGGCCGAAATCACGCCTTGGGACTTGCACACGATGACAGACGAAGTGCCTAGCGTCACGCGCTGCATGTGCCCGTCAGCAAAGTCATTCGCCCGGCCAACGCAAATCCACTCTCGCAAGAAAATTGCAGTCATCTCCTGCTTGAACCAGGCGTCTGAAAGATAGGCCTCACGCGGCAGGCTTTCCGGCGAATGATCAAGGCGCGGCGACTGGGGATGGCGTTGCAGGCTCATGCAGTTCTCCGCTTTTCATTGTCGAAAAATTCCAGAGTGAGGTCTACAGCCTGTTCAAAGGCGCACAGCGTATCGGGCAGGCACGCTGCATCGTTTCCATGCGCTTCGCACATGAACCACGGTTCACGGCTGTCGGGCTCGCAGATGATGCCAAGATCGTGCAGGTAGTAGGCCATCTGATCATAAAACGAATAATCAGAAGACTTCCAGTCGCGGTAATTGTCGGGCGGCCGGTCTGCAAAAAACAGTCCGAACATGGATGGGTGGCCGGCATAGGAATGCACGATGTTGCGCTCATCCAGAATCTTGCTGATCCCGGTCTTGAGCTTCTCTCCATAGGTGGCAAGTGTTTCAAGGGCAGGGGTCTCATCCAGGATGCGCAGGCATTCTTCTGCTGCAGCGAGACTCACGGAATGCGCGGTATAGGTACCCCCATGCGTAGCGCCGCCGTAGCGGAATGTGCGCATCACGTCTTCACGCCCGGCAACCACCGCAATGGGGTAGCCATTGCCCATCGCCTTGGCGAAGGTCGTGATGTCCGGTTTGATGCCGAGAATTCCCTGCACGCCACCTTTCCCAACGCGAAAGCCCGTTTTCACCTCATCGATGATTAGCAACACACCATGCTTGTCACAAAGTTGCCTGGCCAGTTGTACAAACTCGCGTCGGGCCGAAATTCCGCAGCAGTTGCCCTGAATTGGTTCAATTAGCATGGCCGCCAGTTCGTTGCCATGCTTGCGGAAGGTGTCTTCCAGCCGTTGCATGTCATTCATGGGGGTCAGGTGAACAAGCTGCTTGACCGTGGCTGGTATGCCCTTGCCATAGGCGATCACATCGGGGTCGCGGTTGGATTTGGGGTCCCAGCCGTCGACATTGACCATCCATTGTGCGGCGTCAAAAAGGCCATGATAAGCACCTTCAACGAGGAGGTAGCTCTCCCGTCCTGTAAAGGCGCGCGCCAGACGCAGAGCCGCCATGACAGCTTCCGTTCCCGAGTTGGAAAAGCGCACCAGTTCCGCAGCTGGCACCATTTTGGCAATCCTGTCAGCGACATTGAATTCCCGTTCGGTGGAGAGGGCAAATACGCCGCCGACTTCCATGCCCTTGCGCGCTGCGGCATCGACACGGTCATCCGCATAGCCGAGGATGGCGGGGCCATACCCCAGCCGGTAGTCCACATAGCCATTTCCATCAATATCCCATGTGCGCCCGCCTTTGCCGTGGTGCACGTAGATGGTTCGGTCATCACCCCAATAGCGGAACGTTGATGAGACACCGAGCGGAAGTCGTTGCACGGCGCGCCGAAATTGCGCGTTCGATTTGGAGAGGGGGCGGTGAGGAAGCAATGCCATGGTGACACACGGGGTTATGGATGGGTTCAAGGTGTTGACAAGGCAAGGCTGCCAGAATTTTGATTGAACTGTCAATCAAAACAAAATTATCGTTGAAAAACAGTGGTAAGATGGTATTTTGATGTGACAGAGGATTCGAAATGGCACAAGCAAGCGTGACCCCCATTCCCCTGCAGCGCAAGGTCAGCCGGGACCAGCGCCGCCAGCAATTGATCGACGCAACCATGCGCGTTTTGGCGCGCAAGGGCTATGCCCAGACCACACTGGGTGAGGTCGCGGCAGAGGCAAAGGTGTCTCATGGTCTTGTCAATTTTCATTTCGAAACCAAGGAAAAACTGCTGACGGAGACACTGTTGTTCATGGCCGAACAATACCGGGCCAACTGGAAGCGGGCATTGTCCTTGGCGGGGCCCGCACCGGCACAACAACTTGATGCCTTGCTGCGCGCTGACTACGAGCCAGATATCTGCACGGCGGAACATCTGGCCTGTTGGTGTTCATTTTGGGGCGAAGTGCAAAGCAGGCCGATTTATCAGCAGGAATGTGCGTCGAACGACAGCCACTATATTGAAACGCTCGAAGGCATTTGCGCCGCCATCATCAAGGAGGGCAGCTATGCGCTGGACGCCATTCGCACGGCGCGTGTCGTCCGGCTTGTCAATGAAGGCTTATGGATGGACATGTTGTCGATGGAAAAGCCCTACACGCGGTCTGAGGCGTTGGCGACGTTGTTTGACTGCGCGACAGGCTTCTTTCCCAGGCATTTCAACGGTGCAGGTGCGATCGCTAGGCCAGCGGTTTAATTGCCCGTCACGCTGTGGGAAGTTTGAAGGGCAGGTCCGTTTGCGTGCGTGGCATTGGCACGACTCTCGATGACGCGGGCCTTGTCGATTGCATCCTTGTTTGGCAACGGGCGGGCAATGCCAAAACCCTGCACTGTATTTGCGCCCAACCGCTTCAGAAGAGCGATCTCCTGCACAGTTTCCGCACCTTCGGCAACAACGGACATGCCGAGCGCATGGGTCATTTCAATAACGGATTTGAGGATGCTTGTCCTGCGCTCAGATTTCTCGGCTTCAGCGACAAACGATCGGTCAATCTTGACTTTATCAAAGGGCAGTCGTGAGAGATAGCCGAGTGACGAATAGCCGGTGCCAAAGTCGTCGAGGGCAAGTGTAATGCCCATGCCGTGCAACACATTCAGCACGCCAATGACTTCGGGCGTCCGGTCGCCGAGGAACAGGCTCTCCGTAATTTCCACACACAGCAATTCTGCCGGCAGGTCCGCATCCAGAAGAGCCGCTTGCACTTTCTCGATAAAACCCGCCTGCATGATTTGAGCTGGTGAGACGTTGACGGAGATAACGCGTGGACGTTCTCCAGAGTAAAGCCACTGGGCTGCCTCGCGGCAGGCCGCGCGCAGGATCCAGTCGCCAATGGCAACGATCAATCCATTGCGTTCCGCCAGAGGAATGAACACGCCAGGCGAGATATAGCCTTGCAAGGGGTGATGCCAGCGTGCCAGTGCTTCGAAGCCGGAAATAAGACCGGTGCGAAAATCGAGTTGCGCTTGGTAGTGGACTTCAAGCCCGCCGGAATTGATTGCATGGCGCAGGGCCTGCACAATTTCAGTTTCGCGTCGAAGCTGCTCGGCCATGGCCGGCCTGAAGAAGACAGCGCGGCCGGCTCCTTGGCCCTTGGCTGCTGTCAGCGCGAGGTCTGCAAAGCGCGCAAGTTCTCCCACATCATCAGGAAACGCTATGTCAGGCGCAAGCCAGTAAGCGCCAGCTGTAAGAGAAACGTGCAAATCCATCTGCCCTATTGACATGGGCTTCAAGAAGGCAGCTTGCACGCGCGCCACGGCCTCTTCAGCCAGTGTGACGGTTGCAATTCCCGTGGCGAACAATGCAAACTCGTCGCCGCCAAAACGTGTGACGAGAATGTTGTTGCTGCCAGACGCACCGCTGGCCTGCTTGATGTGGGCTGCAACCGACATGAGAATGCCATCTCCCATGGCATGGCCGAAAGCGTCGTTCATTTCGCGGAAGCCATGGATATTGAACAATGCAACAATCGCACCGCCGTGCATTGTGCCCTTTTCCTCTCTTAGGCTTGCGAGTTCCCGCTGCAGAAATGCACGGTTTGGCAAGCCAGTGAGCGGGTCAAAATAGGCAAGCTGGCGTAGCGACCGATCGCGGCTGCGGATGTCTTCCATGAATCCGTTGAATGAGCGGGTCAGCACGCCGACTTCATCGTTTTCCTTTGCATCAGAAGTATCAATGTTTTCCGAATAGTCTTTTGATTTGCGCAAATGCTGGATTGTCGTTGTCAGGGCGGAAATCGGCCCGGTAACGCGCCGTTGCAGCGGCTTTGCCACCATAACGCCGAGAAAGGCCGCAAGAACACCTGCCGCCAATGTTGACAACGCCATTTTAAGGAATGTGTATCGCAAGTCATCGATGTTGGCGATCATCACCAACTGGCCGGAAACCTGACCACTTTTCACGATGTCGACGCTGACCGCCATGGTGGATTTGCTGAGCAGCTGCAGCGCCGAGGTCGATGGGTCCGCCGCACTTTCATTAAGGATGGCACCCTGGCCAACACTGGCCAAAAGCTTGCTGTCGCTGTCGATGACATAGGTCGAAACCACGTGTGGAATGCGCGCCACAGCACGCAACGAATTCATGGCGGCTTGTTGGTCTCGCGCTACCAAAGCATCTGCAGTGCTTGCTGCAAGCACGAACGCCGTGCCTTCCAGGTTGCTACGAGTCGCTTCAATTCCGCGCTGAAAATTCAGAAATGAAATGGTCGAGGCAGCAGCAGTCACCGCCGTAAAAACAGAGACTGCAACCAAGCGCCCAATTCTCTTTGCGATGCTGCCGTTAACTGATGTCTTGCCTGCCATTACCCTATCCCCAGAGCATGTTCTTACAAGAATGAGACTTACTGCCTGTGAACGGGAATGATTAATGAAGGTTGAAGGATTTAGGCCTGAATTTGATTCAACTCGTTAACGGCATCTTTCGCCTTTTACGCCTAAAGTCTGTCGCGGAGATCATTATGCAACGCCAGTTGGCAAAAAAGAAACGCGGAATGTTGGGCCTGCCGGGGCGCATGCTTCGGCGACTGTTGGGGAGCCAGTCTGGCTCAACGGCAACTATGTTTGCGTTGTCGCTCCCAGCGATTATGGCTGCCGTCGGCGTCGGGTCAGATTTTGCCATATACAATATGAAGTATGAAAAACTTCAGGCAGCAGCCGACGACGCCGCCCTGGCTGGTGCCAAGGAATTTTCCGTTGCCACATCCAGCTCCAAGTCCATTTCGGATGCCGCTTCCAATTTTGCCTTGTCTGGTTACGCCGGTTCATCATCTGTCGCGGTAACGACATCCGTTGACAGCAGCAAAAAGACAGTCACCGTAAACCTGAACGAAACCTGGTCGCCGTTTTTCGCCCATTTCTTGGGCGCTTCAGTAACACCTGTGGTCGCCCATGCAACTGCTTCAGCTGCGGGACGGGGAAATATCTGCGTTCTGTTGCTGGATCCAGGCGCCAGCAAGACTGGAGACCTGAGCAGCAACAGCAAGGTCACAGCGAATGGATGTGACTTCTACTCAAATTCAGCCGCAGCAGACGGCATTAACGTGGGCAACTCTGCTGTCATCACAGCGGATTCGACATGCTCAGTCGGCGGTGTTTCAAATGCGGGCACGATTACGCCCGCAGCGACAACGGATTGCCCGGTCATTGATGACCCACTCGCTTCCCGGCCTGCGCCGACGTTCGGCGGTTGCACATTTTCAAATCTGAAGATCAACAATCTCCCGATGATCATGGTGCCTGGCGTCTATTGCGGGGGCCTGTCGATCACCGGGTCGTCTGATGTAACCTTTGCGCCCGGCACCTACATCATCAAGGATGGTGAATTCAAAATCTCGGACACCGCCAAGATCCAGGGTACTCATGTGGGATTTTACCTGACCGGTGCAGCATCGGTCGTGAATTTTATTGGAAGCACAACGGTAAATCTGAGTGGTGCGAACGCCGGCGCAATGTCTGGTTTGTTGTTCTTTGAAGACAGGGCGGCACCAATTGGGCGTCAGCACCGTATCAACAGCAACAATGCTGCGGTGCTCACGGGTACCATTTACTTGCCGCGTGGAAACCTTCTTGTCGATCCTGGCAGCAAGGTCGCGGCGTCTTCCGCTTACACATCAATCATTACCCAAAAGCTCCTGTTGAAGCCAGGTCCGGAATTGGTGTTGAACAGCAATTATGGTGGAACCGACGTTCCAGTGCCGGACGGCATCAAAGCGACCGCACGCGTTGTCCTTCTCAAATAATGTGTTTAGCCATTTGAGATTCAATAGATGAAAAACCCCGCCGTCTCCGGCGGGGTTTTTCATTTTGATTGCTGGAAAGATTACGGCCTCCAGTAGGTAAACCAGTCTTTGACAGCGTCTGTTTCGAAGTTGCCGCGCATGTCGATCAGTGGGGCGCCTTTTTTGGCAAGCGCAGTGAGGGTGGCACCATCAAACTGTTGCCGGAACACCGTGTGGGCAAGGGTAAAGATCACGGCGTCATAAGGGCCGCCAGCAGCAGGTTCATCAACGATGTTGGCCCCGCGGCCTCCTTCGAAGTGGTCATCGAACGCAACCGGGTCAAAGTTGAACACATCCGCCCCGCGTGTCCACAGCGCGTCCATCAGTGGAAATGCCTTGGAATTGCGGGTGTCCGGACAGTCTTCCTTGAAGCTGCGGCCCAGCACCAGGATCTTGGCGCCGCGCAGGCCGTGGCGGCGATTGAGCAAGGCTTCGGTCTTTTCGACCAGATAATGCGCAGCTTTCTCGTTGACTTCGCGGGCTGCGGCGACCAGTTCCATGGCAAGCCCATGGCGGCGCCCGGCGTCGACGAGGAAGTAGGGGTCAACAGCGATGCAATGGCCACCCACAAGGCCGGGACGATAATGGTGGAAGTTCCACTTCGAGCTTGCCGCCGCGATCACATCCGTTGAACGGATGCCCATCTTGTCGAACAGCATCATCATCTGGTTCATAAGCGCAATGTTGACGTCGCGCTGGGTGTTTTCGAGAATTTTCGCTGCTTCAGCCACTTTGATCGAAGCAGCCTTGAACAGGCCGGCGCGGATCACGCGGCTGTAGAGCTTTTCGAGGAACTCAGTGCCTTCCGGTGTCGAGCCTGCGACAATCTTTTTGATATCCGGGAGCTTGCGTGTCGGATCGGCGGGATTGATGCGTTCCGGCGAATAGCCGATGTAGAAGTCAATGCCTTCCTTCATGCCGCTGTGGGCTTCAATCACGGGCAAGCACTTGTCTTCTGTTGTGCCAGGGTCGACCGTGCTTTCGAATACGACGAAGGCGCCACGCTTCATGTTCTTGCCGATGGATTTTGATGCGGCAATCAGCGGGCCGTAGTCGGGGTTGTTGTGACTGTCGACCGGGGTTGGAACACAAACGACGATCACATCGGCTGCGTTCAGGCCGGCAGCGTCGCAGGTATAGTCAACATCGGCGCCGCGCAATTCATCAGAGGTCACTTCACCCGTGAAATCAATGTTTTGCTTCAACTCTTCAATTTTCTTTTCACTGATGTCGAGGCCAATGGCGCGTGAGCCCTTGGCAAAACCCAGAACCAGCGGCAGACCGACATAGCCGAGTCCGATGACTGCCACCCGCGCCGTCACCGGGTCGGGCAGGGCCACAGGTTCTGTCTTGACCAGCCGGATAGAAGGAAGATCGCTCTTTGCGTCATTTGAAATCTGTGTCGCCGTCTGCACGCTCATGGTCTGTCCCTGTCGCTATTTGTTTTGTTGCATCGTTCAAATCACGGGGGCGGTAGCAGCGTCGTTAAGAAACGGGGTAAACGAGTCTAAAGGTTAATTGACCGTATGGAATATACGCTCGAATTCCTGAAATCACGGGGTGCCCCCTTAACCGCAAAGCAAGCTTTCAGTGTTACCAATTGCTTAAGTTGCAACGTGTTTCCTGTGGTTGAGTTGCAAAGTGTGTGGCGTTGGGGGCGGTGTCCGGTAGATGTTGTCGCTTGTTGCGATCGAATGGTTGTTTGCTGTGTTGGTGTTGCTGGTTTTCACGAACCGCTACGTCTTCGGCAGCACGCTCCGCTTGGCCGACCGCCGTACTGACAAGGATTACGACCGCGATCCGCCCATCTGGCCCACCGTCGCCATCGTTGTGCCGGTCTATAACGAAGGTTCCCATATCCTGAAAACTGCCGCGTCTTTCGAGGCGCTGGATTATCCGCGCGACAAGCTGCGCGTGGTGTTCATTGATGACCGGTCGACCGATGACACCTATGAGCATCTCCAGAACATTGCGAAGACTTACCCCTGGATGACGGTCATCCAGAACGAAAAGAACGTGGGCAAGCGCATTGGCATCAAGAACGCGGTCCTGCAAACCTTCACGGATTGCATTATGTCGGTAGATTCCGACGTCATTGTTGATCCCGGTGCACTGCGAACACTTGTGCGCCACATGTACACGGCAGATGTCGATGCAGCAGGGGGCTGCGTTTTTGTGTCGAATGCGGATGAGAATTGGCTCACCCGCATGCAAGCCGTGAAATACTGGATTGGTTATCAATTTCTCAAGAACCTGGAAAATGCCTTCAGCCACATCATGTGCCTGTCAGGCTGCCTGACGCTTTACAAGCGTGCCGCCTTGCTGGCGGTGGATCATGATGTTGAGAAGCGCACATTCCTTGGAGACGAAGTCAAGTATGGTGAGGACCGATTCCTCACCCGCAAGCTGGTCGAGAGAGGGTACAAGACAAGGCTTTGCTTCCACGCACGCTGCTTCACAAAAGCGCCAGCCACGATACCGAATTATCTGAGCCAGCAGTTGCGCTGGCGACGTTCAAACCTTGTAGATTTTATAACGGCCATTCCTTACCTCGGCCGTTTTCATCCATTTGTGCTGATGCACTACATGTCAATGGCGCTGCTGCTGATGTTCTATCCGCTCACGCTTGCCGCTCAGGTCGCGCGCCTGGGCTTCGTCATTCCAATGATCCTGCATGCCCTGCTGGTTACTGTCTTTGCACTGGCCTATGAATTGAACAAGCACAAGCTCCCCGAAATGGCCCGCACATCCGGCATCTGGTTCCTCTCGATGGCCTTTGTGTTCCCGATCATGTACCTCACCATGACGCCGCTGGCCCTCGCCACGCTCGGCACGACCAGTTGGGAAACGCGTGGTGGTGCTGTCAAGAAAACCAAGAAGGTGAAGCTGGCCTGATGGCGAATGGCCGCACCATAGTGCCGATGGGCACAGCAGCGCAGGCCGTCAAGCGCGCCCTCTATGTGGGGCCGGCTTCGGGTGCTGACGAGCTGTGCAACATCATGTCTGGGCACATCGGGAAGGTCGAGGTCGCCTATCAGACGGATGTCAACAAGGCCATCCAGCTGGTGCAGCAGAACCGGTATGACGTGATCCTGGTGGATCGGCGCGATGGCAACCTGGCAGCGGAACTCATCGTGCCACTCTTTGTGGCACTGCCTTGGCGGCCAAAAATCGTCGTTATCAGCCCGCTTTCAAAAGTGAGCGACTATCTGGGCATCCCGGGTGTGGCGAGCGTACTGACGGCACCCATGAGGCCAGGACAGCTGTGGCGGTCATTGGGCATTGACCCACCCAAGCGCAATGTCGGCATTGCAGAGCCAAAGCTTGACCAGGAGGTTTCGCACGCAGCTGCTCTGAAGCCAGCGTCGCCCCGCAAGACACTCTTCCAGTGGCTGTCCGACAGGTTCATGAACGCCGTGTCAACCATGTACAAGCGCCTGGCGTTCGTACTGCTGTTCGCGTTGTTCCTCGCGTTCACGTTCTATGGCGTGCTGATCGGATTTTTTCTGCTGTCGTCTGGTTGGGCCGCACCCATGACACTGACCAAAGGCCACATGCTGGTGGACAAGGTCGAGGCTGAAATCTCCAGCCTGAAAGTGCAAATCAACCAGAGCGAACAGCGTGAAGCAGACATAGCTTTTTCCAAGGCAACCGCCACCCGCGAGCTGGCCGATGCTGATGAGCTCGTGAAGTATGTGTCAGGCACGGTCAAAAAGGAAATTGTTGCCCGCCAGCGGCAAATCCGAAATGCCGCGCAGAACCTGAAGCGGTTGGAGCGCATCAAGGCAAAACTCGACGCAGAACTCAAGGGCAGGGGCCCGGTTGCCAACCTGAACGACCTCTATTCAAAGCGTTTGATCACCAAGAACTACTATGAGGCTGGTAACTTCAGTCTGATTGAGGCAAGCCAGCGCCTGGCTTCGGTTGAGAGTGACATCGATGCCACGGCCACCCAGAAGGACGATCTTCAAGGCAGCATGGAAATGTTGTCGACATTGCTGGATGCGTTGAAGCGCGGCGACAACACCTCCGGCATTGCAGCTGGCGGCGGAGACATGTTGCTGCTGAATAAGCAGGCTGTTGATGCTTTGGCGGCCCGGGCCGTTGCCAAGGATAAGCTGGCGTCCGCCATAGACAGTTCAACCAACGTGTCGCAAAGCATTGCAGTTCTCAGGCAGCAGCTTTCGGCAACACAATCAACGGCGCTGGCCCGCGCCATTGACAAGCGCATTGACGTGTTGTTCGTGCCCTACGGCAACGAAAAAATGTTCCTGAAGGGCGCGCCGCTCTATACATGCCGCGCCACGATTTTCTTTTGTTCACTGGCCGGTCATGCCGGCGCCGTGCTGCCTGGTGAAATCACCGGCGTCCATCCATTTTTCGGCAAGACGATCAGAGGCTTCTTCGTAGAAGTTGAGCTGGAGGATAAAGCTGCCGCAACCCGAGAAATCATCCATGGCTATCGCAAACCTTTCTTTTTCTAGGCGAAGCCCGGCCTTCGCCGCAGGGATGATGGGCCTTGGACTGCTGGGTCTGGCGGGCTGTTCCTCTGCACCGCAACTCATGCCCGATGACTTGAGGTTGATGACCTTTTCCGAGGTCAAGGATGCGGTGTCAACCACCGTCGCCACCTCAAAACCAGAGGTGGCGCAAGCTTCACCTCAGGCCATCGCTGCAGCAATCACACCGCCCGTCGTCATCACACCGGTCGCGTCACGCCCCCAGCGGGATCCCGCTCAATGCGAATTCCTGCGCGAGGATGCTGCCGCCCAGACGGATATCATGCGCTCACCCAGCCTGCGCGGAAGCTACAATGATACGGGCAAGGCCTCCCTCAGCCTGGGCATGAGCCTGACAGATCTCGGCAAGGCAAACACAGTCGAAGAGGCTGCAGAGGTGCGCTGCCGGCTTTACAAAGCTGAAAGCGGATTGCGCAAACTGGTGTTCATTTCGCCGCAGGGTCTGACAGCGGCGGGTTATCGCGCCAAAGCTGATTCAATTCGCAGTAGCAACCGGAGGCTGGAAAGCCTGAAGGCCGAAACCCGCGCGGCCATGAACCGGGGCGACATCGATCACGAAAAGGCCACGGGCATCATCGCCAGTATTGACAAGATCTTCGCCGATGCCGCCGCCGCGCGCTCTCAGGCTGACCGCCGCACCAATGATCTCCTGGGCATCAACGACAACGCATCCATTCTCGGTCGCGAACTGCTGCGGGCAGAGGCGGACCTCAGCGATCTGAACAGCCGTATGCGCACCTACGATGCCGTTGATGTCTCAGTATCGGCAGGCTGGAACGATGATCTGAACAATCAGGGCGTCAAGACGACCAGCAATGACTTCAGCGGCAAGATCAATGTGGCCGTCAAGCTTGGCGCCCTGCTGCCTTCGCGATACGGCCACGAAGAACGCGCCAAGCAGGCGCGGCTGCGTGCCGTGTCGGAGGAAGAGGGCGGCATGATGTGGCAGGTCAATACGCTGCGCCTGGCACATGAGCGCGCCATAGAGGGGCTGATCGCTTCGCAAAGCGATCTGGATTCAGCCTTGGCAGAAGCGCGCCGTCTCGCAAGGCAACTGGCCAGTGTGCCCAATCCGGAATTTGCGGGTGCCCGGCTGACGGCGGCCGTGCAGGTTGTTGCGCTGGAATCTGACCGTGCCGCGGTGGCAGGGTCCATCGCTGAAATCCGCCGGAATATGGCCCGCCTCAAGACCTGATCCCATTTCAAGGGTGAATTTTATCACGATTGCAGATGTGAATTCCCGCTTGCACGGCGAGGGGCTTTTTGGTGAATGTCGCCGCCACTATGGCAACTGGCATGAAAACCGCCCCGGCAAGTCCATCATTCATCATTGGCATCGACACAGGCGGCACATACACCGACGCCGTCGTCATTGCGCGTGACACGCATAAGGTTCTCGCTTCGGCTAAGGCCCTGACCACCAAGGGTGATCTTTCCATCGGCGTCGGTGAGGCGATGGCCCGCGCCACAGCGGCCGTCCAGGGCAATATTCCGCCAGACGCCATATCACTTGTCTCAATATCAACCACGCTCGCCACCAATGCTGTCGTCGAAGGCCACGGCTCGGCGACCGCCGCCATTCTCATCGGTTTTGACCCGCAAATGGTGGAGCGCATGGGCGTGGCCGCCTCATTCCCGGATATGCCCATCATTCTGGTAGCTGGTGGGCATGATCATAATGGTGAGGCAAGATCACCACTGGATATCGCCAGTCTGCGCCAGCAGCTCGCTAATCTACATGGCAAGGTCAAGGCCTATGCGATCGCATCATCCTTTGCTGTTCGCAACAATGCCCACGAAGAGCAGGCACGTGCCATCGTCGAGGAGTTTGCCCATGCGCCGGCAACCCTCTCAAGCGAATTGTCATCTGCGCTCGATGCGCCGCGCCGCGCCATGACCGCTGTCTTGAACGCGCGTCTCATTTCTCACATTTCCCATCTCATCGCGGCTGTCAAAACCGCCATGGAGCGCCTGCAATTGGATTGCCCGCTGATGATCATGAAGGGTGATGGCAGCCTGGCCCTGGCAGATAGCGTTGCAAGCCGCCCCATCGAGACCATACTCTCCGGCCCAGCCGCCAGCCTCGTCGGCGCCCGCTGGCTGTCAGGACTTGATGATTTCATCCTGTCAGACATGGGCGGCACCACGACGGACGTCGGACTGGTGTTGAACGGGCAACCCATCATCGGTTCTCAAGGCGCTGAAGTGGGCGGTTGGCGCACCATGGTGAAGGCCATCGATGTCAAAACCATCGGGCTCGGTGGCGACAGCGAAACAACCGTTGGAACCAATGGGCGCCTCGAAATCGGCCCGCAGCGCGCCGTGCCATTGTCCTTGTTGGCTTCGCGCCATCCGCAAGTATTGGCGATGCTGGAGGCCGACCTCGCGGAAACCGACGGTGGCTCCCACCATGGCCGTTTTGTATGCCTTCCCTTTGGCCGCACTGAATCTTCAGGGGCAGGGGACCTGAAACCCCGTGAGGCCGAAGTGCTGGCCATGGCCGGGGAAAGCCCCGTCCCGATGCGCAAGCTCGCCGTTTCAAGTGCCGCCCAGCGTGCGCTTCAGGTGCTGCGGCGCAAGGGCCTCGTGCAGATCAGCGCCTTTACACCCTCCGATGCTGCCCATGTGCTGAACATGCAGGACACATGGACGAGGCAAGCAGCCATCATCGGTGCAAAGCTTTTGTGCCGCATGCGCACGATGAAGTTAGTTGATGACGAGGGAGCCGCAGAATTCGCCCGCGAAGTCTGGAGTGAGACTGTTTACAAGTCGGCACACATCATGCTGCACACCGCTCTAGGCGACATCAAGGGCTGCGAAACCATCGTGGATACCACGGCGCGCGGCCGCACGGAAATCGGTCAGGCCCATGTGTCCATCAGCCCAAAGGTTCCGCTGGTGGCCGTCGGCGGACCAGTAAAAATCTTTTACAGCGAAGTCGCGCGGCGCCTCGGTTGTGAAGTTGTTTTCGCGCCTTTCTGCGACGTCGCCAACGCCGTTGGTGCGGCGGCGGCTTTGGTTGCCGTGCGGCTTGTGGTGACTGTTGAGGGTGATGGCAACGGCATCTTCCGGGTCCACGGCGATGGCAAATCTCACGTCTTTGGTAGCGGCAAGCTGGCCCTCGCCGAAGCGCGCAAATTGGCCACGGCACTTGCCGAAGCCAGAGCCTTGGCCGGCGGCGGCGCGGCCCCGAGAATTACACTGGCGGAGGAAGTGTCGCTCCTTCCCGAAGCAAGGGATGAGGACGGATTGCTCTCAGCAGTTATTACCGCTGAAGCTGTTGGCAGGCCCGGCTAGTTTTCATCATCTTTTAACCAATCCCTAAATCTTCACCAGATATGATGGTGAAGGCCGCAACTCTATTGAACCCCGCAAGAGGCCGTTAACCGCGCGGGCGATAGGTTGCGTTAAGGATTCGGGAGAGTTTTTGTGATGAACGCGTTGGGATTTACGGGTTGGGATGAATTGGGTGCCAAGGCCGGGAGCTGGCGTGTCGAGCGGCCGGAAGCGACGCGCACGCAAGTCGCGCCATTTTTTCCGGACCAGAATGGCGGCGTTTACGAGAAAATGCTGGCCGTTTTGCCCGTGGCCCTCCATGCCATGGATGGCTCAGGCCGCTTGATGGCGGCCAATCGCGCCTGGTGCGAGGGGCTCGGCTATGCGCTTCACGAAGTGTTGGGCAAGGCCTTCAGCGAATTCCTGCCGGCTGAATCGCGCAGTCACCTCGTCAAGAACATCTACCCCAAATATCTGGTCACCGGTTCCTGCCGTTCTGAAGAAATTCTGGTGACCCGCAAGGATGGCTCGCTCGCCACGGTGCTCCTGTCGATGACAGCCTATCGCGGAGACAAGGGCCGACTTGAGAAGTCCGTCTGTATGCTGGAAGACGTGACCGAGAAGAAGATTGCTGCCATGGCTACCAACCGCAGCGATCAACGCTTTCGCGCTGCCTTTGCGGCAAGCGTTCATCCCATGGCCGTCATTTCGCCAACCGGCCAGATTGAATTTGCCAATGAAGCCTTCGCGCACTTCCTCAGTCGCAAGGACATTGCTTCGGCCACCTACGGCTTTGATGAATTGCTGCACAAGGACGACCGTGGCCAGTTCCTGAATGGCCTGCGCCAGCTGCTTTCCGGCGAGGTGTCGTCATATCAGCTCGAACTGCGCTTCACCGCACCGGAAAACAAGGTGGTGCATGGCTCAACATCTGTCGCACTCGTCAAGAACGAGAAGGGCGGTACCGAACAGCTGGTGATCCAGATCGTTGACGTGACCGAGCGCAAGCAGGTCAATGACCGGCTTCAGCGGGCCCAGAAGATGGAGGCCGTGGGTCAACTTACCGGCGGTCTTGCGCATGACTTCAACAATCTTCTCACAATCATCATCGGCAATCTGCAATTGCTGGATGGCAAGATCACTGCCGATGAGAAGTCCTCCAAACGCCTGACCGAAGCTGCTGAGGCGGCCCGCCGTGGATCAGACCTCACGCGCCAGCTCCTCGCCTTTGCGCGCAAACAGGAACTTGAACCCCGCGACACCAGCATCAATGAACTGGTGCGTGGCATGGAAAGCCTTGTGGCCCGCACCATCGGTGAGAATATGGAACTGCGCGTCGACACCATGGCCGGTGATCCACGCTCACTCATTGATCCGTCACAGCTCGAAAGCGCCATCCTCAACCTCGCCATAAATGCCCGTGACGCCATGCCGGAAGGTGGCAAGCTGACCATTGAAACACATCCGGCCTATCTCGACCGTTTCTATGCCGAGAAGAACCCAGACGTGGTGCCGGGCCATTATGTGATGGTGGCCGTATCAGATTCCGGCACCGGCATGTCGCCCGAACTCCTGGAAAAGGTATTCCAGCCCTTCTTTACGACCAAGGCCGCGGGCAAGGGCTCCGGCCTCGGCCTCGCGATGGTTTACGGCTTCATCAAGCAGTCGGGCGGTCACATCTCGATCTATTCCGAAGTGGGCCACGGCACCTCAGTCAAGATGTACCTGCCGCGTCGCATGCGCCCAGGCGAAGTGGATACGCCATCCGCGGAAACACCGGCCTCTACAACTGCTGTTGCAACCAGCGGAGAAAGGCCGGCAGCGTCTGTCGAAGTGCGCCGTCCCAAGATTCTCGTCGTCGAAGACCAGGAGGCCGTGCGCGCCGTGGCCTGTGGCTTCCTTGAAGATTTTGGCTATGAGATTGTGGAAGCGGGAGATGGCTTCGAAGCCCTCTCACGCCTGCAGGAACATGATGATATCGACCTCATGTTCTCGGACGTGGTCATGCCCGGCGGCATGAACGGTTTCGACCTTGCACAGGCGGCCCAAAGCATGAAGCCTGCGCTGAAAATCGTGCACACCTCTGGCTATCCCAAAGGCGCCATGGTCCATCAGGACGAGCCACGCTTCAAGGAAGGCTTCATCATCATGAAGCCATACCGCCGCGAAGACCTGCAGAAGATCATCAAGGACGCACTCGAGAGGCAGTGAACATCAACCCGTGAATCGTGCTAATTGCGCGTCATGGGTGTTCATGCAATCTTTGATCTTCTGGCCTCACTTACATCTCTGACCCTGACGGCCATCGTCTATCGTTGGCGCCTGCAATCCGCCATGCAGCGGGTGGAGCAGGCGGGCTTTGGCTATGCCGTCGCACTTTTGATTGGCGCTGCGGTTGGCGGCTACGCCTTTGGAACCCTAAATCTGTGTCTTTCCGGCAATTTCCAAGTCGCACGCAGCATCGTTGGCGCGCTCGCTGGCGCAATCATCGGCGTTGAAACTTTCAAATCTTGGCGCGGCATGCGCGGCTCAACAGGCATCATTTTCGTGCCAGCCTTTTGCGCAACGGTAGTCGTCGGGCGTTGGGGTTGTTTCCTGACCGGCCTGTCGGATGAAACATACGGCACACCGACATCGCTGCCCTGGGGTGTGGACTTCGGTGATGGCGTATTGCGCCATCCGGTGCAGCTCTATGAATCCTTCGCCATGTTGGCCTTCCTCGTTGTCACACTTGTCTTGCTGGCACGCAGAAACACCTGGTTCATGGCCAACGGCTTTTACGCGATGGTGTTGTTCTATGCCGTGCAACGCTTCGCCTGGGAATTCCTGAAACCATACGCCCCCATCCTGGGGCCCCTCAACCTGTTCCACCTTGTCTGTGCAGGCCTGATCGCTTACGCTTTGGTCATGTTGGGGAAACCGCATGAACGCACCAGCCCGTAAGATCGCGCCATATATTTTTCACGGGCAAACCACATCCTTGTGTTCGAAGTGCTATGCGCTGGTGCCCGCCAAGATTATTTTTGATGACGGCAATGTCTATTACCTCAAGCGCTGCAAGACCCATGGTGTCGAGAAGGCGCTGGTTTCCACTGACGTCAATTTCTACAAGCTGGCGCAGGACTATGTGAAACCCGGTGACCGTCCACAGCAGTTCCAGACAAGAACGGAGCAGGGCTGTCCCTATGATTGCGGTCTCTGCCCCGACCACGAGCAGCATTCCTGCCTCGGCCTGATCGACGTGAATGAGGCCTGCAATCTCACATGCCCCATGTGCTTTGCGGACTCGTCCACGGCGAAGACCTATCACCGGCCATTGGCTGAGATCGAGCGCATGATGGATGCGTTGGTAGCCTCTGAAGGCGAGGCGGATCTCTTGCAGCTTTCGGGTGGCGAACCCACCATCCATCCGGACATCATCAAGATCATTGAGGCCGCCAAGCGCCGCCCCATCCGCCATGTCATGCTCAACACAAACGGCATTCGCATCGCCCAGGATGAGGCTTTTGTGAAGCAGTTGGCGGCCTTCAAGCCGGGTTTTGAAGTCTACCTGCAGTTCGACAGCCTGCGCTCCGCCGTTCTCAAGAATCTGCGCGGCGCAGACCTCACCCGAATTCGTAGAGAAGCCCTGGAAGCTCTTGAAAAACATAACATTTCGACAACCCTGGTCGTCGTCGTCAAGCGCGGCCAGAATGACGACGAGCTGGGTGACATCATTCGCCATGCCTTGCAGTGGAAATGCGTGCGCGGCATCACCTTCCAGCCGGTACAGGATGCCGGCCGCAATGAAGGCTTTGATCCAGCGACGGACCGCTTTGTCCTGTCGGATATCCGCAAGCGCATCATTGATGCAGACACGGTCTTCGAGGCGGGTGATATCATTCCCTTGCCTTGCAACCCGGAATCGATCGCCATCGGCTATGCCTTGCGCAATGGCGACAGGATTGCGCCTATCACCAGCTATTTCCCGAAGGACATGCTGGTCGAGGCGCTGCCCAATGCCATCACGTTCGAAAAATACCCGGACCTGCACAAGCAGATCCTCAATTTCTTTTCGCTGTCGACAGTCGAATGCAATAACCCGGAACGGCTGGATTCACTGCTGTGTTGCCTTCCGAAAATCCCAGTCATGGAAGGCATGGGTTATGAAAACATTTTCCGCATCGCCATCGTTGAATTTCTGGATGCCCACAATTTCTGCATCTCCCGCGTCAAGCGCTCCTGCGTCCACTTTGTGACGCCAGCCGGGCAGATCATACCTTTCGACACCTACAACCTGTTCTATCGCGACCAGCTCGAACAGGACGTGCTCGCACCGCTGCGCAGCAGGGTCGCTGCCGCGCAACCGTCGCGCGACCCGGTGTGAGCTGCGGTGCTACGCGGCCGCGGTGAAAGGGTCGCCTGTAGCCTGCCTCGGCCCGATTGCAGGTCGCTTGCCCTCTGACGTTGCGGGTTGGCTCGCGGTACTGCTCGTGGCAGGTGCTACGAGATCGGGTGCTGGCGGCGCACGCGAAGGCCCACCAACCAAGCGGGCACGCAGCAGAGCAGCGCGGCGCCCGAGACCAGCGTGAGCCAGTAGGCGGGGCGGCCGAGGCCGAAGTCCCACGTGGCCATGACCGCAGCCCAGCCGAGGACCAGCATGCCGATCCAGATGCCGGTGCGGTTCGCGGTGACAAGGTGCTCGGGGCGGATCGGGGTGGGGGTCGTCATCGGGTCCTCGTCATCGGGTGCTCTGGTCGAGTGCGGGCGCGAGCTTCGCGGCGCGCGAGGATGCTACCGGTGTCGCTCGGTGCCAGTTGCCGCCATCGAGCAGTCAGGAACAACACCGGCGCACCTGCGGCCCTCCGAGTCAGCGCGACAGCGACGGCCGCGCAGCCGATGGGTTTGGCTGTGCGCGCTCGTTCTGCTCGATCTGCTCCTTCGGCACCTTCTTCAGCGCGTCGGCCGCCGGCGCGAACTTCGCCGGGTCGACGAACTTCAGCCCGTAGGCCTTCGCCAGCACGCGCCACACCGCGGCTTCGTCGGCGAGGTTGAGCGCTACGATCGTGCGCTCCAACGAGGTGCCACGCGAACTCGCGGCGGCCTCGGCTTTGGCGAGGCGTTCGCGATCGAGAACGTTCGCCTCGAGCAAGAGGCGCCGGAAGGTCTCGGAACTCAACGGACGTGCGGCAAGGGAGAGGGGGCCGCGCAGTTATGCGCGATCGGGGCGCGCGAAGGAAGCCCCCACGCGCCGCCGGGGCGCTCCCGCACCGCCCGACCTCAGGCTTTGACCGGCTGGCCGTGCACTGCGTACTTGCGGT
>CALMEZ010000258.1 GCA_937864985.1 uncultured Alphaproteobacteria bacterium
AAAGGCGCCAATCGATTTGCCAGTCGCTCGCCGCAACACCTCGCCGGCCAGATGGCCGTACGACAGTGCATGATAAGCACACGCCCTGCCCGGCTCCCAGTTCGGCCGCATGGCCGCCAGCGCCTCAACGTAAGGCGTCCAGGCGTATAGTTGTTCGACGGTCAAAGCAGTGTTCAGACCATTGAGCCCCGCCGTGTGCGACAGCACCTGATCCAGTGTGATCGCGTCCTTGCCATTGGCAGCAAATTCCGGCCACACCGCGGCAACCGGCGCGTCATAGGAAAGCGTGCCCCGCTCCACCAGCATGGCCATCGCCGCCGCCACAACGCCCTTGGTCACCGACCAGACATTGACCAGCGTGTCGCGTTGCCAAGGTTTCGTCTTCGCGGCATCGGCATGCCCGCGCCACAGGTCAACCACCAGCTTGCCATGGGCAACCACCGCGACAGCCGCCCCATGCTCCAGCCCGTCGGCAAAGCAGCTGGCAAACGCCGCCCGCACTTTTTCAAAGCGCGGATCAACCAGTCCCTCAATCCCAGCTGCCATCACCTCACTCCATTGCTTCCGCACCATGCACTTTGCTGCGCAATGGCTTCTCCGGCATGTGCCAGAAAAATGCCAAGGCCAGCGCCATCGCTGCTGCCGCAACGCCAAACACCGGCCGAAACGCCGAAACCTCATTGCCCTCCTGCAATTGTACAAACAGGATTGCGCCAAACCCCGCCACCAACAGCGCCCCGCCCAGCGACCGGAAGAAGTTCATGGTCCCTGTCGCAGTGCCCATCTGGTGCGGTAGCACGGCGTTCTGGATGGCCACAGTCGTGGTTGGCAGGATTGAACCAAGGCCAATGCTAATGCACGGCAACAGCACCTCCAAAGCCCACAGCGGCACGCCAGCTGGCATCAGCGCGATGACGCCCAGCCCCAGCGCCGCGATACCAAGCCCTACCATCGGCCAGCGCTTGTAATGCGCCACTGACGCCATGCTGCGGCTGGCCAGTGTCGCCCCTGTCACCGTGCCAACCATGAAGGGGATCAGCGCCAGTCCGGAATTGCTGGACGAAAGGCCATAGGCACGCTCCATGTAGATCGGCAGATAGGCCGTGACACCAATGAACGTGCCCATCGCCATCGTCGCCGTCAACACGCCGTAGGTCACAACCTCATTGCGCAGCACCTCTGTTGGAATGAAAGGTTCCAACGCCGTGCGAAGCCGCAGTACAAACAAGACCCACGCTACTACCGAAAGCACAAGCAACCCGACGATCACACTAGACGTCCAGCCATATTGGTGCCCGCCCCAGTTCAGGGCCAGCATCAAAGAGACCGTTGCTGCCACCATCAACGCCGCCCCAAGAAAATCCAGTTGGTGCGGCCTCTCATGTCGCGGCAACTTCTTCAAAAGCCCGTTGGTCATCAGGAACGCCATGATGCCCATCGGCAGATTGAGCCAGAAGATCACCGACCAGTGTGCATGTTCCGCCAGCACGCCGCCCAACAAGGGCCCCGCGACACTCGACGTCACAAACACACCCGCCACATAGATTTGGTAGCGCGGCCGCTCGCGTGGCGACACAATGTCGGCGATGATTGTCTGCGCCAGAGAGATCAGCCCACCACCGCCCAACCCCTGCAGCGCGCGTGAGACAATCAGCACGATCATGCTGGGCGACAGCGCACAGGCAACTGAGCCCAACGTGAAAACACAGATCGCAAACAACAGCGTCTTGCGCCGCCCCACAATGTCGGAAACCTTGCCATAGAGCGGCGTAACCGCCGTTGAGGCCAGAAGATAGGCTGTCACCACCCAAGGCAGATAGGCCACATTGCCCAATTCGCGCCCAATGGTCGGCATCGCCGTCACGACAATCGTCTGGTCCAGGGCCGCCAGCAGCATGGCAAGCAGAATGCCAATGACAATCAGCAATATTTCCCGGTGTGTCAGTGGCGCGGCGCCAGCGGATTCGGTCGTTTTGTCGCCCATGAGACGTTCATGCGGCAGCTCCTGCCGCGAGGCAACCCGCAACCCAACAACCCCGGCAGCCATTTGGCGCATGCCACAACAAAATGGCGGCGGTCCATCAGACCACCGCCACGTCGCAGATCCCTGAGGATCAAAATTCGTAGATGTTACTTGCAGGCCTTGCCGTGCTCGGGGGTCAGTTCAACCTTGCCAGCCTTCACTTCAACGCCGCTGATATAGCACAGGATGCCTTCATCAGGCGCCGAAACGCGGAAGTCATAGGTGCCGTCTTCGAGCGAGGCAATCTGAACACTCTTGCCGGTGTCCAGCGCGCCTTCAGCCAGAGCCTTCAACACGCGTTCGCGCTCGTAGCTCTCGGTTAGGTTCTTGATCATCTCCTCGGCGCGCTCGCGATCGGCGGCGAAGCGCTCGGCTTCGGCCGAAATGCGCGTCTGCAGGGATTCGATCTGCTGCTGCAGGCGATCGATCTCGCCATCCTTCTGCTTGATCGCCTTGAGCATCGGCTTGACGCGCTGAAGCAGCCGCGTCTGCGCCCGCTCGAGTTCTGCGACCCGATCGGCGCGCTCCTTGGTGGCGCTCTCGATGCCCTGCTGTTTCTGCTCAAGCGACGCCGCTTTCGCCAGCGCTTCCTGAGTCCGACGTTCTTCCTGACGCAGTTCGTCGACGCGGGTCTGCAGTTCCGCGCGCGCTTCGGCGGCCAGTGTCTCCAACACCGTTCGAATAGCCGGCATCACATCCGCTTGCAACACGGCATTGACCGACCGCTCGCGCAGCGCCCGTTGCTCGGCCAAGCCCATGCCGTACGCGGACAACACGCCCGCCA
>CALMEZ010000259.1 GCA_937864985.1 uncultured Alphaproteobacteria bacterium
GCCTTGTCACCAAGGATGACCCGCGCGTCACGCGCGTCGGCCGTATCATCCGCAAGACGAGCCTCGATGAACTGCCGCAGCTTCTCAATGTCCTTCAAGGCAGCCTGTCGCTGGTTGGCCCCCGGCCCCATGCCACCAAGGCCAGTGCCGCGGGCAATCTCTACGAAACGGTGGTGGATGGTTACTTCGCCCGCCACAAGGTGAAGCCCGGCATCACCGGCTGGGCCCAGATCAATGGCTGGCGCGGCGAAACCGATACGGAAGAAAAGATCGAGCGCCGCGTCGAGCACGATCTCTACTACATTGAGAACTGGTCGTTAACCTTCGATCTTTACATCTTGGCAAGAACTCCATTTGCCCTGTTGAAGTCGGAAAACGCCTACTAAACGATGTCTGCCATCATCCTCGAAGGGACGCCGGTCCGCGCCGGCCTCCCGACTGAACGCTTTCGTGATGCCCTTGTCTGGCTCATGTTTGCGTCGTCATTCGTGGTGTTCATCGAGCCAGCGCCTGTTGACGTCATGTTTGCGCTGGTGCTTCTCACCTGCTGGCGCAGCGGCCTCAGCCGCACCATTGGTGCAGCGCCACTGGCGGTCTTGCTCATCGTCTATAATCTCGGCGGGTTTCTCAGTTACATCCCTGTTGTCGGCGCCGACCTTGCAGGCCAGTTTGTCATCACCTCGACCTACATGGCCGTGATGGGCATCGTGATTTCCTATTATGTGTCCTACGATCCGGTGCGGCGCTTCAACATCATCAAGTCGGGCTTTATTGTCGGCGCGGTGATTGCCTCGATCATCGGCCTCATGGATTTCATGAACATCCTGGTGCCGATCGTGCGCCATGGGCAGATCCCGGGCCGCGCCACGGGCATGTTCAAGGATCCGAACGTGTTTTCGACCTACCTGATCCTGCCCGCCATCATGCTGCTTCAGAGCCTTATGCTGGGCACGGCACGGCGCACGCTTTTCTCTACTTTGGCGCTGTTGCCGATCCTTGCATCCTTGTTTCTCGCCTTTTCGCGCGGGGCCTGGATCAATTTCCTGGGCGCTGCCGTGCTGATGACGTTCTTCAGCTTCATTTTCAACGTCAGCCTTGGCAAGCGTTTGCGCATTGTCACCTTCATCGCAACATCGGTGCTGCTGGGAGCGGTGGCGTTCATGGCATTGATGTCCATCCCTGAAATCCGCGAAACCTTCATGCAGCGTTTTGCGCTGATTCAGTATTATGACGCGGGCGAAACCGGCCGCTTCGGCAACCAGGCCAATTCGGTGCCGATGCTGATGGTGCGTCCGCTTGGCTTTGGTCCGCACCAGTTCCACACCATCTTTGACCTTGACCCGCACAACACGTTCCTCAACGCCTTTGCGTCCTATGGTTGGCTGGGTGGCATCACCTATTTTGTGCTGGTGCTGTCCACCATCATCATTGGTTTCAAGACGATCTGTTCAAAAACACCATGGCAGAATGCAGCGATTGCCGTGTTCTGCCCGCTGCTCACCACGTTCCTGCAAGGTGTGCAGATCGATACGGAGCACTGGCGTCACCTTTACTGGATGCTTGGCCTGATGTGGGGCCTGTTTGCAGCCACGCTGCAACCGACGGCCACCCTCGCTGTCGACGCCCTGCTGCATCGTCAAAACCGCGCCGTTTCCGCATGATCAGCGGCCTTCTCCAGCCGCGGCTTGAACGGCTGTTCGGCAAGGCAATAGCCGAAAAGCTGGTGGGGCCAACTTTCTTTGCCTTTGCCATCAAGATTTCGAGTGCGGCCCTCAGTTACCTGATGCTGGTTGCCTTTGCGCGAATGCTTGGCGCGGATGACTATGGCAAGTTCGGTGTGATGCTGAATCTCGGCATTGTCTTGTCCACTATCATTGGCTTTGGGCTTCCCACCACCATCCTGCGCTGGTGGCCGGAATATCTGGTGAAGAACGAGCCTGCCAAAGCGGCAGGCGCCATGGCGCATAGCCTCCGCTTGCTGTGCTGGGCATCACTTCTGCTGGTCGTGATTGGAGTGATTGCATCGCTTCTCGGATTTGGAACCGACATGTTCGGGTTCCGCTATGGGGCGTTTGCTGTCGCGCTCTTGGCCGCAGCGACGATCTTTGCAGATTTTCTTTCGGGTGCGTTGCGCGCCACGGAACGCACCATCCTCGCCATGGCGCCACGCGATATCATCTGGCGCATCGCTTCACCGCTCGTTGCCTTTCTCGCGGTGCGTGCCACGGGCCAGGCGAGCGCGGCCCTTGCCATTGCGTGCGCCATTGCCGTGCTTGTGGTGATTGACGTTGTGCAGACCTTGGGCCTGCGCAAGGTTGTGGATGCCACAGTCCATGCCGTGCGGCCTGTCAGTGATTGGCCCGCATGGCGCAAGACCTTGCTCCCCATCTGGGGTGCTGCGGTGCTTTACGCGCTCATCCAGCAGCTTGATGTTGTTGTCGTCAGCTCGATGCTGGGATCGGCCGAGGCCGGTGCTTATTTTGCCGCGCAGAAAACAGCCAACCTGCTGGGGCTTGCAATGATTGCCGGCGGTCTTGTTGGCGCGCCGATCATGGCCGCGCATTTTCACGCCAACCGCATTGCCGAATTGCAGAAGTTCTGCCGCATGATCGCCATTGCCATTGCCGCCACGACATTGGTCGGCGTTGTCTTGGAGGTGGCGCTTGGCCGCCAGTTGCTCGGCATTTTTGATCCGGCCTTTGCGGCCTCGTATCCGGTGCTGATGGTGCTGTGCCTGGGTTATGCCATTGATTCACTTTCTGGCCCGAATGCCTACATGATGCAGGTTGTTGGCCTTGAAGCACCCTATTTGCGCATCATGCTGATCGTCTATTGCATCGTGTTGTCGCTGCAGCTGACCTTGATCCCGCATTTCGGGGCCATCGCTGCAGCGGGGGCCAACGCCTTTGGAACATGTCTGTGGAATGTCGCAGCAATTTGGCTGCTGCGGCGCAAGGTGGGTGTTGACCCATCGATCCTGTCGCTACTGAAAAAATGATTTTGCTTTGAGGGGTAGAATGGTCGGAGCGATTGGATTCGAACCAACGACCCCTATCCCCCCAGAATAGTGCGCTACCGGGCTGCGCTACGCTCCGACTTGGACAAGGCTCTAGCGGCCCGGCCGGGCAAAGGCAACTCAAGAATTAATAGCTGTAAATCAGCGGGCCGGATTGTGGGCCAGCCACAAGAGATCGCCGCGCCGGCCGGTCAGTTTCTGGGCTTGGGCGGCGAGGGCCAGTTGCCAGGCAATTTCCGAAATCACCACGGCGTAACCCATGCCAATAGCACCCATGGTCTTGCAGAACAGTACCGCAAGGCAGACAAAGATCACCAGCGCCAGCAGGCAGGCGCCAGCGGTCCGCATCTGCTTGCCGTCGAGTGACAGCAGATGCTGGTTCATGCCACCGAGGCCGCGTACTGCCTGCCCCACGATGAACAGGACGAGAAGCTGCGCACCGCCCACATAATCCGGGCCAAAGAAGCCGAGCACGAAACCGCCCAGCAGCAGCGCACCAACCAGTGCCGCGCCAATGACGGCTAGTGTGGTAAGGTTGATCTTCATCAACAGTGAATGCGCCAGGCGATCCTCGCGGCGCACCAGCGCTTGTGTCAGGTCCGGCAGAATGAACTGCTGGCCCGCCTGCAGCACGAAGCCCGCAATGGCCGCAAGCCGCACACAAACGCCGACCACGGCAACATCATGTTCCGGCAGGATGAGGCCTGACACGAGGGTCACAATATCAGCAAAGGCCAGCGCCACCGCCGACACAATGGTGAGCGAGACCACCCGTCCGCGCAGCGCGGCGGCAAAGCGTTTGCGCGGCTTGTGCAAGCCCATGACGAGAAGATTGTCGCGCCCAAGCATTACGCCCTGCCCCAGCGCCACGACGTAGACGATCGACACAAAGAGGATGAGAACCGCAACGACGCCAAACGGCAGGCCCAGCGCCCATGGCACTAGCAGGCCCGCCAGCAGCAGCACCGGGCGCACCAGAAAATCCGGCACATAGGACAATTCAAAGCGGCGCAATGAATTGGCGATGACGCTGTTATAACGCAGAAGGCCGGACACGGGCGCGCTGATCAACCCAAATAGCAGGGCAAGTTTTTGTCCATGGGTGAAGTGACCAGACCAAATGGCAAGTCCCACAACGAGCGCCGTGACCAGCAACATCACACCGGCATCCCACAGGGCACTTTGGTGGAACTGGCGCAGCAGCTTCGGCTTGCCCAGTTCCATGAGACGCGGCACCTGCGTGAGCGCCAGCATGGCATAGCCGCCGATCAAGGCGAGGCTGATGAAGGCCGCCGAAGACATGGCAAGGAACACAACACCCACGTCTTCCACTGGCAGCAGTCGCGCCAGCACGAACTGGCTGGCAAAGCCGAGGCCCGCCCCCAGGAAACGCGAGCCGACAACACCTGCCAGCTTGCCGATCATGCGCGATAATTGCACCCAAAACCCCACAAATGGTTCAGGCTGCTCCTAGCCGAAAATCCTTAATGAAGCGGCAGATCAGGCTACTTGCCAGTTGGGTCCAGCAGCTTGCGGGCGTCTGTCAGGTCCTTCAATGCGGCCTTCAGGGCATCGGACTGGGCCAAGGACAGCTTGTGAATGACCTTGGGCGGCTCGTCGCGCGGCCTGGCCAAGGGGGCCGCTCCGGGCGCTGGCGAGCCTCTACGACACCCTCGACGACCCGGAGCTCTCGCTGCGCGTCGCCGTCGTGCTCGGCGATCGCACCGACGCGGGCGGCAGCGCCGAGGCCGTGTGGACGAAGCGCTGGGGCGCCCTGCGCGACCACGTGACGGCGCGCCTGCTGGAGCGCGGCGAGAGCCTGGAGCAGACGCTCGCGGCCCTCGATGCGGGTCACGACCCTCACCTCGCCCGACGGATCGTGCGCATGAAGAACGCGGCGTAGCGACGGCGGTACGCTGCCTGGGATTCGGAGTACTCCGCCGCCGGGCACGGGAGCGGTCGCACTCCGTAGGGCAACGCGGAGGCGCAGCCGACGCGCGAGGCACCTCGTCGCTCGTTGTTGCGGCGGAGCGTCGCCTCGGAGGGGACCCAAGGGGCGGCAGCGGACCTGCGCGCGTCGGCTGTGCCTCCGCGTTGCCCTACGTATTGCGACCGCTCCCGTACCCGGCGGCGGCGTACTCCGAACTCCAGTACGCTGCGGCGATTCTTCCAAACCGTGGAGGCCCTGCGGTATGGTTGTCCCCATGGGACTCGCACGGAGCTGGCGCGTTGGCGCATGGACACTCGCACTGACCGCCGCCCTCGCAGGCTGCGGTGACGACGACGGAACGGTGATCGTTCCCGACGCCGCGACGGCGGCGGACACGGGCGGAGACACCGCAGAGGACAACACGCCCGGCGAAGACACGCCGGTGGCCACCGACCAGCCGACGCCGGACGATGCGCCCGTCGGCGAAGACACGCCCGTCGGTGACGACACGCCCACGCCGCCGCCCGACGCACCCATCGGAGACGACGCGCCCACGCCGCCCGATGCGCCTGTCGGCGACGACGCGCCGACACCACCGCCGGACGTTCCGGTGACGACGGACGTGCCGGTGGCGACGGATGTGCCGGTCGCGATGGACGTGCCGGTGACGATGGACGTCCCGGTGACGATGGACGTGCCGCGCCCCGACGCTGTGGTGATGGACGTGGCCGCCGACGTGCGCGCCGATGCGCCCACCACGACCTGCGGCGCGACGGGCCAGATGTGCTGCCGCACGCTGCCGCTGTGCCTGACGGGCAACGAGTGCGCGCTCACGACGCGGACGTGCCGCGCCTGCGGCGGCGTGGGTCAGCCCTGCTGCCTGTTGAGCGCCACGCAGTGCGCGAGCGGCGGCACCTGCTCCGGCGGCACCCGCGTCG
>CALMEZ010000260.1 GCA_937864985.1 uncultured Alphaproteobacteria bacterium
CGAAGCAGGCTGCATAGTTTCCTCTTGTCAGAAGCCCAGCAATCGCGCACCATGACGCTGTCGTCAACATTTGAAAGGAGGTGATCCGATGTCGAGTGAGTTCACTGTGAAAATGGGAACCCTGGTGCGGATCCGGCCTTCTGGAGAGCAGTCTCTCTAGGCCGTTCGGGTTCGCATGGCGGCAGGCATCGCACCCTGCGGCCGTTCCCGTATTCCACATTTCTCACGGAAGGGCCGCAAATGAATTGCGGCCCTTTTGATTCACAATTCCAGGGATGGTTCCATGCCTTCATTTCTGCCTGCGGCCCTGTGGCCGATCCTGATGCTAATTGCCTCCAACGTGTTCATGACGTTTGCCTGGTATGGCCACCTGAAGTTCACCGACCGGCCCTTGTGGGTGGTGGTGCTGGTCAGCTGGGGCATCGCATTCTTCGAATATTGGCTGGCGGTGCCCGCCAACCGCTATGGTTCGGTGGTCTATTCAGCAGCCGAACTCAAGACCATTCAGGAAGTGATCACGTTTTCCGTGTTCATTGTGTTTTCGATTTTCTATCTCGGACAATCGATTACGCTGCAGCACGTCCTCGGGTTTGCGCTGATTGCCATCGGTGCGGCCGTTGTATTCCGTGCCTGAGTGATCGTAAGATTCTGTGATTCTGAAAAGGATTTGTGAGACATGGTTCGTGAGGTTGTGCGCATCGGTTTTGTCGTTTTCGGGCTGCTTTCAGGTGCATCGCGGGCCTTGGCCTGCTCTGACTTGCCGAACATCTGCGAATACAATGATTTTGTTTTTCAGCAGAACCAGGAGATGGCGCAAGAAGCGGCTCAAGCTTATGCAGATCAAGTCGAGGAAGAGCGCCAGCAACGCATTGACCTCGACAATACACCACCGCCAAATCTCGATCCGATGGGGCAAGCACTGGCAGGCGCCATCCAAAACATGGCGGCGGCGCGGGCGCAGACCAATCAGGATTTGCTCGCCAATGATCCGAAGTATCAGGCCTACATGAAAGGCAAGTGGCAATTCTTCCAGGACGCGAAAAAGGCAAAGCCCGGTGATTATTGTGCCGCCTTTTTTGCGCGCCAGCAAGGTTTCGTCATGTTGTCGGGGCCGGGTGGTGACTATCAGGGTGCGTTGCTGACGTTTTGGGGCGCTGATATTCCGCGGCCCGCGAAGGTGCGCCAGATCAAGGTGACACTGAAACAATCCAACGACAAGCCGCAGACAGTCACGGCCTTCAACTACTTCCACAAGGAACAGGGCTTCCCGGCGATCTCGCTTGCCGTGCCGAGCATCGAGGCAGCGCTGGCTGGTGTTGATGACAACCAGTCATTCGAACTTGTTGTTGGCGGCAAGAGTGTTGCCAAGGTCGCCTGGCACAGCGGCAACATGATGAAGAAGAAGCTGGCGGCCTGTGTGGCCAAACGGCAGGCCGCCAACTAAACACCTATTCCGCAGCGATGCGCGGCAGATCTGCGAGCGAGGCGGCAAGTGCCGCTTCGTCGTAGGACTTGTCCTCGAGCTTGCCAGCCGCATAATCCGTGTATGCCTGCATGTCGAAATGGCCATGGCCGCAGAGCCCGAACAGGATCACGGGTGAAGTTCCGTCGCGCTTGGCGCGCAGGGCGGCATCGACAGCGCCTTTCACGGCATGGGTCGCCTCTGGTGCTGGTACGATGCCTTCTGTCTTGGCAAAGAGCACGCCCGCTTCGAAGCAGGCATTCTGCGTGTAAGCCTCGGCTTCGATCAGGCCCAATTCCTTGAGGTGCGACACCAGCGGCGCCATACCGTGATAGCGCAGGCCGCCGGCGTGGAAGCCGGGTGGCATGAAGGTGGAGCCAAGGGTGTGCATCTTCACCAATGGCGTGAGGTGCGAGGTATCACCGAAGTCATAGGCGTATTTGCCGCGCGTGAGAGACGGGCAGGCGGCGGGTTCCGCAGCGATCACTTGCACCTTCTTGCCGCCGCGCAGCTGTGCGCCGATGAAGGGGAAGGTGAGGCCGGCAAAATTGGAGCCACCACCGGTGCAGCCCACGATAATGTCAGGATAGGCACCTGCCATGGCCATCTGTTCGATGGCTTCAATGCCGATGACGGTCTGGTGCATCAGCACATGGTTGAGAACTGAGCCCAGTGCATATTTGGTGTCTGGGTTGGTGGCGGCGACTTCAACTGCTTCGGAGATGGCAATGCCAAGAGAGCCGTTCGAGTTTGGATCGGCGGCAAGAATCTGCCGCCCGGCATTGGTTTCCATGGAAGGAGATGAAATGCATTTGGCGCCGTACACTTGCATCAGCGCCTTGCGATAAGGCTTCTGGCGATAGGAGATGCCGACCTGAAACACCTTCACGTCAATGCCGAACATGGAGCCGGCCATGGCAAGGGATGAGCCCCATTGCCCGGCGCCGGTTTCCGTCACCAGTTTCGTGATACCTTCTTCCTTGTTGTAAAAGGCTTGTGGCACGGCGGTGTTGGGTTTGTGGCTGCCAGCCGGGCTG
>CALMEZ010000261.1 GCA_937864985.1 uncultured Alphaproteobacteria bacterium
CATTCAGCCGTGGTGCGTGTCGCGCCAGCTGTGGTGGGGCCATCAGATTCCGGCGTGGTATGGCGATGACGGCAAGATTTACGTTGAGGAAACCGAAGCTGCCGCGCAGGCCGCTGCCGGTGCAAGCGTGAAGCTGACGCGCGATGAAGACGTGCTCGACACGTGGTTCTCTTCCGCGCTGTGGCCGTTCTCGACTCTGGGCTGGCCCGACAAGACACCGGAACTGAAGCGGCATTACCCCACCAACACGCTGGTCACTGGCTTTGACATCATCTTTTTCTGGGTGGCCCGCATGATGATGATGGGCATGCACTTCATGAAGGAGGTGCCGTTCGACACGGTTTACATCCACGCGCTGGTCCGCGACGAAAAGGGCCAGAAGATGTCGAAGTCGAAGGGCAATGTCATTGATCCCCTCGACATCATGGATGAATTCGGCGCCGATGCGCTGCGCTTCACGCTGGCCGCCATGGCGGCGCAGGGGCGCGACATCAAGCTGTCGAAGCAGCGCGTCGAAGGCTATCGCAACTTTGCCACCAAGCTGTGGAATGCAGCGCGTTTCGCCGAGATGAATGGCGTGGCGCGCGATGATGATTTTGATCCCGTTGCGGCTCGTCTTCCGGTCAACCGCTGGATTGCCGGCGAGGCAGCGCGCACGCGCGATCTCGTCACCACGGCGATCGACGAGCACAAATACAATGAGGCTGCGGCGGCACTCTATCAGTTCGCATGGAATGTCTATTGCGACTGGTACGTGGAACTGATCAAGCCGATCCTCTCGGGCAATGATGATGTGGCCAAGACGGAAACACGGGCTTGCGCGGCCTGGGCTTTCGAGCAGATCCTGCATCTTCTGCATCCCTTTATGCCTTTCATCACCGAAGAGCTGTGGCAGAAAACAGCGGCGCGTGATCACATGCTGATGGCGGCGCAATGGCCCACGTATCAGGGCCTCGGTGACGCCAAGGCTGATGCCGAGATGAACTGGGTCATCCGCCTGATTTCCGAAGTGCGCTCGGTGCGCGCCGAAATGAATGTCAACGCCGGCGCCAAGATTCCCTGCGTCATTGTTGGCGGCGGGCAGGAGGCGCGGATGCGCGTGGCACAGTGGGAGGCCGAGATCATGCGTCTGGCCCGCCTGTCGTCTCTCACTTTCGAAGATCAGGTGCCGAAATCATCGGCGCAGATTGCCCTTGATGATGCCACCGTGGCCCTGCCGCTGGAAGGCATGATTGATTTCGCCGCTGAGCGCGCGCGCCTCTCCAAGGAGCTGGAGAAATTGGCGAAGGACATGGCCGTTCTGGACGGCCGCCTGAATAACGCCGCCTTCGTGGCCAAGGCACCGCCGGAAGTGCTGGACGAGTCACGCGAGCTCAAGGCCGCGCTGGAGGCGAAGAAGGCGAAGCTGGGCGAGGCGCTGAAGAGGCTGGGGTGACAGGGATCAAACTCCGCAAGGTGATTGACGGTGACGCCGCGGCGCGTGCTGCGCTTGGATATCAGCCTGATGTTGTTGCGGGGTATGGCATCAGGCTGTCGGCCTCTGCGCCCATGGCTTTGGAAGATGCCCGTGCCTGGGTGGACAACATTGCCAAACATCCTCATGCCTGGATCATCGCGCACGACGGCGCGCTGGCGGGTGAAATCCGCCTTGATAACGTGAATCTGGACGACACGCGCGCATCGCTGGCCGTTGCCATTGTGGACGCGGCAAAGCTGGGGCAGGGCATTGGCCGCGCCAGCATCAAGGCCTGTCTCAAGATTGCCTTTGAGGACATGAAATTGCACCGTGTTTCGGTGAGGGTCCTCGCCTCCAACCACCGGGCGATCCGGTGCTATGAAGCCTGCGGCTTCCGCCGCGAGGGCGTTGAGCGCGAAGCGGCGCTGACCGACCATGGCTGGCAGGATGACGTGATCATGGGGATTCTGGCGGGGGAGTTTGCGTGAGGCAGCGTTGAACAGGGCCTGCAGACAATCGGCCCGCACTCGGTTCTCAAATTTGATGCAATCCACCCGGCCAATTCCGCCCCTTGCCCCCACCTTCCCACAGGTGTTAAGGGCAGCCGTCAATCTCCCGAATCCGGCCCCGCTTATGAAGGTTGACGCCCATGTCCCGCACATTCCCTGAATATCTGGCTTTTGATGATGTGATGATGAAGCCTGGGGCTTCGTCCGTCCTGCCGTCGGATGTGTCGACCAAGACCAAGCTCACCAAGGCGATCAGCCTGTCGATCCCCGTCATGTCGGCGGCCATGGACACGGTCACGGAAGCGCCGATGGCCATTGCCATGGCGCAGGCTGGCGGGCTTGGCGTTGTTCACAAGAACCTTGATCCCGTGACGCAGGCGGATCATGTGCGCAGCGTGAAGCGCTTTGAAAGTGGCATGGTGGCGAACCCGATTACGATCACGCCCGATGCAACGCTGGGCGAATTGATGACGCTGAAGGAGAAGCACCGCATTTCGGGCATTCCCGTTGTTGATGACAAGGGCAAGCTGCAGGGTATCATCACCAACCGCGACGTGCGCTTTGCCACCGACATGAACAGCAAGGTGGCGGAGCTGATGACGAAGAACCTTGTCACGGTGCGCGAAGGGCTGGACCCGCAGGAAGCGAAGAAACTTCTGCACAAGCACCGCATTGAAAAGCTGCTGGTCGTCGATGATGAAGGCCATTGCGTGGGGCTTGTCACGGTCAATGACATGGAGAAGGCGGCCGATCACCCGCACGCCGCCAAGGACGACAAGGAGCGTTTGCTGGTTGCTGCCGCCACGGGCATCGGCGAGAACGGCATGGAGCGGGCCGAACGCCTGATCGATGCGGGCTGCGATGTGATCATTGTCGATACGGCCCATGGCCACTCGGCCAATGTGCTGGCGCAGGTGACGCGCATCAAGAAGCTGTCGAACAAGGTGCAGATCATCGGCGGCAATGTGGCGACCGCTGAAGGCACCAAGGCGCTGATTGATGCGGGTGCGGATGCTGTGAAGATTGGCATCGGTCCCGGCTCCATCTGCACGACGCGTGTGGTGGCAGGTGTTGGCGTGCCGCAGTTCTCAGCCATCCTGGAATGTGCTGAAGAAGGCGCCAAGGCTGGCATTCCGGTGATCGCCGATGGCGGCATCAAGCTGTCAGGCGACTTGGCCAAGGCGATTGCCGCAGGCGCAGGCGTGGTGATGATCGGTTCATTGTTAGCCGGCACGGATGAAAGCCCGGGCGAAGTATTTCTCTATAACGGCCGCAGTTACAAATCCTATCGCGGCATGGGCTCGATCGGCGCCATGGCGAGGGGATCGGCCGACCGATATTTCCAGCAGGACGTCGGCAATTCCCTGAAGCTGGTGCCAGAAGGCATTGAAGGCCAGGTGCCTTACAAGGGGCCGGTTGGCGCTGTGCTGCATCAGCTGGTGGGCGGGCTTCGTGCCTCCATGGGCTATGTGGGGGCCGCAACCATTCACGACCTGCAAACGAAAGCGAAATTTGTGAAAATCACAAATGCCGGGTTGCGCGAGAGCCATGCCCATGATGTGATGGTCACACGCGAAGCGCCAAATTATCAGCGTGCAGGCTGATTGGCGCTTCGTGCGCTTTTCTTGAGGTATCATGACGCTCTATCTGACGAAACTCCTCGTCCTTCCCCTCATCCTTCACGTTGTGCTGATCCTCTATATCGGCCAGAAGCTGGTGCGCGCGCGGATCCGCAGCGTGCGTTCGGGGCAGACCAAAATCTCTGACATCGCGGTTGATACCTATGCCTGGCCGCGCAAGGTCAAGCAGCTCGGCAACAACTTCGACAACCAGTTCCAGACGCCGACCCTGTGGTACGGGTTGACAGCGCTTGTCATTGCGCTTGGCACGGTGGATTTCATTTTTGTCGGGCTGTCGTGGCTTTATTTGTTGCTGCGCGTGGTGCACAGCATGATTCATATTGGCAACAATGAGGTGCCCACGCGCATGCGGGTGTTTCTCGTCAGTTTCTTTGTGCTGGTCGCCATGTGGCTGTGGCTTGCTGTCCGCCTGGTGATGCTGGGCTAGGGCATGCAGAACTCCGGCCGGCTGCAGGCGGCAATTGAAATCCTCGATGAGGTGTTGAACCGCAAGCGCCCCGCTTCAGAAGCCTTGAAGGATTGGGGCAAGGCGCATCGCTTCGCGGGCTCGACGGATCGCCACGCCATTGGCACCCTTGTCTATGACGCGTTGCGCACGCGAAATTCCAGCGCGGCTCAGGCCGGTGATGACACAGCGCGAGCCATCTGCCTTGGCGTTCTGCGGCGCCAGTGGGGCGAATCTGTTGATGGCATTGCAACGTTATGTTCGGGTCCGCATGGGCCGGGAGCACTGACAGCGGCAGAACGCGTGGCGCTTGCTGCTGATCTCAAAGATATGCCTGCGCATGTTGCTGGTGATTTTCCGGAATGGATGACGCCGTTGTTCAGCCGGGTTATCGGTGCTGATGCGCCTGTCGAGCTTGCAGCGCTGGCCAGGCGCGCGCCGATTGACCTGCGGGTCAACAGCTTGAAGGCGACGCGTGAAGATGTGCTGCAACGGCTGGCGCGTTTCGGCGCAGTTGCCGGTCCTTGGTCGCCGCTTGCCATCCGCATTGCCGCACCGGGCCCTGAGCAAAAGCATATCAGCGTGGAAGCTGAACCTGCCCATGGCCTCGGCTTGTTCGAAGTGCAGGACGCAGCTTCGCAGGTTGCGGCATTGCTGAGTGGTGCAAAGCCCGGCGAAACAATTGCCGATGTCTGTGCCGGCGCAGGCGGCAAGACACTGGCCTTGGCTGCCCTGATGCAAAATCAGGGCAGGCTCGTGGCCCATGATGAAGACCGCCGGCGCTTGCGGCCGATCTTCGAGCGTCTGATGCGGGCCGGCGTGACGTGTGTTGACGTGCTGGCGGCGGAGCAGGGCATTGCGGCGGGTCAGCTCTTCGATCGTGTGGTGATCGATGCGCCCTGCACAGGCACCGGGGCCTGGCGGCGCAAGCCTGATTCAAAATGGAAGCTGACGCGCAAGACCCTGGATCAGCGCATGGCAGATCAGCGCGAAGTGCTGCAATCTGCTGCTGGTAAGGTCAAGCCCGGCGGGCACTTGATCTACATCACCTGTTCCATTCTAGCCGAAGAAAACACGGATCAGGTGTCGTGGTTCCTCGCAGGCCATCCGGCGTTCAAAATCATTCCGACAGCCGAACAATGGGCGCGCACCATTGGCGGTGCAGCGCCCGCGTCGGCAGATGGTTCACAGGAAACACTTGTCCTCACGCCACGCCGGCATGACGTGGATGGTTTCTTCGTCGCAGTGATGCAAAAGAGAAGTTAGAGGCTTCCGGGGCCGTCCTTCAGGCAACCGGCATAGACCGTGTAGCTGGCGAAGCCGGAGTCGGCGGAAAAGCCCTTGGCTTCGTCAACGCAGGCAGATTTGCGGGCGTCATCAGCCGCACCTTCAAGGGCGGAAATCTGCGCCTTGGCGTCATCTTCCAGTTTGCCGCATTCGGCAGCATCCATGGAATTGTTGGCCGCCTGCCAGGCGCACAACTTTTCTGGGTTGAATTTCAATTCATCAGCGCCTGCTGCCAAGGCCTGGGCGGCCAAAGGCGCAGAGAGAGCAACAACGAAAAGAAGTGCAAATTTGTTCATACAAGTCCCCGGTCTAAAATCGCTTCCGGCTTGCCCTCATGCTCCGTCAGGATTGACGGGACACAAAGCGGGCCATGGCCTTCAGCGTTTCGCTGCTTACATGGTGTTCGATGCCCTCGGAATCAATACGTGCCGTTTCGGGCGACACGCCCAAGGTTAACAAGAAGCTTTCAACTGTTGCATGGCGCTTTTTGCCGTGTTCGGCAAGGGTCCAGCCCTCCAATGTCAGCATTATGGCGCGATAGGGTTGCTGCGTCACCAGGCCGCGATCTGTCAATCTTTTCAACATCTTGACGACGGTCGCGTTGGCCACGCCGAGGCGCATGGCGACGTCTGAGCCACGGGCCTCGCCCTTTTCGTCAATTAATTGAGCGATCAGTTCGACATAATCCTCCATCAGTTCCGACTGGTGGTCGGCCCTGGTGCGGCGGAAGGGGGCGGATTGCAATTTGGCAGTCCGGGCCTTTCCGGAGCTGTTGCGTCCGGTTGTCATGGTGGTGTTCTCGACAACCTTTTAAGCCATTGACAAGAGTTTAGCCAAGGCTCAATTTAGTTTAGCAAAGGCTAAACTTTGAAAATGGCTGACAGGTTGCAAACACCGGATGGAGCAGGGTGGCGGCAGGCAAGTGATGTGCCATCGCTGGCCGATGTATTCCGCTCGGTGCCCGTCGTGGCTGGTGGCTCGTGGCTGCGGCGGCTGATCGCCTTCCTCGGGCCGGGCTTTCTGGTGTCGGTTGGTTACATGGACCCCGGGAACTGGGCCACGTCCATCGCCGGTGGGGCGCAGTTTGGCTATGCGCTGTTGTTTGTGGCGTTGCTCTCCAACGTCATGGCCATCCTGTTGCAATCACTGTGCGCGCGGCTGGCCATCGGTTCGGGCCGTGATCTGGCGCAGGCCTGCCGCGATGCGTTTCCAAAGCCTGTGGCGGCGGTGCTGTGGGTCTTCGCTGAAATTGCCATCATCGCAACCGATGTGGCAGAAGTGGTGGGCACGGCCATCGGCCTCAACCTGCTGTTTGGCATTCCGCTGGAGATCGGCGTCATCATCACGGCGCTTGATGTGTTCCTGATCCTGCTGCTGCAAAGGCTCGGCTTCCGCTGGGTCGAGGCTTTCGTGCTGTCGCTACTCGCGGTTATCTTTGCCTGTTTCTGGGTGCAGATCGCCATGGCGCGGCCGGATTGGGCAGGAGTCATCGCCGGCTTTGCGCCAACGCGCGAGATCGTCGGCAATCCGCAGATGCTCTACCTGGCGCTTGGCATCATCGGCGCAACCGTCATGCCGCATAATCTCTATCTGCATTCCGGCATCGTGCAGACTCGCGCATATGGCTCATCGCTCGCTGAAAAGAAAACGGCCTTGCGCCTTGCCACGACCGATTCCACACTGGCACTGATGCTGGCGTTGCTGATCAACGCCGGCATTCTCATCCTCGCCGCCGCCACGTTCAATCGCGCTGGCCACACGACAGTAACCGACATCGGCGATGCTCACACCATGCTGGCGCCGCTGGTGGGGTCGCTGCTGGCACCGAAGCTCTTCGCCATTGCGCTTCTGGCCTGCGGCCTCAATTCCACGGTCACGGCAACGCTGGCGGGGCAGATCGTGATGGAAGGTTTCCTCAACATCCGTCTGGCGGCGTGGCTGCGGCGGCTGATGACGCGGGCGGTCGCCATCATTCCCGCCGTCGGTGTCATCTTCCTATTTGGCGCGGCGGGCACCGGAAAGCTGCTGATTTTCAGCCAGGTGGTTCTGGCTTTCCAATTGCCATTCGCTGTTGTGCCGCTGGTGCTGTTCACGGCAAATCGCAAGAAGCTTGGCGCGCTCGTGTCGCCGCTGTGGCTCACTTTGCTCTGCGCCATCGTTGCGGCGATTATCATTGCCTTAAACATCAAGCTTGTTTGGGACCTTTTGCTGGGATAGCCTGATATCTCCTGCTCTGTTCGTTTGTTAACTTTAGCAATGCGGAAGGAAGAGCTATGGCCCTCGAAAACCTCCAGAAAGTTGCAGATGTCCTGCTGAAGGGTGTGGCCGCTACGGCGATTGCGGCTGGTGGCCTCTATGTGTCGCTGAACAAGAACCGGCTCGACCAAGGCTCCGTGTGTTTGAACATGAGCGAAAAGCTTTATGCCCCCATGGATGACAGCCTTAGTTTGGAACGCAAGCAACACCGGTTGGGTCTGCTGATCGACAAATACAATGAGACGTGCACAGAGTTGTCGGCAAGCGAAACAGATTTCCTGATGAACAGTCTTGCGCCAATCCAAATTGCTGCAGCCGCAGGACCTGCAATATTTCCGACACCTGACCCAGCGCCTCCGTCCGAGCCGCCAACCATCAGGTTTAGGCGCAGAACATCAATGCTGCCGAATTCCGATCCCTCAGATCAAATGATCATTGCCAACCCGCAAGCAGACCTTGGAAATACTGGATGGGTGGCTGTTGGACGGGTGGGCGGCACATATGGGCAAATCAATTTTGACAATGCCGAAAGCCTGCTGGTGCATCCTTTGCCGTCATCGGTGAAGAAGATTCTCAAGGCACGGTGGTCTGTCAATGTGCGGACGAACACGTCAAACACGCAACTTGGCGCCAACCCATTGAAGGCCACTTTGGATGCAGGGGACTGTGTTGAATCAAGTGCATTGCAAGAGGTACGAGGCCAAGTTTGGACCAATGCGAAAGTGGTCAATTGTCCAATCTGAATGCGCAGTTTACAATACGTGGACGAAATGCACGCCTTTCTTCATGACAAGATCGAAACGCCCATCGGATCCATGGACCTGATTGCGCGCGATGGAGTGTTGCTGCTGCTTGAGTTTTCAGATGCGACAGACCGCGTGGCGCGCGAGATGAAGGCGCGCTTTGGCACCATCACGCTGGAACGGCACGACAATCCCTTCGGCCTCTCTGACATTGTGCGCCGCTATTTCGCTGGCGAGTTGCATGTGATTGATGATCTGCAGACTGACGCTGGAGGAACCGAATTCGAGCAGCAGGTGTGGGCTGAGTTGCGTAGGATTCCGTGCGGGCAAACCGTGTCCTATGGGTCCATCGCCCGCAAGCTGGGTGACCTGCAATTGAGCCGCGCCGTCGGAACTGCCAATGGCAAGAACCCGATTGCCATTGTCGTTCCTTGCCACCGCGTCATCGGCGCGGATGGATCAATGACCGGCTATGGCGGCGGCCTCAGGCGCAAGGAATGGCTGCTGCGCCATGAAGGGGCGCTGCTGCTTTAGCTCCGCGCAATACGCGTCAGGAAGTAGGAACCGACCAGCGTCAGCGCCTTGCGCAACTGCGGTGTGGGCGGGCCTTCGTTGTATCTGGCAAGGGCGCGTTCCATGACCTCGCCCAGCGTACCGTGGCTGGTGATGGTGGACAGTACGGCCAGTGTTGGTCGCGTCAGAAAATAGGCCTTCTGGCCGTCCTGCTGGCGCAGCACGCCTTCAAGACGCAGCCAGTCTTCACCGCGCCCGGCAAGGCGCCCGGCGTCATTGTCGTCCATGCCGGCTACAATGCGCAACATGGTCTCACGCGAGAACAGGGGGGCTGCCACCGGCGTCTTGCCATAGAGATTGGCCAGCACAAGCACCATCATTTCGAAGAAGCGTTCGCGCATGCCCGTGGCCGGTGGAGGTGCGTTTGTTTCCAATGGTGGAAAGTCCAGGGCAGCCACAAGGCTTCCTACAATCTGTTCAATGTCGGTGGCGTTGTTGCTCATGATGGGTCCGCTGAAAGTTGGCCATTGTTCTGGCGCAATCCCCTGTAGAAACGGTTAAGGCAACAAATGGGGGCTTGGTCAGCGGCAGGCGTGCTCCTATGTAAATGCCACCACGACAAGAGCAGGTGCATGACCTCCAAGAACCGATTTTACCAGGGTCCGGTGACAGACCATTTCAACGGCGAACGCTTTTTTGTCCCCGGCCATATTTACGACAAGTCGCGCAGCGACATGATGAAGTGGACCAAGGAGACCAAGGCCAAATGGCCCCGCCACTATCCCAGCCCGCACAAGCCCGAGGTGCAGCAGCGTGTTGATGGCCTGCGCTCAACCTTCATCGGCCATGCCAGCTATCTGTTGCAGGTGGCAAACACCAACATCCTGATTGATCCTGTGTTTGCCAACCGCGCCAGCCCCTTGTCGTTTGCAGGGCCGCGGCGCGTCAACCCGCCGGGCATTTCCCTTGCGCATCTGCCGCACATCGACATTGTGCTGGTCACGCACAACCATTACGACCATCTCGACAAGGCCAACCTGTGGAATATTGAGCGCCGCCATGCGCCGCAGTTTGTGGCTCCCCTGGGTGTGGATACCAATATTGCCCGCGGCCGCAAGCGCCCGGCGCGCATCCACACGCTGGATTGGCATCAGAGTTTTCGCCATGGTGACATCACCATCCATGCCGTGCCCACCTATCACTGGTCGGCGCGCGGGCTCAATGACCGCCGCATGACGCTGTGGTGTTCCTTCGTCATCGAAACGCCGAAAGGCACCATCTATCACATCGGTGATACGGGCTTTGGGGCAGGGGAATTCTCCAAGCGTGTGCGGCGCGATTTCGGGCCGGTCGCTCTCGCCCATATTCCCATCGGTGCCTATGAGCCGCGCTGGTTCATGAAAGATCATCACGTGAACCCGGAAGAGGCTGTGCAGATCTTCCAGGATTGTGGTGCCGCAAACGCCATCGGCCATCACTGGGGCACATTCCAGCTGACCAACGAAGCCATCGACCAGCCTGAACGTGACCTTGCCATCGCGCTGGACAAGGCAGGCATACCGGCAAAGCAGTTCGTCGCCTTCCGGCCAGGGCAGGTGTTTGAGCTTTAGAAACTTGACAAATGGATGCGGGCGTCCCCGCACCATCTGCGGCCCTGCAGGTGGTTTTTGGAGATTTTGGCCTCTCCGGGGCCATTCACGATGTCAATCAGCCGGTCCCGGTTGCCCGCGACAGAACAAATATAGAACATCGTTTTCGGGAATTCAAGTCTATTTTGGATTTTTCTTGGATTTTTTCTTCACGCGCAAAACATGTTCATGATCAACATGATAGAGGGCGCTGTCCTTGAAATCGGTGTGGCCGAGCACCGGCCCGACGAGGATCAGCGCGGTGCGGGTGAGCTTGGCTTCACGCACTTTTCTGGCAATCGTGGACAGGGTTCCATGGAGGAACGCCTGGTCCGGCCAGGTGACGCGATAGGCCACAATCACAGGGCAGTCCGGTCCATAATGGGGTGTCAAGGCGCGCTCAATGTAACCGAGATTGCGGATCGACAGGTGGATGGCAAGGGTCGCTTTGGAGGCCCCCAGCCGTTCCAGCTCCTCGCCCTCAGGCATGGCCGAGGCTTGCATTGAGGTGCGCGTCAGGATCACCGTCTGGGCAATTTCCGGCAAGGTGAATTCTGTCTTCAGCGCGGCGGCGGCGGCGGCAAAAGCCGGAACACCCGGTATTACGTCATAGTCAATGCCAAGGGCATCGAGCCTGCGCATCTGTTCGGCGATTGCTCCGTACAAGGAGGGATCACCCGAATGCACGCGCGCCACATTCTGCCCCTTATCATGGGCCGCCTTGATTTCGTCGATAATCTGGTCGAGGTGCAGCGGTGCCGTATCAACAACGCGCGCACCTTCCGGCGCTGCCTTGACGATCTCCTCCGGCACCAGCGATCCGGCATAGAGGCAGACCGGGCAGGACTGGATCAATTTCAACCCGCGCACGGTGATAAGGTCGGCGGCGCCGGGGCCGGCGCCAATGAAGTGAACAGTCATCGTTGATCCATTTTCTTTGCGTAACCGCGCGGCGTGTAGGCGTAGGTGCGGCCATCGCCCCGCCTGAATGACTTTGATTGCGACGAGCCGACCATCACCAATGTTAACATGTCAACCTCATCGGGATTGAAATCGGCAAAGCGCACGATGCGCGTCTTCTCCTCGGGCCGACCAAGGTTTGATGCAATGACTACGGGTGTATCTGCCGGGCGATGGTCTTTCAGAATGGCGAAGGCGCGCTCCAACTGGTCGCGGCGCTTCAGCGAGCGCGGATTGTAGAAGGAGATCACGAAGTCGCCTTCGGCTGCGGCCTTCAGGCGCTTCTCGATCACCTCCCAAGGGGTCAACAAGTCCGACAGCGAGATGCAGCAGAAGTCATGGCCGATCATGGCGCCGGCGCGCGCTGATGCTGCCTGGAATGCTGATATGCCGGGATGGACCTCAACGGCAATGCGGCAGGGTTCGCGATCGATCAATTCATAGACGAGGGCTGCCATGGCATAGATGCCGGCGTCACCCGAACAGACCAGCGCGACACGCTTGCCCTGCTTGGCCAATGCGATGGCATGACGGCAGCGCGCCTCTTCGTCACCGAGGGGGAAGCGGTGTTCTGCCTGACTGGTGTGGACGTCTGCGGCGAGATCAAGGTAGAGGCCATAGCCAACCCAATCGGTTGCCACGTCGAGCTGGAACGTGACTTCGGGGCTGCGTGTCCGACAGTCACCGGGGCCAATGCCGACCACGGACACCAACCCGCGGCGGCGGCCCGTAACGTGAAGAATGGGAGCAGGGGCTTGCGCAATGGCCAAGGTGGCGCGCTTGCTCTTCGTCTTTGTAACGATCAGCTTTGACTCTGGACCAGCTGCGGCCAGCGCTGCGGCCTCGGCAACACTTGGTGTTCCCACTGTTTCTTCGACATAGGCTGAGGGACTTGCAATCTTACCGGATTGCGCGGCAAGTTCTTCCGCAGCGAAAAACGTGACATTGGGAAATTGCGACAGTGCCTCCTCATCTTCCTTGAGATCAATCGACGCATAGTCAGCCACTGCATTGGGTGACAAATTGCTTTTTTCCAGTGTTGATTTGATCAGATTACGAACTTCGTCTGGATCTGTGCCGCGCTCGCAGCCAATGCCGATGGTTAAGACCTGCGGGTGGAGGATGATGCGGCGCTCAGATCCTTTTTCGTTGTGGATGGTCTTCACCACTTCCACCGTTTCACCACGCAACTTCGCTGCGGTTGCAGCTTTCATGTGTTCCGGGTTGCCGAGCGTGTAACCTCCCTCGGGTTCGTCAAAGCTTTCGCCGAAAATCACATCGCTTGCGGTGGTGACCGCGGCGGTGCCCTGCAGAGCAGTTGCTATTTTCCGCGCCAGATCGTTTCCGCCGTGATGACCGCCGAGCAGCGGGACGACCATTGCGCCATCTTCCGAAACGGCGATGACTGGCGGTTCGCCATGCTTGTTGCGCAGCAGGTGCCCCACCGACCGGATCAGGATGGCGGCGGCGCAGATGCCGAACACAACGCGGCCTTGCAAGAAGGCCTGGGCGATGGCGTCGGTCGCCTTGTCAAAATTCACGTCGATGCCTGAAAGTCCTTTCGGACCGTGGATTTCTCCAACGACTTCATGGCGGATTGTTTTGGCAAGCGGCAGAGCGCTAGCTCCCAAAATGAAAATCGCTGGTTTCATCGCTTCGCGGCCTGCCGGACAATGATGGTTGTGAAGTAAGGCAAGCTGTCCTCATCGATCTCTGCCACGCTCCGGACCGTTTGGTCGCTGTGGGTGGCGCGGGTGATGGCGGTGGCATCGTAGACCAGGTTTAGGCGTGACAGGATGGATTTCACTTTGCCAAAATGGCGGCCGACCTTGATGATGGCGGCTGCGCTAGTGGTTGAGAGTTCGGCCAGCAGATGGTCGGCGTCCATGGTGGCGGGCAGCACCTTCAAGACCTCGTCGCGCGCCACAAGCGGATGACCAATGGCCGCCGATGCTGCGGAAATCGAGGTGACGCCTGGGACGACGACACACTTGAACGTTTCCGACAGCCGCTCAAACACATACATGAAGCTGCCGTAGAAGAAGGGGTCACCTTCGCAGAGCATGACCACATCCTCGCCATCGACCAGACGCGCGGCAATCCTGCGCGCTGCATCGGCATAGGCGGCCTGCGCGGGGGCGCGTTCGACGCGCATCGGCATGTCGATGATGATTTCATCCGTATCAGGATCAATAAAGGGGCTCGCAATGGCCCGCGCCGTGCTGTCGCTGCCGTTGGCTGAGAGATAGGCAATGGTGCCAGCGGAAGAGATCAGCCGCCAGGCTTTGACCGTCATCAGTTCCGGGTCACCGGGCCCGACGCCGACGCCATAAAGGATTCCCGTCTTGCTCATGGCTTGATCGCCCGCCATTGCACGACGCTCATGCGCGGCTTGAGGGCGCGGAAGGCACCCACCTTGCCCAGCACTGAGACATCGATGCGCACCAGTTCACCGCCGTGCTTTTCCTGCAAATCATAGAGGTGCATTTCACCCTCAATTGAAATGACATTTGCCACCATACGGCCGCCGCTTTTCAGGGCTTCCCATGCTGCCTCGAACACGCCGGGATCGCCGACGCCGCCACCGATGAACACTGCGTCAGGCCGGGCAAGGTCCGACAAAGCATCAGGAGCGGTTCCCGCAACGATTTTCAGGCGTGGCGCGCCCAGTTGATCAGCATTGCTGGCGATCATGATGCGGCGGTCTGCATTGGGTTCGATGGCAATCGCTTCACAGCCGCGTGTGGAACGCATCCACTCGATGGCGACTGAGCCGCAGCCGGCGCCGATGTCCCATAACAGCTGATCGGGGGCAGGGGCGAGGGCCGCAAGCGTTGCGGCGCGCACTTCGCGCTTGGTCAATTGGCCGTCATGCGCGAAGGCCTCATCAGGCAGGCCGGCAAGGCGCGAGAAGATTTTGGCATTCGCTCCCGCGTGGCAATGAATGCCAAGCGTGTTGAGCGGCGACCAATCGCCATGCGGCATGGCGTCGGCACTGAAGGATGTGACGCGTTCGCGGGCACCTCCCAGATTTTCAAGCACGGTTACGTCGCTCTTGCCAAAGCCGCGGGCCACCAGCCTGCGGCAGGCTTCGGCCACCGATGTTTCATCTTCGGTGAGGACGAGGAGGCACGCCTCCGGCTGGATGAAGGCTTCCAGGTTGGCGGCGGGGCGGCCATGGATCGTGAAGCAATCGGAATCTGGAAGCGACCAGCCCAGCCGTGCTGCCGCCAGCGAAAAGGCCGAAAGATGCGGAATGATCGTGACTTCGGATTTTGGAAAGAAGGTGAGGATTTTGCGGGCGGCGCCATAATTCATGGGATCGCCAGTGGCTAGCATGACGGTGGCTTGGCCACGCAAGGGTTTCAATTGGTCAATCACCTTGGCAAAGGGTTGCGGCCATTGCAGCCGCTGAGCAACGGACGGCGGCATCATCGCCAGCGTTCGCTCTGAACCAATGAGATTCATTGCGGTGGTGATTGCAGTTTGCGCGCGCGCGGAGAGGCCCGGCCAGCCATCTTCGCCAATGCCGATGATGGTGAGCCAGGGGGTCATGCGGCGCGGTCCAGCAGGGCGTTGATGACAGAGGAGGCCATTGCAGAGCCTCCGCGCCGGCCACGCACGGCGGCGAAGGGAATGCCACGCGAGTTGCTAATCAGTTCTTCCTTGCTTTCGGCGGCCCCAACAAAACCGACCGGCATGCCGACAATGGCAGCGGGTTTCACGCCCGTTTCATCAATCAGTTCCAGGAGACGGAAGAGGGCGGTTGGCGCATTGCCGATGGCAGCAACAGCCCCTTGCAGCCTGTCCATCCACAATTCGACGGCGGCGGCAGAACGGGTGATGGATTTCGCCATGCCAATCTCGCGGGCGCGGGGATCATTCAGTGTACAGATGACATCGACGCCTTGCGGCAGGAAGCGAGGGATGATGCCATGGCGCACCATTTCCACATCGGCAAAGATGGGCCGGCCTGAAACCAGTGCCGCCTTTGCGGCCGGGTAAAAATTCTCGGAAATCACCAAGTCCGAAACAATGTCGGTCATGCCGCAGGCATGGATGATGCGTGTGGCAACGGCCTCTGCTGATTTGGGCAGGCCAGAAAGATCGGCCTCGGCGCGAATGATGCGGAAGGACTCGGCATAGATCGCGTCCGGGCTGGTGAGATAGGCGGTCATTTCTTCAGGGTCTTTGGTCCCAGCGGGTGATCGGCGTGGGGATAGGGGGCATGCGTATGGCCATGATCATGGTCATGATCGTGGCTGTGTCCGTGGTCGTGGGAATGGCCGTGATGGTGATGGCCGTGGCTGGCTTGCGGCACACTGGCCAGTTCGAAGGGGCCAGAGGTTTTGCAGGCGTTGGTGCAGGGGCCGCCATGGCAGTGCGGGCAATCCTCGCTGGTGCCAATGCCTTCCACATGGTGATGGTGGCTTTCCTGCACGGCGCCCACATCTGCTTCAAAGCCCAGAACCTGGGTGCGGTATTTGCACATCTGGCAATTCATCGAAATGTCGCCGGTCAGGATCTGCTCGATGCGTTCGATGAATGTGTCGATGACGGCGGGATGATCGTTGAGGTAGGGGGCCTTGATGAATTCAATGTCAGGGTGGCGTGCCGCCACATCATCCGTGGCATCGTAGATGCGGTCAACGAGGATGCCTGTGAACAGGAAGTAAGGAAAAACGATAATGCGCTTGTAACCGAGGCGTGCGGCGTGCTCGAGGCCGGGCTCCACCAGCGGGAAGGTGACTCCGGAATAGGCTGTCTCAGCCCAGCCGAAGCCAAACCCTTCCCACAGGATGCGCGCCACTTTCGAGACATTGGAATTGGCATCGGGATCTGAAGCACCACGGCCGACGACAACCAGCAAGGTTTCATGTTTCGAAACATTGCCGCCTGCCTTATCCAGCGCTTCCTGAATGCGGTCGCCGGCGGCGCGGATCATCTTGGGGTCGATACCAAGTTCCTTGCCGTAATCGATGCGCAAGTTGTTGGCTGCGGCATAGGTGTTGAGAACGGAGGGAATGTCGTTCTTGGCATGGCCGGCGGCAAACAGCATGCCGGGCACGGCGAGCACGCGTGTCACGCCTTGCGCCTTCAGGCTGTCGAGGCCGGTGCGGATAATGGGCGTGGCAAATTCCAGATAGCCATATTCGACGGGATATTGCGGCAGGCGCTTCTTCAGGTGTTCGGACAGCACGGCAAACTCGCGCACCGCTTCCTTGTCGCGGCTGCCATGACCACACAACATTACGCCCAGTTTGTCTTGCATCGCAGGCCTTCCACATTCGCGCAGCCCCGGAATGGGGTGGAAGGCAGCTCCGTCTTGGCGCCCATCAGGGTCCGCCGCACCGGAATGTCTCTCAGCCTGTCCTCAGGCACTGCAGAGGCCCTTATAGACTGTGGCGCTTGCCGGGCAATGACAATTGCGACACAATGGAGATGGGGGCTCCATGATGAGGAGTCTGATATGAGATTGTGGATTGCTGGCACGGGCCTTCTGCTGGCCACGTCCCTTGCGCATGCAGAACTTTACGGCAACGCCCGATTTTCGTTTTTTGTTGATGTGCCGCCTGCGTTTTCGGTTGCCGACCCTGAGCCAGAGAATGGCGACGGGCGCACTTTCCACACGGCGGACAATACAGCGGATTTGATTGCCGCTGGCGGCTGGATCATCGACGGAGATTTCGCCGATGAGATTGCGCAAACGAAAGGGTTTGCAAAGGAAAATGGCTGGACGCTGACCTATGAAGGCAAGGTTGGAGCATCTTCCGCTGTTTTCTCCGGTGAGAAGGATGGGCGCATTTTCTACCAGAAGGAAATCGCTACGTGTGCTGGGAAAGCCCACGCAGGCTATCGCCTGGAGTATCCTGCTTCAGACAAGAAAAAGTATGATGGGGTGATCGAAGGGCTTAACGCTTCGCTCAAGGCGGGCGAGGGGAGCTGTTCCTAGAACTCCACACCTTTCTGTGCCTTCACGCCGGATCGGAAGGGGTGCTTCACCTGTTCCATCTCAGTGACAAGATCAGCCATTTCGATGAGGCGTTCGCTGGCGTTGCGGCCGGTGATGACGATGTGCTTGTCGGCTGGGCGCTTGGCAAGAAAATCCAACACTTCATCAAGTGGCAGATAGTCATAGCGCAGTACAATGTTAAGCTCGTCGAGCAGCACCATCTTGTAAGACGGGTCATTGATCAGGCGTTTGGCTTCCTCCCAGCCGGCGCGGGCATGG
>CALMEZ010000262.1 GCA_937864985.1 uncultured Alphaproteobacteria bacterium
CTGGTTATGAGATGCCCGTGCAATATCCCACAGGCATCATGGCCGAGCACAACTGGACGCGCGAGAGCGCCGGCCTGTTCGAAGTCTCCCACATGGGCCAATGCAGCATTCTGGGGCCGGACTTCCAGACCACGGCGCGCGCCATGGAAATGCTGGTGCCGGCCGATATCCTGTCACTGGCACCGGGCCAGCAGCGCTATTCGCAACTGCTCAACATCCAGGGCGGCATCAGCGATGACCTGATGATCACCCATTCCAACTGGGAAGGGCTGGAAGGCTCGCTCTATGTGGTGGTCAATGCCTCGCGCAAGGGCTTTGACTTCGCCCACATCGAGGAAAACCTGCCGCCCGGCCTCACCTTCAAGCGCTGGAATGACCTGGCACTCATGGCCCTGCAGGGTCCAAAGGCCGAAGAGGCTTTAGTGAAATTGAACCCCGCCGTGCGCAAGCTTGCCTTCATGAGTTCTGGCCGTTTTGACCTGAAGGGCGTGGATGCCCATGTCTCGCGCTCCGGCTATACGGGTGAAGACGGCTTCGAGATTTCGGTGAAGGCCGAAGACGCAGCGAAAATCTGGAACGCCGTGCTGGCTGATCCGCTGGTCAAGCCCATTGGTTTGGGCGCGCGTGACAGCTTGCGCCTCGAAGCAGGCCTGTGCCTTTACGGCCATGACATTGACCGCACCACCTCGCCGATTGAGGCGGGCCTCAACTGGTCGATCGCCAAGCGCCGTCGCACCGAAGGCGGCTTCCTCGGTGCACACCGCGTTCAGCGTGAATTGCTGGGTGGTGTGTCGCGCAAACGCGTTGGCATCAAGCCCGAGGGACGCGCACCAGCCCGCGAAGGCACGGAAATCCGCGATGAAAGCGGCCGCAAGATCGGCATCATCACATCCGGCGGCTTCGGCCCCACCGTCAATGGCCCCGTCGCCATGGGCTATGTCGAAACCGCCTATGCGGCGGCCGGCACGCCCCTGCAACTGATCGTGCGCGACAAGGCACTGCCCGCCACCGTCGTCACGCTTCCCTTTGTTCCCAACCGCTTCAAACGATAACGAGGAAACACCATGAGCAAGAAATACACCGCCGAACACGAATGGCTGACCGTTGATGGCAACATTGCCACCGTCGGCATCACCGAACATGCCCAGAGCCAGCTGGGCGATGTGGTGTTTGTTGATCTTCCCGCCATCGGCAAGAAGGTTGAAAAGGGCAAGGATGCCGCCGTTGTGGAAAGCGTCAAGGCGGCCAGCGAAGTCTATGCGCCGATCACCGGTGAGATCGTCGAAGTGAACCAGAAGCTCGCCGACAATCCGGCCATGGTCAATGAAGATGCCGAGGGTGCGGCCTGGTTCATGAAGATCAAGATTGCCAACCCATCAGAGCTGGACGGCATGATGGACAAGGCCGCCTACGACAAGCTGGTGGGCTGAACCATGCGGCAGACACTGAAAGACCTGGAGCCAGGCGCGAATTTCATTCCGCGCCACATCGGGCCAGATGAAGTTGAAACCAAGGAGATGCTGCGCGGCTTCGGCGCGACAAGCCTAGAAGATTTTATCGCCAAAGTGGTTCCGGAAAAAATCCGTTCAAAGCGCAAGCTTGAACTGAAGCCCGCCATGGCGGAACGCACCGCACTCTCCTATTTGCGCAAGGCCGCCGAACGCAACGAGGTGTTCACCTCGATGATCGGCATGGGCTACTACGGCACGGTGACGCCCAAGGTCATTCTGCGCAACATCCTGGAGAACCCCGGCTGGTATACGGCCTACACGCCCTATCAGGCTGAAGTCAGTCAGGGTCGTCTCGAAGCCCTGTTGAACTATCAGCAAATGGTCATGGACCTGACGGGCCTCGACATTGCCAATGCCTCGCTGCTGGATGAAGCAACAGCAGCGGCAGAGGCCATGGGCATGGCGCGCCGCGTGTCGAAATCTGCCTCGAATGTCTTTTTCGTCGACGCCGATACGCACCCGCAAACCATCGCCGTCATTGAAACCCGCGCCAAGGGCTTTGGCATTGCAGTCAAAATCGGCGACCCGCTGAAGGATTTGAAAGCCAGCGATTGTTTCGCGGCACTTTTCTCCTATCCCGGTTCATCAGGCGAGGTGCGTGATTTCCGAGATTTGATCGCTGCCCTGAAAGCGGCCGGCGCACTGTCCATCATGGCGACTGATCTTCTGGCATTGGCAGTGCTCACGCCGCCGGGTGAGCTTGGCGCAGACATTGCAGTTGGTTCATCGCAGCGTTTCGGCGTGCCCATGGGCTATGGCGGGCCGCATGCGGCTTTCTTCGCAACCAAGGATGAACACAAGCGCGTCATGCCGGGCCGGCTCATTGGCGTGTCGGTTGATGCCAAGGGCAATCGCGCGCTTCGCATGGCATTGCAAACCCGCGAGCAGCATATCCGCCGCGAAAAGGCCACCAGCAACATTTGCACGGCCCAGGTTCTGCTCGCCATCACTGCATCGATGTTCGCGGTTTACAATGGCCCGCAGCGCATCCGCAAAATGGCCGAGCGCACCCACCGCTTCACGCAGATCTTTGCCGAAGCTGTTACCCGTCTTGGCTTTACAGTGAAGACCAAGCATTTCTTTGATACAGTCACGGTCTTTGCGCCGGGCCTTGCCCACAATCTGCGCGGCAAGGCTCACGAGAAACGCATCAACTTCCGCTTGGTTGACGCTGATCATGTTGGCATCAGCTTTGACCAGACGACACGCCGCGAGGAAGTTCTGCGCTTGCTCAGCATTTTCAAATCCGGTGCTGACTCGACAGACCTCGACGCAGTGGATCGCGATGTGAAGCAGGCCTTGCCGCAGGCTTTGCTGCGCACCTCAAGCTACCTCACGCATCCGGTGTTCTCGCGTTATCACTCGGAAACCGAGATGCTGCGCTATCTCCGCCACTTGCAAGCCAAGGACCTGGCGCTGGATCAGGCGATGATTCCGCTCGGCTCCTGCACCATGAAACTGAACGCGACGAGCGAGATGATCCCCATCACATGGCGAAACTTCTCGCAAGTCCATCCCTTCGCACCCCAGCGGCAGGTACAGGGCTATCAGCAGCTGTTCGAAGAGCTGCAGGCGATGCTTGCGGAAATCACCGGCTTCGATGCTGTGTCACTGCAGCCCAATGCCGGTTCGCAGGGTGAATATGCGGGCCTTCTTGCCATCAAGCGCTATCACGAGTCCCGTGGCGACCATCACCGCAATATCTGCCTGATCCCGGTGTCTGCCCACGGCACCAATCCGGCTTCGGCAGCGATGGCTGGCATGCAGATCGTGATTGTCGGCTGTGACGCCAATGGCAATGTTGATGTCAAAGACCTGGAAGCCAAGGCCAAGCAGCATGCTGCCAACCTTGCAGCCTTGATGATCACCTATCCTTCGACACATGGCGTGTTTGAGGAATCAATCATCGATATCTGCAAGATCATCCATGACAATGGCGGGCAGGTTTATCTCGATGGCGCAAACCTCAACGCGCAGGTGGGCCTGATGCGGCCTGCCGAGCTTGGGGCCGATGTCTGCCACATGAACCTGCACAAGACCTTCTGCATTCCCCATGGCGGCGGGGGCCCGGGCATGGGGCCGATCGGTGTACGTGCGCACCTCGCACCGTTCCTGCCGGGTCACAATGTTGTTCCCGGCGTCAACCCGGCGGCAGGCAAGCACGGTCATGAAGGCGCAGTGTCTGCGGCCCCTTGGGGTTCAGCCAGCATTCTTCCCATCTCGTGGATGTATATCGCCATGATGGGCGGTGAAGGCCTGCGCAAGGCAACGATCATGGCCATCCTGAATGCCAACTACATTGCCCAGCGCCTGAAGCCGCATTTCCCGGTGCTTTACACGGGGCCGGGCGGTTTCGTCGCTCATGAATGCATCATCGATCTGCGTGATCTCAAGGAACGCACCGGACTCAGTGTCGAGGACGTGGCCAAGCGCCTGGTGGACTATGGCTTCCATGCGCCCACCATGTCGTTCCCGGTGGTCGACACATTGATGATCGAGCCGACCGAATCCGAAGGCAAGCGCGAGCTTGACCGCTTCTGTGACGCGATGATTTCAATCGCTGGCGAGATCAAGGCGGTGGAAGAAGGCCGCGCTGACAAGCAGGACAATCCGCTGAAAAACGCGCCTCACACCCACAAGCTTCTGTTTGGCGAATGGGCGCATCCCTATTCGCGTGAGCAGGCGTTCTTCCCGCTGGCGGGCCACTATGCCAACGACAAATATTGGCCACCCGTCGCGCGCGTCGACAACGTGTTCGGCGACCGCAACCTCGTCTGCTCCTGCCCGCCGATTGAGAACTACATGCAGGCGGCGGAATAGGCCATGGCCCGCACACGCGTTGAAACGGATTCCATCGGCAGTGTTTTATTGCCGGAGAATGTTGACTACGGCGTGCACACCCAACGAGCGGCGGAGAACTTCCCGATCACAGGGGTTCTCCTCCGAGACTTTCCGGAATTGGTTCAGTCACTGGCCATGACCAAGAAGGCGGCAGCACTTGCCAACATGGAACTTGCCGTGCTGGAGCCACGCATCGGCCAGGCCATCACCCGCGCCTGCGATCGCATCATTGCAGGCGAAGGCCACGACAATTTCATTGTCGACATGGTGCAGGGCGGTGCCGGCACGTCGAGCAACATGAATGCCAATGAAGTGGTGGCCAACCTGGCGCTGCGCGAGTTGCAGCGCCCGGCTGGTGACTACAAGACCATCCACCCCAATGATCACGTCAACCTCTCGCAATCCACCAATGATGTCTATCCAACAGCGGTGCGCCTCACCATGATCCGCTGTGTGCCGGCCCTGGTGGCCGAGCAACAGGCGCTGAAAGCGGCACTGCTGGCCAAGGCCGAGGAATTTCACGACATCATCAAGGTGGGACGCACGCAGCTGATGGACGCCGTGCCCATGCGTCTGGGGCACGAGTTCCGCGCCTTCGCCGTCACCATCGGCGAGGACATTGACCGCATCCGCGAGGTTGGAAACCTGCTGCGCGAAATCAACCTGGGCATTGAAAAAGGCGAGTTCATTGCCCTGATTGGTCACTCAGGGTGTGGCAAGTCCACGTTGCTGAATTTGATTGCTGGTTTGCTGATGCCTTCCAGCGGCGGCCTGATTTGCGATAACCGCGAAATTGCAGGCCCCGGCCCAGAACGCGCTGTGGTGTTTCAAAACCACTCTCTGTTGCCATGGCTGACTTGCTATCAAAACGTTTACCTGGCGGTTGAACGCGTGTTCGCAGCCAAGGAAAACAAGGAACAGTTGAAAAAACGTACGCTGGATGCCTTGGAACTGGTTGGCATGAGCCACGCCACCCATAAACGCCCGAACGAAATCTCGGGCGGAATGAAACAGCGCGTTGGCATTGCTCGCGCGCTGGCCATGGAACCCAAAGTGCTACTGATGGACGAGCCCTTTGGCGCCTTGGATGCCTTGACGCGCGCCCAC
>CALMEZ010000263.1 GCA_937864985.1 uncultured Alphaproteobacteria bacterium
GATCTGTTGCGGGGCGCCATCATTCAATCTGCGAATGATGCCTGCCTGGCGCTGGCGGAAGGCATTGCCGGCTCAGAATCCGCCTTCCTAGATCGCATGCGCCAGAAAGCTGAAAAGCTGGGCCTGAAGAATTCCCAATTCCGCAATGTCACCGGCCTGCCTGACCCCGATCACAAAATGAGTGTGCGTGATCTTTCCATCGTTGCCCGTCACATCATCTATGATCACCCTGACTACTACGGCATCTATGGCGAGAAGAGTTTCACCTGGAACAAGATCGCCCAAGACAATCGCAACCCGCTGCTCAAGGACTACCCTGGCGCGGATGGCATGAAGACCGGCTACACCAAGGAAGCAGGCTATGGCCTCGTGGGCTCGGTCCAGCGCAACGGCCGTCGCCTGATCATGGTGATTGCCGGGCTTGAAAGCATCGCAGACCGCAAGGCCGAGGCCCAGAAACTGTTGGATTTCGGCTTCCGTCAGTTCAAGACCATTGACGTGTTCGAAGGCGGCGAGATCGTCTCAAAGGCCCGCGTCTGGGGCGGGGCAGAACGCTTTGTCGATCTGCAAGTCAATGCGCCCTTCCAGGTGGCGCTGACGCCGACGGAACAGAAAACGGTCGAACTGAAGCTCAGCTACAAGGGACCAATGATCGCGCCCGTCAAAGCAGGCGATGTGGTCGGCGAGGCGCGTGTGCTGGTGCGTGGCAAAGTCGTTTCAGAAATTCCTGTGACAACGGCGAAGGATGTTGCGGCGGTGGATTCCATGTGGCGCAAAGCGCTGGACAGCTTTTTGATCATGGTGCTGGGGGGCTGATGACAGGTCTTTTCATCACCTTCGAAGGCGGCGAAGGCACCGGCAAGTCCACGCAAGCCAAACGCCTCGCGGCACACTTGCAAGGACTTGGACAGCAGATTGTGCTGACCCGTGAACCGGGCGGCACAGGGCAGGGCGAGGCCATCCGGTCGCTGCTCGTCAATGGTGACCCAGGCACCTGGTCGCCCACAGCTGAAGCCTTGCTGAACTATGCGGCGCGCGATGCCCATCTCCGCGACGTGATCCGCCCGTCCCTGGCTGATGGAAAAACAGTGATCTCTGATCGCTTCATGGATTCAACCCGCGCCTATCAGGGTTACGCAGGTCAGTGCCCCGCACCATTCATTGATGCTTTGGAACAACAGGTCGTGGGCAAGACGCGCCCCCATCTCACCTTGATCTTCGACCTTGACCCGGCCATCGGTCTCGCCCGCGCCAAGTCCCGGGGAGCAGGCATCGAAGATCGCTATGAGCGCAAAGGCCTGGCGTTCCACCACGCCCTGCGCCAAGGCTTCCTCGCCTTAGCCAAGGCCGAACCGACGCGCTGCGTCATCATTGATGCCAGCCAAACAGAAGACAGCGTCTTTGCATCGGTCCGTGCGGCAGTTAAGGCCAAACTCCATGGCTGAAGACCTCGAAGACCCGCGCGAAGTGCCATGGCATCCTCGCTATGCCGAAAGTTTGAAGGGCCACGGCGCAGCCCTCCAACATTTTGAAGCTGCCTTTGCCGCGGGCCGCCCGCACCATGCCTGGCTCATCACAGGCCCCATGGGCATCGGCAAGGCAACTTTGGCCTATAAACTTGCCATGCGTGCCCTGTCGCATGGCGGGGATAGTGGCCAAACCACCCGCTGGGTCCACGCCCGCTCTCACCCGGATCTTGGCCTACTTGAAAGATCCTTCAATGATTCCAAACCGAAGCGCCTGAGAGCGGAGATTTCAGTTGATGATGTACGCCAATTTGGTGGCTTCTTCGAACGCACCGCCTCCACCGGCGGCTGGAAGGTGGGCATTGTTGATTGTGTCGACGACCTCAACGCCGAATCTGCCAACGCCCTTCTGAAACTGGTTGAGGAACCGCCCGTCAAGTCTTTGCTTTTATTGGTTTGCCACCAGCCGGGACGGGCCTTACGCACCTTGCGGTCTCGCTGTCTGCGTCTGCCCCTCAAACCACTGGCCGCGGCGGAAACGCGAGCCATTCTTGAAGCACTGCCGGTGGACAAGAAACCCACCACCGATGCAATCGACCGGGCAACACGCCTCTCCGGCGGCAGCCCCGGCCAAGCACTGCAGCTTCTCAACAGCACAGGTGCCAAAGCCTTCGACCAGTTTGCCGCCAATAGCGGCCGTAACGCCTCAACTAATACAGCGATTGCCAGTCTGTTCTCAAGCCGCGCTGCCGCAGTGGCAGACTTCGAGATTTTCATGGACCTGCTGCTTAATTGGCTGGCCGGGGAGGCGGCCCATCGTCGTTCGATAACCCTCGCTGAACTCCATGCCCAGCTTGGCCGCAAGGCGGCAATCACGACGGCTTATAACCTCGACAGGCGTGTGGCCGTCCTGGAAGCGCTGACGATGCTTGAAGGGGCCCTCAAAGCCGCCTGATATGCTGCGGCAAACAACGCCAGAAACCCGGCCTTGAAGGCCGCGGCGTTTCGGGGCAAAGCCTGCCCCATGACACAGGACTCACCCTATCTGATTTCAACGGCCATTCCCTATGCCAATGGCGCGCCGCACATCGGCCATGCCTATGAGCGCATTGCCACGGATGTAATGGCGCGTTTCGCCCGCCTCGATGGGCGCGATGTGCTGTTCATCACGGGCATGGACGAGCATGGCCAGAAGATGCAGCAGACCGCCGCCCGTGAGGGCCTGACGCCCCAGCAGCTGGCCGACCGCACCGCCGCCCAGTTCGAAGCCATGGGCGAAATGCTCAATGCCCGCACCGACGACATCGTGCGAACCACGTCCGAACGCCACAAGGCTTCCGTCACCGAGATCTGGAAGCGCATGGAGAAGAAGGGCGACATTTTCCTGTCGAAATATTCCGGCTGGTATTCAGTGCGGGATGAAGCCTACTACGCAGAGGATGAAACCGAAGTGCGTGACGACAGGCGCTTTGCCATCAAGACCAACACGCTTGTGGAATGGGTGGAGGAGGAGAGCTACTTCTTTAAGCTCTCCGCCTACGCCAAGCCGCTTCTCGAGCATTACGCCAAAAATCCGGACTTCATCGTGCCGGAACAATACCGCAATGAAATCGTCTCCTTCGTGGAGCGGGGCCTGCTCGACCTGTCGATGAGCCGCACCACCTTCAACTGGGGCATTCCCGTTCCCGGCAATGCCAAGCACGTCATGTATGTCTGGGTCGATGCCTTGACCAACTACATCACGGCCACCGGCTTCCCGGACATGAGCAACCCCAAGGCCAGGTTCTGGCCGGCCTCTGCCCATGTCATCGGCAAGGACATCACGCGTTTCCACGCCATCTACTGGCCAGCCTTCCTGATGTCTGCGGATCTGCCATTGCCCAAGCAGGTTGTCGTTCACGGCTTCCTGTTCAACAAGGGTGAGAAAATGTCGAAGTCGACAGGCAACGTCGTCTCGCCCTCTGATCTGGTCGAACGCTACGGCCTCGATCCTGTGCGCTATTTCTTCATGCGCGAAGTGCCCTTTGGCTCTGACGGCAGTTACAGCCATGAAACCATCGTGGCGCGCATGAATGCCGAACTGGCCAATGACCTCGGCAATCTGGCGCAGCGGTCGCTGTCCATGGTCAACAAGAATTGCGGCGCGAAAGTTCCTGCAAAAGGCACATTGTCCGATGCCGACAAGGAAATGTTGTCAGCCGCGCAGGCCATGCTGGCCGAATGCCGCGCCCAGCACAAAGCCTATGCCATTTCCAAAGCCATGGATGTCATCTGGCGCGTTGTTGCTGATGCCAACCGCTACTTCGCCGGCGCAGAACCCTGGGCTTTGAAGAAGACTGACCCGGCCAAGATGGAAACCGTGCTGTGGACCACGGCTGAGGTGTTGCGCCGTGTTGGCCTTCTGATCCAACCCTATATTCCCGATTCAGCGGCCAAACTGCTTGATCTTCTTGCTATCCCGGCCGGTCACCGCAGCTTTGCCGATTTTGACAGGGAACTGGTGCCCGGCGTGCCGCTGCCGATGCCGCAAGGCATTTTCCCGCGCTACGTCGAAGAAGAAGCCAAGCCGCAATGAGTCTGATCGTCGATAGCCACTGCCACCTTGACTATGAAGGACTGGCCGAAGACTTGCCCGGCGTGATCGCACGCGCAGGCGCTGCGGGTGTTGGCTTGATGCTCACCATTTCATCGCGTGTCAGGAACCGGGAAAAGCTTCTGGCCATCGCCGAAGCCCATGACAATATTTTCTGCACCATCGGCACACATCCCCATAACGCCCATGAAGAGTTGGATGTGACAGTGGCGGACCTGGTGAAATACACTGCCCACCCGAAAGTTGTCGGCATTGGCGAGGCGGGCCTCGACTATCACTACAATCTGAGCCCGCGCGACGCCCAGATGACGGGCTTCCGCAATCACATCGCCACAGCGCGCGAAACGGGCCTCCCTCTCGTCATCCACACCCGCGAAGCTGAAGACGACACAGCCCGCGTGCTGGAAGAGGAAATGGGGAAGGGCGCTTTCAAGGCCGTGCTCCACTGTTTCACCTCGCAGCAATGGCTGGCTGAGAAGGGCGTAGACCTTGGCCTCTATGTCTCGTTCTCCGGCATCCTTACGTACAAAACAGCACAGAACCTCCGCGATGCTGCCAAGGTCCTGCCGGAAGACCGGCTGCTCGTCGAAACCGATGCGCCCTACCTCGCACCCGTCCCGATGCGCGGCAAAAGCAATGAGCCTGCCTTCGTGTCACACACGCTGGATGTGCTAGCACAGACGCGCGGCGTCACCCGTCAGCACATGGCGAAAGCAACATCAGACAATTTCTTCCGCCTGTTCAACAAGGTGCCAGTGCCTGCCAGCTACAAGGTGGCCGCATGACGATGAAAGTCACAATACTGGGCTGCGGTTCCTCGGGCGGCGTGCCCCGCGTCGGCGGTGACTGGGGCGTGTGCGATCCGTCAAACCCGAAGAACCGCCGCCGCCGCTGTTCCATTCTGCTGCAGAAGACCATTGCCTCCGGCACCACATCCGTCGTCATCGACACCTCGCCGGATATGCGCGAACAGATGCTCTCGGCCAATGTGACCCATCTGGATGGCGCCTGGTACACCCATGAACACGCCGATCACACCCACGGCATTGATGAGCTGCGGGGTTTCTTCCTGCGCCAGCGGGCCCGCATTCCCGTCTGGACCGACCGCATCACCGGCGAAATGCTGATGTCGCGCTTTGCCTATTGTTTCTCCACCATGCCGGGCAGCGACTATCCGCCCATCCTGCAGGTCCACGGTATCGACGCACCACATCCGATTGAAACCGGCGGGGCAGGCGGTACGATCACCGGCACACCTTTCTATGTCCAGCACGGCAACATCCAGGCCCTGGGTTTCCGCGTCGGCAACATGGCCTACACCCCGGACTTGAACGGCATTCCGGACGGCGCGCTCCATCACCTGCAGAACCTCGATGTCTGGATTGTCGATGCCCTGCGCCTGACGAAGCACGTCAGCCATTTCAGCCTGCCCGAAACCCTGGAATGGATTGATCGCCTGAAACCGAAGCGCGCCATTATCACCAACATGCATATCGATCTGGATTTCGCCACACTTCAGCGCGAACTTCCCGCCCATGTTGAACCTGCCTTCGATGGCATGACCATTACGCTTTAGAACCCGGAGTTTATCATGATCCGCCGCCTTACAGTCGCAACCCTTGCGTCAACCTTCCTGCTGGGCGCGTCGCTGCCGGCCGATGCGGACGACGCGAGCGCCGG
>CALMEZ010000264.1 GCA_937864985.1 uncultured Alphaproteobacteria bacterium
GCCACAGCCTGGATGCGCTGATCGAACGCCATGGCCTCGCCGTCGCCGACCGTCAGGTCCCGCCCGAGCACTGGGTCGCGCTCGGCCGGCCGATCACCCGTGTGCACGGCGCGCCCGCGCTGCTCTCGGTCGTCGTCACCCGCATGAAGCCGGCCGAGGCGGTCGCTGCAGCCTGGGGCGTGAAAACGGCGGCTCCAATAATGGTGAAAGCCCTGATCCACAATTGCAGTTCAAAGCTGGGTGCCAGTGCTGATGCCAAGTGCCCGATGCAATAGAGAAGCAGTGAAAGGGTGAGCAGCAAACGCCTGTCCAGACGGCTGGTCAACGTTGCAAGTAGCGGTGCCCCGACGCCAACCACGAGACCGCCTACAAAACTCAGAAGCCCTGCACGAGCAGGTGTAATGGCAAAATCCTGCGACATGTCGTTGAGCAGTCCGGCCGGCAACAGCACGCCCGTGCCGATCAGGAAGTTGCCAAACATCATGGTCCACAAAGCCCGCTGGGTACTCGCGGTTGCAGTGCTGGCATCAGCAGTATGTGACATGTTGGCTCATTTCGCGGGTGCGAAAGGCGCTTGAAGTACGCCCTTCATCAGCTTAGGGTTTCGCCGTTTTGATCAGCACATGGGACCGGAAACAAGCATGAAAATTGCAAAGGTAGGTATTATCGGCGCAGGGCAGATGGGATCCGGCATCGCGCATACCTGTGCATTGGCTGGGCATCATGTGGTTTTGCATGATGTGGCCCCGGATCGTGCTGAGGCCGGGATTGTGCAGATCGCCGCCAATATGGGCCGGCAGGTCAAATCCGGCAAGATTACGGAAGAGGACAAGGCGTCCGCTCTGGGGCGAATTGGCAAGGCACCGGATTATGCCGGGTTTTCGGATTGTGATCTGGTGATTGAATCAGCGACGGAAAAGGAAGCCATCAAGGTCAAGATCCTGCAGGATCTGTGCCCCCATCTGAATAAGGATGCACTGATCGGCTCCAATACCTCGTCGATCTCAATCACGCGGCTTGCTGCGGTCACTGACCGGCCCGAAAAATTCATGGGCATTCACTTCATGAATCCGGTTCCCGTCATGGAGCTGGTGGAACTGATCCGTGGCATTGTTACGGATGACGCAACCTTTGCGTCGATGAAGGAATTCACGCTGGGCCTGAAAAAGACCATTGCTGTTTCAGAAGATTTTCCGGCCTTCATTGTTAACCGTATTTTGCTGCCGATGATCAACGAGGCGATTTATACCTTGTATGAGGGCGTGGGCGGCGTCGAAGCCATCGACACGGCCATGCGGCTTGGTGCGCATCATCCTATGGGGCCGTTGCAATTGGCAGATTTCATCGGCCTCGATACGTGCCTGTCGGTCATGCAGGTGCTGCATGAAGGGCTTTCGGATTCCAAATATCGCCCGTGCCCGTTGCTGGTGAAGTATGTGGAGGCGGGTTGGCTGGGCCGTAAGACCAAGCGCGGTTTCTACGATTATCGCGGTGAGAAGCCGGTTCCGACGCGGTAATCACTTTTCGTCGATCAATGCCTTGATCATCGCCTGCGCTTCGGGCGAGGCCCATACGGCAGGGCCAAGGATGCGGGCGGCTTCCAGGCCCTTGCGGTCGATCAGGATGGAGGCGGGCAGACCCAAGGCCTGCATGGCAGCAAGGCTTTTTGACTCTGGATCAACATAAGCCTTTAGACTGTCGGCGCCGATCTCCTTGAGGAAGGCTTGCGATGCCGCAAGTCCTTTCCGGTCTACAGAGAGAGCGACGACTTCGAAATCCGGGCTGCCCAGTTGCTGTTGCAGCTTGGCGAGATCCGGCATTTCCTTCCGGCATGGCGCGCACCAGGTGGCCCACAAATTGAGCAGGACCACGCGGCCTTTCCAGACATCAAGATTGAGTTCCTTGCCGGCCGCGTCCTTGAAGGTGAATGGAGCGACTGGCTTGCGCTTCGGGTGGACGACGACACCGGCCATGGGACCAGTTGCCAAGGCCCTCGAAAATCCACCTGATTCAGTTTGCACTGGTGGGTCAATGGTTTCGGCCTTGCGTGGTTGGCTCATCACCCAGTAAATGCCTGCCAGGATCATTGCCACCACAATGACGAGCGGGGCGATGGAGAAGGGTTTTTTCATGTTGGATGCGGTCATGGTGCGGTCCGTCTAACATAGATTTGGGCAGAATTGCGTGGCGAAACAATCAACAAAAAACACAATGTGGGGCGGGCGCTTTGCCTCAGGGCCCGCTGCCATCATGGCTGAGATCAATGCCTCCATCGGTTTTGACAAAAGGCTCTATGCCCAGGATATCGAAGGTTCAAAGGCCCATGCCGCCATGCTGGCCAAGCAGGGCATCATCAACAAGACGGATGCCGCGGCCATTGCCAAGGGCCTTGATGCTGTCAAAGCGGAGATAGAGGCCGGCAAGTTCTCGTTTTCCGATGCGCTCGAAGATATTCACCTCAATGTGGAATCTCGGCTGAAAGAGATTATCGGTGCACCAGCCGGGAGGCTGCACACCGGCCGCTCGCGCAATGACCAGGTGGCAACGGACTTCCGGCTCTATGTGCGATCCGTCTGTGATGGGGTCATTACATCCGTGCAGGCGCTGCAACTGGCCCTCGTGGAGCAGGCGTTGGCCCATGCCGGAACCATCATGCCGGGTTTCACGCACCTGCAAGTGGCGCAACCTGTGACCTTTGGCCATCATCTTCTGGCCTATGTCGAGATGCTGGAGCGTGATCGCGGGCGTTTCGTTGATGCACGCAAGCGGCTCAACCAGTCACCGCTCGGTGCGGCTGCCCTGGCTGGAACGCCATACCCGATTGATCGTGCCATGACGGCACATGCTCTGGAGTTTGATGGGCCGATGCGCAATTCCATGGATGCGGTATCGGCGCGCGATTTTGTGCTGGAGTTCCTGTCTGCGGCAACGATCTGTGCGGTCAATCTTTCACGGTTAGCGGAAGAAATCGTCATCTGGTCATCGGCCCAGTTCCGCTTTGTGTCGCTGTCGGATAAGTTCACGACCGGCTCCTCGATCATGCCGCAGAAGCGTAACCCGGATGCGGCAGAACTGGTGCGCGCCAAGCCGGGCCGCATTCTTGGTGCCTTCACGGCGCTTGCCGTGGTGCTGAAGGGCCTGCCACTGACCTATTCCAAAGACATGCAGGAAGACAAGGAACCGGCCTTCGACGCCATGGATTCCCTGGGGCTGGCGCTCGCCGCCATGGAAGGAATGGTGCGAGACATGAAGCCCAATGCAGCAGCCATGCATGCTGCCGCGTCGACTGGCTATGCGACTGCGACGGATTTTGCAGACTGGCTGGTGCAAAAGCTGAACATGCCATTCCGCGAGGCACATCACGTCACGGGGCGCGTTGTCGCCCTGGCGGAAAGAAAAGGCGTGCGGCTTGATGAATTGTCGCTTGCCGATTTGCAATCCATCGAACCGCGAACCACGAAGGACGCCTTCAAGGTTTTGACAGTCGAAAATTCCGTGCGGCTGCGGTCGTCCTTCGGCGGTACGGCCCCAGCAAATGTTGCGCGTGAGGCGCGGCGCTGGCACAAGATCCTGAAAGGCAAAAGAACATGACAATTCTTAGACCTGCCACTGCATTGGTGATGATTGCACTTGCGCTCGCGGCCTGTGGCGTTCGTGGCGCACCAGAAGCTCCGCCGCAATCTGCAACGCAGCAGTAATCCCGCATGCATCACTTTGATTATCGCGATGGCGTCATGCATGCCGAGAGTGTTGACCTCCGCATGATCGCGGAAGAGGTGGGAACACCCTTCTATTGCTATTCGACGGCGACGCTGGAGCGACACTATCAGGTGATGGACAAGGCCTTTGCTGGCACCGATCACATGATCTGTTATGCCATGAAGGCCAATTCCAACCAGGCTGTGATCAAGACCATGGCAGCACAAGGTGCGGGCATGGATGTGGTGTCCGAGGGTGAGTTGCGGCGCGCGCTGGCGGCAGGCGTTCCGACGCGCAAGATCGTGTTTTCTGGCGTGGCCAAGACTGCGCGTGAAATGGCACTTGCCCTGAAGGAAGGCATTGCCTGTTTCAATGTTGAGTCAGAGCCGGAGCTCGAACTGCTCTCGGCGATTGCCACGCGCGTGGGGCAGCGTGCTTCGGTTTCCATCCGCGTCAATCCGGATGTGGATGCCAAGACCCATGCCAAGATCACCACGGGCAAGGCCGACAACAAGTTCGGCATTTCCTGGATGCGCGCATCGGAGGTTTACGGGCGCGCCGCCAAACTTCCGGGCATCGATGTGTCCGGTATCGACATGCACATCGGCAGCCAAATCACGGATCTCGCGCCTTATGAGCAGGCCTATCAGCTGATGGCGGAACTGGCCAAGCAGCTGATCGGCGAAGGGCACAATATCCGGCACCTCGACCTGGGCGGCGGGCTTGGTGTGCCCTATCGCGGGGACAATGATGTGCCACCGCATCCTGATGAATATGGCGCCATGGTGAAGCGCGTGCTTGGGCCACTGGGTCTGAAGCTGGTACTGGAGCCGGGGCGCATGTTTGTTGGCAATGCCGGCATTCTGGTGACGCGCGTCATCTACATCAAGGAGACGGGCAACAAAGTCTTCGTCATCCAGGATGGGGCGATGAATGACCTGATCCGACCCACGCTTTACGACGCGCACCACGACATTCTTCCGGTCATTGAGGCCCGGAAGGGCGCGCCTATGATTGCGGCGGATGTGGTCGGGGGCGTCTGCGAATCCGGCGATTATTTCGCCAAGGACAGGCGCATGCCCCGGCCGGAAGAGGGCGATCTCCTCGCCGTCATGACGGCTGGCGCCTATGGTGCTGTTCAGGCTGGCACATACAATTCCAGACCCCTCGTCCCCGAGGTTCTGGTCAATGGTGATCGCTGGGCGCTGGTGCGGCCGCGCCCCAGCTATGACGAGATGATCGGGCTGGACCGGCTGGCCAACTGGCAGGCCTAGAACCAGGTTAACGGCAAAAATCGTGATCTGCTTGAAACCGCCCAATTGTGGTAGTGTGCTGCTGTCATGAATCAGGATGCCGAAACCACGCTGCGCCGCTTTGACCGGAAGGTTTTCTGGCAGCGCGTGGCATTGAGCCTTGAGGGGCTCTGGAAGGCCCTATTTTGGCCGAGCATGGTCCTGCTGTTTGCCGTTTTTCTGGCAGCTTCCGGACTTCTTGCACCTGTTCCAACAAAGGTCCGGCTTGGTGTTGTGGGTGCTCTCGTTGTCCTGTTTGTCATTTCACTGCGCGGCTTACTGTTCTGGCGTCCCTCTTCTGACCTGAGCGCGCTCCGCCACATGGAAATCAGCGGCAGCCTTGAACACCGGACAGCTTCGAGCGCCAAGGATGGCATCGCTCCGGAACTTGACCAGCCTGCCATGCGTGACATCTGGCTGGCCCACAAGCGTCGGCAGCTTGCGGCGCTGGGTGGCATTTCCATTGTCCCGCCGCGCTCACGATGGCGGGAGTTTGATCCGCGCGCCTTGCGTTTGCCGCTGGTTATGCTGGCCGGTGTCGCCGTGCTTCTGGGGCACGGAGATGTTTTCGCCAATTTCAGGGATATGTTCCGGATTGGAGCACCGCCTGCTGCCGTGGCGCAAAGCCTTGATGCCTGGATCAAGCCGCCATCCTATACGGGACGCGCGCCATTCCTGCTGACTTCGACCAGCATCGAGGAGCGTATCGCAAAGGGCGAAATCATTGTCGTACCAGCCAATTCAGTGTTCACGTTGCGCTATGCAGGTGGACACGATCCGAAACTGGTGTTTGAAGCCAAGGCGGCGTCTGAAAGTGCTGTTTCCGAGACGAAGCACGAATTCAAGGACGGTGTTCTGGCAAGTGAAGCGAAGCTGGCGTCATCGGTGGTCATTACGCTGTCTGACAATAGTAAATCGCTTGGCAGTTGGCCGATCAGCACAACACCTGATGCAAAGCCGGAGATCTCAATCATCGGCCAGCCTGAGATGTCGCGCAAAGGCACATTCTCGATCAACTGGCAGGGCAAGGATGATTACGGCCTGAAGAACGTCAAGGCTGAATTGGAACTGTCTGACGAACAGGCTGACGGCACGGGCTTTGATTCAAACGGCATCTTCCTGTTTGATCCGCCAGACCTCAAGATGTCGCTGAAGCATCCGGGTGCCAAAGAAGATAAGGGCATGGCGACATTTGACCTTGCCTCACATGCCTGGGCAGGAACGCGCGTGACGCTCAAACTCACCGTGACGGATGGTGCTGGCCAGCGTGGTGTTTCGACGCCATTGACCTTCACACTGCCGGAACGCGTTTTTGCACGGCCCTTGCCGCGGGCGCTTGTTGAGCAACGCAAGCAGCTGATTTTCTATCCGGACCGGGCTGTTCATGTGGCGGACCTGATCGATACCCTCAATCTTTATCCCAAGGGATTGTTTGAAGGTGAAATGCCGGTGATTGTCATGGGCGCCATCAGCTCGCGCCTGCGCAATGCTGCCGGTTATCCCGATGTGCACAATGCCGTTGACGAGATGTGGAAACTTGCTGTCTTGCTGGAGGATGGCAGCCTCAAGGACATCAAGGATGAGTTGCAGCAGCTCAAGGCCGAGCTGGAAAAGGCCCTTCGCGAAGGCGCTCCGCCTGAACGGATCGCAGAGCTGATGGACAAAATGCGCAAGGCCATGGACAAGCTGATGGATGCCATGCGCGAAGAGGCCGAGAAACGCGTGAAGGATGGTTCGCTACAGCCTGGCGACCAGAATGCGCGCTCCATCACCAAGGAAGACCTCGACAAGATGATGGACGCCCTTGAGGAGTTGTCCAAGGGTGGTGCCAAAGATCAGGCACAGCAATTGCTCTCTGAACTTGACCAGTTGTTGCAGAACTTGCAGCCCGGCATGTCACAAGAGCCGGGCGGCCCTCAGCCAGGTCAGGGAATGATGAAGGATCTCGGCGACCTAATGAAGAAACAGCAGGGCCTGATGGATGATACCCAGCGCATGGGGCCGGGCTCTAAGCCGGGGCAAGGGAATGATCCCGGAGGCGCTGGAAAGCAGCCGGGACAGAATGGCATTGGCGGCGATCTTTCAGACCGTCAGCAGGAATTGCGCCGCCTGCTGGATCAGCTTCGCCGTGGACGTGGCGGTCAGGGCGGTATGCCCAATGAGCTGGGTGATGCCTCGAAAAGCATGGAAGGTGCTGGCAAGGCCCTCAAGGACGGCGACAAGGAAGGTGCGCTTGCGCAACAGCGCGATGCCCTCGACAAGATGCGTAAAGGTGCCCAGGCGCTGGCCAAGCAATTGCGCAAGGACGGGCAAGGCAATACCGGAAACCAGTCACCGGATGCCCCGGGCGCCAACGCCGATGACAATGATCCCCTGGGCCGTCCGCGTGCGACCAACCAGGCGGACTCGCCGAACAAGGACATGCTGCCATCGGAAATGGCCATCCGCCGGGCGCGTGAAATCCTGGAGACACTGCGAGCCAAGGCCAATGAGCGGGGCCTCTCTGAGGCTGAAAAGGCCTATATCGACCGGCTGCTGCGCGGACTCTACTAACCGACGTTCGGCCCTTTGACGACATGACCGACGAAGGGCAGTTCGCGGAACTGGTGTGCCATGTCCATGCCGTAGCCAACGACAAATTTGTCAGGGCAAATAAAGCCGCGGTAGTCACTGGCAATGTTCGCAGCGAGATGGCCCGGCTTTTCCAGCAGGACGCAGCTCTTGGCAGAGCGTGCACCGCGGGCTGAAATCAGGTCCTTGGCGAAGGCAAGGGTGCGGCCCGATTCCAGAATATCATCGACCAGAAGAACGTCACGGCCGGCAACGCCCGTTTCGATGTCGCGCAGCACATCAACCTTGCCAGACGAGCGCGTGCCTTCGCGGTAGCTGGCGAGGATCATGAAATCGACTTCCGGCGACAGGCCGGCACGATGCATGGCGCGGATCAGGTCGGCAGAAAAAATGAAGCTGCCCTTCAGAACCGGGATGACCAATAGCCGTTCCGGCTTGGCGGCGGCGATTTCCTTGGCGAGGGTTTCGATGCGTTCCTTGAGAACGGCTTCAGAGAAAAGAACATCAATCTGGTAGCCATCGATCAGATGGCTGGCGTGTTCATTTTGCGGGTGGAGGCGGGGTGAGGCTTGGCTGTTCATTTTGCGTATCAGAGCCGATTTCATTGGCCCGTGCAAAGCGAATCTTGACGTTTTGAGCGGCTTCCGGCGGGGCCTGGATGCGTGTGACGAAGCCTGTGGTTTCGCCGGCGCGCAAAGGTCTGGCACCGGTATCCAGCGTCCAATTGTAGATTTCCTTGCCGGTGGCATCGACCAGCGCAAAGCGCAGCCAGGGGATGCGCCGCGTGTCGTTGGAAATATTGCTGATGTCGCCCTTGAGGGTCAGGATGCGCTTGCCCTCGACAATGGCGTGCTGGCGTTCCACGCGGCGGATATCGAGGCCATAAATGTTCACGTCATAGCCAACGGCCTGATAGGCCTTTAGACTGATGGGCACGGCGCCAACAACCGTTTCAGGAAGCAGGGCGGCGGCCAGAAACGGCAACACGGCAAAAGCTCCGAAGAAGCCCCAGTTGCGCAGACGTCGCTGTTTGGCGGCGCGGATCGCGAGGTAGCGTTCCTCGGCTTCGCGGGCCAGACTGCTGAGGCGACGGGCCTCAACCTCGGCGGATTCCTCGTGTTCAATGACGGCTGGAAGGTTGCGGGGCTTGCTTTCGACGATTTCAATCGTCTCAATCAGGTCCATTTCCTTCCAGTGATGGCCACAGCTTCGGCAGGTCATGGCGCGTGCGCCGTTCACGGCGCCGGGAGGCAGCCGGTAACTGGTTTCGCACGACGGGCAGGTGACGATCATCCTGACAGCTATCTTCCCAACGTAGTTAACGGCAGGTTAAGGCTTTGGCGGCATCACAGGATGCCGATTGCCAAAGGAGAATCTCTGCCGTGTTGCGTCTCGACCAGGTCAGCTTGCGTTTCGGGCAAGGTGCAGAGGTGTTGCGCGGCATCGACTTCGGGCTGGAAGCCGGTGACTTTGTGTTTCTGACGGGCGCTTCCGGCGCCGGAAAAAGCTCCTTGCTCAAAATCATGTCGCTGTCACTCGAACCGACGGCTGGACGTTGTACAATGTTTGGCGAAGACCTGCTGTCGCTGCATCGCAAGCAACGCCCGGCATTGCGCCGCCGCATTGGCTTTGTGTATCAGGACTTCAAGCTGTTGGATCATTTGTCGGTTTTCGACAATGTGGCGTTGCCGTTGCGCATTCAGGGAAAGAATGTGTCCGGCTTTGCCGCCGATGTGATGGATCTTCTGGATTGGGTTGGTCTTAAGACGCACGCCAACGCCCTGCCGCCTTCGTTGTCCGGTGGCGAGAAACAGCGTGCCGCTATTGCACGTGCGGTGATTTCGAAGCCGGAACTGATCCTTGCCGACGAGCCAACCGGCAGCGTTGACCCCGTGCACGCCCGACGCTTGCTGCGCCTGTTTGCCGAGTTGAACAAGCAAGGCACAACGGTGTTCCTCGCAACACATGATGAAGGCCTTCTGAAACAGCTATCGGCGCCCGTCGTTCACTTATCAGAAGGGCGATTGCAGTTCCGATGAGCAGTCCTGACATTGATACGGCGGAACGCCAGGCTGGAAGCATCCTGCAGAAGGGGCAGGCCTCGACGCGCGCGCTCACCGTTGTCATGGCTGTCATGGTCTATCTGGCGGTTCTTGCGGTGGCCTCGTTGATCCTCGTGGAGCGTGCAGTTGATAATTGGGCCAAGGGCTTGGCGAGTGAAGCGACTGTGCAGGTGCGTGAAGATACCAACCGCAATATCGATGATGACATCAAAGCCGTGCTGGGGCTACTGACACAGACTCCGGGGATCATCGCTGCCGTCCCCTTGGATCGCAAGGCATCTGAAGACTTGCTGGCACCCTGGATCGGTGCAGAAGGACTGGAGGGGTTGCCAATTCCGCGTCTCATCCGTGTCACGGCGGATCGCCAATCGCCGCCCGACTTTGGAGTGCTGGAAAAAACCTTGCAGCAGGCAGTGCCAGTCGCCACACTCGATACCCATCGCCGGTGGGAGGATGAGTTGCGCCAGATGGCTGGCACCATAACAACGCTTTCAATGTTGGCCCTGGGACTGATCGCCCTCTGCGCCACTGCAATGGTGGTGTTTGCGGCGCGCGCCGTGCTTGATGCCAACAAGCCGGTTATTGAAGTGCTTTATCTGGCTGGTGCCGATGACCGCTTCATCGTTCGGCAGTTCAATGCACAGTTCCTGATTGCCGGCCTTTGGGCAGGCGCGCTTGGGCTTTTCCTTGGAGCAGGCACGCTGTTCCTGTTTGGCTACACGCGCGCCACGGAATTCAATGGTGTCGCCACGGCAGCACGCGGATTGTTTTATCTTCCGCAAGGCGAAGAATGGCGCGAGATGCTGGCTTTCCTACTGGTGCCGATCCTCGCAACGCTTCTGGCCGTTGTGACGGCGCGAACTGCGTTGACGCGCATGTTGGGTCGGCTGCAATGATCGCGCTGCGCTCACTGGTATTCAATGTCCTGTTCTATGTGAACCTGGTGTTGTTCTTGGTGCTCGGCTGCTGGTTTCTGGTGATGCCGCGCAGGGCAGCGATCAGGGCCTTGCAGGCTTGGGCCACGACATCGGTTTTCCTGATGCGCATATGCTGTGGCACTAAAATGGAGGTGCGTGGGCACCAGCATATTCCAAAAGGCCCCTGTCTGGTCGCGGGCAAGCATCATTCCTTCTGGGAGACCTTCGCGCTCCTTCCACTTTTTGATGATCCGGCGATCGTTTTGAAAAAAGAGCTCACCTATATCCCGCTATTTGGATGGTTTGCACTGAAGTTCCGAATGATCCCGGTGGAACGTTCGGCGGGCTCAGCGGCACTTCGCACCATGCTGTCCCGCGCCAAGCATGAAATCGCGGAAGGTCGGCAAATCATCATCATGCCGGAGGGGACACGGCGGGCACCGGATGCGGAACCTGACTACAAGCCAGGGGCGGCGGCTCTCTATGGTGCCTTGAAGGTGCCTTGCGTCCCTTTTGGTCTTAACGCCGGACTTTTCTGGCCGCGCCGCAAATTCCTGCGCCTACCGGGAACCATTGTCGTGGAATTCTTGCCGGTGATTGAGCCGGGGTTGCAGCGGCAAGAATTTCAAAGGCAGCTGGAAACAGCCATCGAGACGTCAACTCAGAAACTGCTAGCCGAAGCGCGGTCGAAACAAAAATAGAACGAACTCTTGACATCGTTCTTTTTTTGTTCTATGTGGGGAGCATGACTATTTCAGGCACACCCCTCACCGTCGACATCCCTTCCGACCCCGCCTTCAAGGACCGCTTCTGGTATTGGCGCGGCGCATCGGGCCAGAAATACATTCACTCCGTTTACGGCGTTGAAGATTGCCCGCCTCTACCGGGGGCCATTTATGTGGCTGTCCGCCGTCAGGGCAACTTGCGGACCGTGATGGCGCTGGGCCGGTTCACGCCGTTCTGGGACAATGTGGTGTCAGGCCGTTCGCTGGAGCGGCTCAGGGCTGCAGGCGTCAATGAAATGCATGTCCATTTGCTTGCCAAGTCTGCTGATCAGTCTTCCGCCATCCAACAGGATCTTGAAATGGCTCTGCTTGAAGACGATGCCTACAGCTTTTCCGAGGCTGGCCAGTTGACACTGGCTGCTTGAGGTTCGACTAGACGCGGTCTCGCACGAAAGTTTGCATGCGAAGAAGTGCTGTCAGTGCGAGTCCCGCTGCGAAGCCGCCGATATGCGCTCCAAACGCAACAGCATCTCCCGGCATTTGCTGCATGAAAAGGGAAGCGGCTTGAAGGGCGATCCATCCCCCCAATGCAACCCACGCCGGCACCGGCATCGGAATTTGCATGAACAGAAGAATCCAGACGCGCGCTTTGGGATAAAGCAGCAGATATGCTGCCATGACGCCGGAGACGGCTCCTGATGCCCCAACCAATGGCGCATGGCTTTCGGCATTGAACATGACATGGGCAAGGGCAGCGATGACGCCGCAGGCAAGATAGAACAAACCGAAGAGCATGGGACCAAAGGCGTCTTCAATATTGTCGGCAAAGACCCAGAGGAAGGCCATGTTGCCCACGAGGTGCAACCACCCGCCATGAAAGAACATGTAGGTAATCAAGGTCAGTGGTTCAGCTACGGGATTGAAGGCGGGATTCGGAATGCGCGTGATGTCGAGCAATTCTGTCGGGACAACGCCATAACCGGCCTCGACGACAGCCAGGGCCTGTTCCCCTGCCAAAGGTCCCGTCAAGATGAAGATCGCCACATTCAAGATGATGATAAACAACGTTACATACTGGAAGCGTATGATGTTGAGCGGTGTATTGTCCTTCAGCGGCATGAACATGGTTTGAAGCTATCCCAAGACAAGGCGGCCCGCGAGGACAAACATGATGATGGCAATGGTGGCATCAATGGCGCGCCAAACTGCGGGCCGGGCAAGCCAGCGGCGCATGGCAAGAGCTCCAAATCCAATTCCGTAGAACCAGAGCACCGATGCAAGGCACGCGCCAAAGGCGAAAGACCACTGCTCGCCAGCAGGCCTTGCATTGGCAATGGACCCGATGAGCAAGACGGTATCGAGATAAACATGCGGGTTCAGCAAGGTAAAGCCAGCACATGTGAGCAATGCCTGCCGCAGCGGGAGGGCAAATTCATTCGCTGCAGACATGGCCGCGGGGCGAAACACACGTCTTAGTGCATTGAAACCATGCCACGAAAGGTACGCAGCTCCACCGTAGGTCATCAGCCCGAGAAACCCAGGCATGGCCTTGATCACGGCACCAAGCCCTGCAACACCAACGACAATAAGAATGGCATCGCAGGCGGCACAGAATGCGCAAATCCAAAAGACATGGCGGCCGATGATACCCTGACGGATCACAAAAGCATTCTGTGCGCCAATTGCCACAATCAGGCTGCCGCCCAAGAGCAACCCACCCAGGATTGGAGCTAGCATCAGCGATTCATGCCAGGTACCCAGAGAACGTCACCGGCACTCGTAACCTGATTTGCGTGGCGGCTGGCGACGAACAAAAAATCAGAGAGGCGGTTCATATAGACAAGCACGTGGGAATTGACGTGTTCGCTGTGGGCCATCAGTGCCACAATGATGCGTTCTGCCCTGCGGCACACGGTGCGGGCCACATGAAGCTGTGCTGCGGAAGCCGTTCCCGCCGGAAGTACAAAGGACCGCAATGGTCCAAGTTCGGCATTCAAGGCATCAATGTCTGACTCGAGGCGTTCGCACTGGGCTGCAACAATTCGAAGGGCAGTTCCCTCCTTCTCGTCCGAACCCTGGGGAACACATAGGTCGGCTCCCACGTCAAACAAGTCATTCTGGATCCGCGCAAGCATTGAATCGAGCCGTGCCAATGCTGGCGATGTGCAGAGTACGCGCGCTACACCAATCTGTGCGTTGGTCTCATCAACCGTGCCATAAGCTTCAATACGCACATCTGCTTTTGAACGGCGCGAACCATCGCCGAGGCTGGTTTGGCCCTTATCGCCTGTGCGGGTATAGATCTTGTTCAATATTACCATGACAGAGGCCTAACCGAGTTTCAGCAAAAGCGAAAGCCCTTGCCACATGTCCGACCAAGGCCTTGCGCTTCAGCCGAATCGCGCTACCTTATGTGCAATTTGCGTCAGGAGGTGCAGATGCCACGCCTGTTCACCGGTCTGGAACTTCCACCCCAGACGTCCCTTGATTTGCAGATCATGCAGGGTGGCATTCCAGGCGCACGCTGGATGGAGCCGGCCAATTTCCACCTGACTCTTCGATTCATTGGAGACATCGAAACTGGGCTTGCCCGCGAAGTGGCCCATGCCCTTGATGGAATTTCATTCCGGCCATTCACTTTGCGCCTGAAGGGTGTCGGAATTTTTGGTGGAAACAAGCCGCATTCCCTCTATGCCGGTGTCCAGGAAAACGCCGACCTGAGCCGTCTGCATGACATGCATGAGAGGGTATGCCGGGCACTGGGCCTGCCGCCGGAGCCGCGCAAGTTCACGCCGCATGTCACATTGGCACGTCTGAAGGATCCGGAACCGCGCGCCTTGCAGCGCTGGGTCGAAGTGCACAGCCTCTATTCCACGCCTGCTTTTGATGTGCGAAACTTTGTGTTGTTTTCATCGCGGCCGCTGAAGGGTGGCGGACCCTACGCCGTCGAAGAAACCTATCAATCGGGAGCCATGACATGAGTGAAAGACTGCAAGGCGCCGCCCGCATCAAGGCGCTGAACGACCTTTCAGGCTGGAGCGAGGTGCCGGGTCGCGATGCCATCAGCAAGACTTACCGTTTTAAGAATTTCCGGCAGGCCTTCGGCTTCATGGCACAGGGTGCACTTGCCGCAGAAAAAATGGATCATCACCCGGAATGGAGCAACGTCTATGGTCGGGTGGACGTTGTGCTGACCACGCACGCTGCCCAAGGCCTGACTGCACTGGACATCCAATTGGCACGAAAATTTGACGAGATTTCAATGAATTAACTACTGGTACCAAGTGTGATATGGCCCTTGAAGTAAAGTTTTGCACACCCCATATTAAGCCGCATTGAGGAGGGCTAACCCATGTCTGACTACCGTTCCTATCCGCAAACACGCGGGCAAACCCAGGTGCAGTATGATGCTGGCCTGCGGTCTTATATGCTTGGCGTATACAACTACATGGCGCTGGGCGTTGCCGTCACGGCCGCCGTGGTGCTGGGTGTGGCGTCAAATCCTGCTGTCTTTGCAGCCGTCAGCAGCATGTCGCTGTTGTTCTTCTTCGCCGCACTGGCGCTCGGCTTTTTTGCGCCACGCATGATTTTCTCCGGCAACACAGCCTTGGCGCATACGGCCTTCTGGTCGTACTGTGGCTTGTGGGGCCTGATGATGGCGCCGATGATGGCACGCTATCTCGCTCTTGACCCGCAGCTCGTATTACAGGCCTTTGCCGTGACCGCAGCCACATTCGCGGGCACCAGCCTGTTTGGTTATGTCAGCAAGCGCGATCTTTCGGGCTTCGGCGGCATCTTCTTCATGGCGTCGATTGGCATCATCATCGCCATCCTGGCCAATGCCTTCTTCTTCCATAGTGGCATTTTCAGCCTCGTCACGTCCATCATCACCGTTCTGCTGTTTTCAGGCGTTACCGCCTATGAAACGCAGATGATCAAGGAGATGTATGCGGAAGGCGATGCACCAGGTGTTGCCAAGGGCAAGAGCATTTTTGGTGCCTTTGCGCTTTATGGCAGCTTTGTTACGCTGTTCGTTCACATCCTCAATATCCTGGGGCTCATGCGCTCGAACAATTAGTAACGCTGATCATTTAATTTGCTCAAGCCCCGGTTCACGCCGGGGCTTGTTGCATTTCAAGCATCTGCCAGTTTGGGCTTTTTCAGAAGCACGCGTAGCACCTGGGCCAAATCAGCTCCGCGTTTGAGGATCAATCCTCCCTGCGCCACCACGGCATACATGCCCTGTTTGCGGGCCAGCTCCGGATTCTTGACGATTCGATAGAGCGGCTGCTCTGCGCTGCGCCGGAAGATGGAGAACGTTGCCGTTTCCCGGCCGAAGTCCATGGCATAGTCCCGCCATTCTCCTGAGGCGACATGACGTCCGTAAAGATCGAAAATCTGGCTGAGTTCACGCCTGTCAAAAGCGACCTGGTTCCTAGTCTTGCCGGGAAAGCGGACCAGGTTTTCCGCATTCCCGCTTTCGTCGACACTGTTCTCCACGGAGCTTTCAATTCCCCTTCAGATGTCACATGGACGTTACAATGGGGTGCTTCGCTGCATTTGGCAAGCATGATGCATTTTCCCGATTTCGCCGCAATTGCACCATGACTTGACCAAAGTGAGAGGCCACTATTTGTTTGTTGCCTCGATAGCCCGGCTGGCGTGCATCGGTATCAAGCCCCCCAGCCCCCCGCTGCAAATTGCTGGCCGGGCCCCTTTGTTTGAGTTCCCTGCGTTGTCAGTGAGTCGATTGCAGTTTCCCCTAGCGGCCGGATTTTCCGGCCGTTTTTTAGCCTCTTGTCCCTATTCATGAGGGCTTGACCCGGCGCTTCCGTCACACAATATGTGCCCAAATTCGGGGCAAATATGATGGCGAAAAAGACAACCAAAGCAACCGTGGGTGAGCCACAGAGTTTCCAGGCGGAAGTTGCAAAACTCCTCAAGCTGATGGTGCATTCGGTCTATTCAGACCGCGATGTATTTCTGCGGGAATTGATCTCAAATTCTTCTGATGCTCTCGACAAGCTCAGGTACGAAGCGATCGCCAAGCCTGATCTTTTGGAAAGTGAGCCACAACTTTCGATCACCATCATCCCTGATAACAAGGCCGGGACACTGACTGTCTCTGACACGGGTATTGGCATGGATGCCGATGAACTGGCCTCCAATCTGGGAACGATTGCACGATCTGGCACGGAAACATTCACCAAGAATGACAAGGATGCGCCTAGCCTCATCGGACAGTTCGGTGTTGGTTTCTATGCGGCGTTCATGGTGGCCGATAATGTTGTCGTCACATCGCGCAAGGCCGGCCAAACAAAATCCTATTCCTGGCAGTCAGATGGGCTTGGCACCTTTACCGTCAGCGACGCTGGTAAGGGCCCGCGGGGCACGCAGATTGTTTTGCATCTGAAGCCTGACGCCAAGGATTTCCTTCAAGGGTGGAAGATCGAGAGTGTGGTCAAGGCCTACTCCGACCACATCGCCCATCCCATCTTGCTGAAGGACGGCGAAGCCGAACCGCGGCAGATCAATTCTGGCAGTGCCATATGGATGAGGCCGAAGGGCGATGTCACGGCGGAGCAACACAAGGAATTCTTCTCCAGCCTGGCGCCCGGGGCAGGCGAACCCGCATTGACGTTACATTATCGCGCCGAAGGCCGGCATGAGTATAACGTCTTGCTCTATATTCCCGGTGAGCGGCCTTTCGACCTTTACGATCCGGAACGGAAGGGCCGCCAAAAGCTCTATGTTCGGCGCGTGTTCATTGCGGATGATGCAGCGCTGCTGCCGCCTTACCTGCGTTTCATGCGCGGTGTTATCGATAGTGCTGACATGCCCCTCAACCTGTCGCGCGAGATGCTGCAGAACAACCCGGATGTGGCGCAGGTGCGGAAAGCCGTCACCAACCGGGTATTGTCCGAACTGAAGAAATTGGCTGAGAGTGATGAAGCCGCATTCCGAAAAATCTGGGAGCTTTATGCGCCGGTCATCAAAGAGGGCCTTTACGAGGATTTCGAGCGCCGCAATGCGATTTTTGATGTGGCGCGTTTCAAGTCCAGCAAGCGTGACTGGATCACGCTGAAGGACTATGTGGCCGATCTGAAAGAAAACCAGACAGCGATTTACTACATCGCGGCTGAGGATGCAGCCAAGGCTGCTGCCAGCCCACAGCTTGAAGGCTATAAATCGCGCGACATCGAAGTGTTGCTGCTCACGGATCCCGTTGACAGTTTCTGGGTGCGCACTGTCATGGAATTTGAAGGCAAGCCGTTCAAATCCGTGACTCAAGGGGCCAGCGATCTCGACAACATCAAGCCTGCTGATGCCAAGACAGAATCTGCAAGGCCGGACGCCAAGACTGGCGCTTTGTTAGAGGCGCTTAAGCAGACGCTGGGCGACAAGGTGGCTGATGTGCGGGTCTCCTCACGGTTGACAGAAAGCGCTGTTTGCCTCGTGAATGATTCCATGCTGGACCGCAATCTCGAACGGTTGCTGTCACGTCAAAAAGATTCGGGTGTTACGGTCAGCGCACCGGTTCTGGAAATCAATGCCGGGCATGGAATGATCAAGGCTTTGGCCGCGCTTGCCGAAAGCAAGGGTGCTGGCGCATTGACGGACGCAGCTTTTCTGCTTCTCGACCAGGCGCATATTCTCGAAGGTGAACCGGTTTCTGACCCCGCAAGCTATGCCCGGCGCATGGCCGATGTCATGGCACGTGCCTTCGGTTGATTGTTGCCAGATGGACACAGTGGTCCATCAATTCTGCCGCACTCTTGCCAATTGAGGCGAGAGTGCTATCCCCGCGCTCCTCGAAACCTTTTTTATGGAGCAGCAGAATGAATCATTCCATCCGCGCCGCGTCGTGCCTCCATTCCGTATGGTTTCGAGGCTACTCCATGACGGCCGTAGCCAACGCCTGAAGGCGTCACACCCAATTCATCATCTTTGAACTGAAAGCCTGAGCGCAGTGCTGCGCTCTGGATTCATGGGCCATTCAATTTCCAATCACGCACGCGCCTTGGCGCGGTTGCGACAGGTATTGTCATGTCAAGTCATCTCAAATCTCTGGGGCTGATCCTCATGCAGCTCCTCCATTCTTACAAAGCGCGCAAACGGAGCGTTGCCGAGTACCATGCCAGCATGAGTCATGAACAATTGCAGGAGCAACTCCGCATCCGCAAAGAGCGACAGGACATCAAGGAAAGGCAGAGGGACTTTCTTGTGCGCCACCGGCCGCCTGGCGCCATGTTCTAGTGAGCGCCAAGGACCAGCGCTGCTTTTCCTACACTTGCTGAAACCGACTCTTGCACACGCTGCATGGCTGATGCGAAGGCTTCCTTCGGGTGCATAAGCAGGCGATGGGCGAGATATTGTCCAGCGAGGAAATCCCCTGTCCCATTTGGGATGTTGTGCTGGTGTGGCATTGTGTGACTGGCAACCATACCGTTGCTGATGTGCAGTGTCGTGATGCCGCGGTCATCGATCCGGGCGGAGGTCACAATCAGCTCCTGGACACCAAGCTGCCGGGCGGTTTCGAGATAAGCCTCATCTGACTGGGAATCGCGAGATGTCAGCCAGCCCAGTTCAAAGCGATTGGGTGTTGAGACCGATGCGAGCGGAACGAGGCGATCGCGGATTGCGATTGCCACAGGCTCCGGCACATAAAGCGATGTGTTGTCGCCAATGACGGGATCTACCTGAACGATGGTGTTGGGCTTCTTGTCTAACAGGGCAGCGATGGCCTCCGCCGCAATCACCACCTGCTCGGCAATTGCGAAGTAACCGGTTGAAACGGCGTCACAACTTTGTAGCTCGTCCATGTCTACAAGGCGCGACAGCATATCACGCATCAATTGTGCATCGGTGGGACGACCAACAGGCCTGCCAAGGCCTGGATGGTTGCTCAGCAAGATGGTGGGAAGTGCGAGGACTTCGTGGCCATGTTCCTGAAGTGCTGGAACCGTTGCGCTGTTGCCCACAGGACCAAAAACCGTCTGCGATGAGATGGCGAGGATGCGCGCCATCAGAAAATGTTTTTTTCAAAGAGAGGCGTGTTGGCCGCAATGCGTTCCACACCGAGTGCCGTGACATTGATGGTCTTGTAGGTGCCGTGAATGATCAATTCGGAAATGGCATTGCCAGTGGCAGGACCTTGCTGAATGCCATGACCGGAAAAGCCGTTGCCGAAATAGAAATTGGGCAAGGTTGGATGACGGCCAATGATGCCATTCTGGTCAAACCAGTTGTAATCGTAATGGCCAACCCAGCCACCCACCATCTTGATGGCTTCGAACGCGGGAACACGTGCCGCAGCGAGGGGCCAGATTTTCTCTTCAAACCAGGCATGGTCCATGTCCCAGTCCTGCACCGGCGGTTCTTCCCCTTCACTCGGTGTACAAGCGAGCAGAAAGTTTCTGCCCTCATGGCGGAAGTGGAAACCATTGATATCAAACATCATGGGCGCCTTGTGCAGTTCGGCGCTCGCCGACGGGCAATCCACCACGCAGGCATAGCGCTTGGCTGCAGAAACAGGCAGCTTGAAACCCACCATGGCAGCAACGGCTCCGCCATTTGTCCCTGCTGCATTGACGACAGCGCCCGCCTGCAGCACGTCGCCACTTGCCAACGTCACGGCTTCGACGCGATCTGAAACCTGAATGCCCGTCACTTCCCCGATGATGAAATCAACATTGCGCGCCATCGCGCCTTTGCGGAACAGGTTCATGAACTGGTAGGGATCAAACCAGCCTTCGCCCTTGCCGCCGAGGCCGGCTGCCGCAATCCCTTCCGTGTTCAAGAAGGGATAGCGTTTTGCCAATTCGGCTGCGCTGATCAACTGCGTGTCGGCGCCCAGCGAATTCTGCAGCTTGATGTTGTCTTCCAGAACAGAAACGGAGGCGGCGCTGGCCATCACGACATAGCCCATCTGCCTGAAGCCGATGTCAGCTTCCGATCCGAATTCCTCTTTCAGGTTGGCGATGATGTTCATGCCAAAGGCCGAGAGCTTGATATTTTCCGGAGTCGAGAATTGGCGGCGAATGCCACCCCATGAGAGGGCCGTGCAGGCCTGCTTGTAGGAGGGGTCTTTCTCGATGATGGCGATTGAACCCTTGAAACCATTCTTGCGCAGGAAATAGGCCGTTGATGAGCCAACGATGGCGCCGCCCACAATCACAACGTCATAGTGTTTCATCAAATCACATCCATATCTATGAGATAGAGCAGCACAGAAGCATTGATGGCTGCAAGTCCTGTTCCCAGAGTGATGGCGCCGGACACGGCTGCCACGGCTTCATCATTCTTCTGGGAAAACAGAAAGGCGTTGGCGCCGGTCGGCATGGCGGCAAACAAAACGGCCACCTTGGTCCACAGGGGCGGCAGGCTGACGGCATAGCGGGAGAGGCCAAAGACAAGCATAGGCATCAGAAACATTTTCAAGCCGATCAGTGTGAACATGCCTGTCCATGAGCCTTTCAGCGAATAGGCACTGAGCGATACCCCAAGTGCAAAGAGGGCGGTGGGAACGCCTGCATCGGCCAGCATGGTCAACATCTTGTCGGGGATGGGGTGCAGGCCGAGGCCGGTGAAACGCCAAAGGGTGCCAGCCGCCAAAGCGATGATGATGGCATTGCGGGTCAACATGGTGAGCATTTCGCGGCCCAACTTGGCAAACGACAAACTGCCGGAATGGCGGCCCAACTCCCGATGCAAGGTGGCAGCGGTCCACAGGACGGGCGCATGTATGGAGAGGATCATGCCGAGCGGAACTGCAATCTGCTGGCCGAAATGGGCCAGGGCGAGTGGTGTTCCGAGCAGGGCAAGATTGCCAAAGCCTGTCGCCATCGAGGCGGCAGCGCCACCGCTATAGTCGAGGCTTTCGATGCGTTGGGAAATGATGGCCGCAGCAATCCACGCCAAAGCCAGTCCACCGAAATAGGCCAGCCAGAGCGCCCACGGCGCGCCTTGCTGCTGGCCCATAGAGGCCACGGTTCGGAACAGCAGGGCAGGGATGGCGACATTGAAGACAAAGAGCGTGATGCCCCGGCCAGCATTAGCATCAATGATGCGGGCACGGGCAAAGCCATAGCCCAGCAGGATCAGGCCAAAGACCGGAAGAACCGTTGTGAGGATGGGAGATGTCACTCAGCCTCTCCCAACACGCCGTTACAGCCAGGTGTGGCTGGCGGCGTTCTTCTTTTCGAAGGCGTCGATGGCAGGCGCCTTTTCCAGCGTCAGGCCGATGTCGTCGAGGCCGTTCAGCAGGCAATGCTTGCGGAAAGGGTCAATGTCAAACTTCACCTTGCCGCCGTCCGGGCCGCGGATTTCCTGGTTGGGAAGATCGATGGACAGTGTGGCGTTGGAACCGCGTGAGGCATCATCCATGAGCTTCTTCAAATCATCCGGCGAGACCTTGATGGGCAGGATGCCGTTCTTGAAACAGTTGTTGTAGAAAATGTCGGCAAAGCTGGTGGAGATCACACAGCGAATGCCAAAATCCAATAGCGCCCAGGGCGCATGCTCACGGCTGGAGCCGCAACCGAAATTGTCGCCTGCCACCAGAATCTGCGCCTTGCGATAGGCAGGTTTGTTGAGCACGAATTCCGGGAGCTCCTTGCCGTCCTGGGTGTAGCGCATTTCGTAGAACAGGCTTTTGCCAAGGCCCGTGCGCTTGATCGTCTTCAGGAACTGCTTCGGAATGATCATATCGGTGTCGATGTTGACAATGTTGAGGGGCGCTGCCACGCCATTCAGCACTTCGAATTTCTGCATGATCTGTTCCTTAGGCTGCGAGATTGACGGACGCTGCTTCGTCAGCGCCGATCATCAGGTTGAGGTTTTGCACAGCGGCGCCAGAGGCACCCTTGCCGAGATTGTCATAATTCGCCATCAGCACGAATTGCCCGCGCATTTCATTTCCGAAAACGGAAAGCCGCATACGGTTGGTATTGTTCAAGGCTTCGGGATTCAAGGCCTCGCCTGCGCCGAGCGGGGCCACTTCGACAAAGCCGCCGCCATGGTGCGCCGTGATCACATCATGGATCTGGGCCAGCGTGGAACCGGCCTTTAAATGGCGGGCAAACAGCGGCACGGTGGTCAGCATGCCTTGAGCAAAGTTGCCAACGACTGGCTGGAACAGCACATCCTGCGTGGTGCCGGTGTAAAGTTTCATTTCCGGCAAGTGCTTGTGGCTGAAGGTCAGCGCATAGGGCGTGAATGCCGATGCAGCCCCACCCTTGGCGACATAGTCCTCGATCATCTTCTTGCCGCCGCCGGTATAGCCCGAAACACCACCATAGTTCAGCGGCACATCGCGGAGCAGCAAGCCCTGGTCAATCAGTGGCTTCACCAAAGCAATAAGCCCCTGTGGCCAGCAGCCGGGATTGGTCACGCGCTTTGCGGTGGCGATCTTGCCGCGCTGGTGCCTGTCCATTTCAGCAAAGCCGTAGACCCAGTCCGGATTAACGCGGAACGCAGTAGAGGCATCGATGACCCGCGTCCTGGACGAGGCCTTAATCAACGACACAGCTTCAAGCGCCGTCTCATCCGGCAGGCAGAGGATGGCCACATCCACACCATTGAGCAGATCGGCGCGGGCCGCTGCATCCTTGCGCTTTTCCGGGGCAATCGAAACCAGCTCCAGATCCGTGCGCCCCCTCAGCCGGTCACGGATTTGCAGACCGGTGGTTCCGGCTTCGCCATCGATGAAAATGGTGGGTTTTCTGCTCATATCTTTGCTCTGGGCGGGCTTCTAGACCCTCTGTGGCGGTCTTTCAACATGAACGCCAGATAAACGCATGGCTCAGGTGCCGTTCAGCGCATGGCTGTCATAAGGGGTGCCATCAACGGTGATGAACACCAATGAATGAAACAAACCAAGGAAGGACAACCACCATGAAGAAGACCCTGATCGCCCTCGCCGCCACCGCCACGATTGCCGCTGGCATGGCCGCTACCGCGTCCACTGCTGAAGCGAAGGTGCACCTGAACCTGAACGTCGGCGTGCCTGGCTTCATTGTCGATCCCGGCTATGGCTACGGCTATTATGACACCGGTTATTATGCCCCGGATTGCGGCTACGTGAAGGTCAAGAAAGTGATGTGGATTGACGGCCACAAGTATGTGACCTGGAAGAAGAAGCTGATCTGCGAATAAGCGCTGGATCAAGAAAACCTCGATCCCCTGCAAACCGCTCGACGTTTTCTTCAAAAGCAAACCGGCTGTGATCTCCCACACAGCCGGTTTTGCTTTTTGAAATCTGGAAAATTACTGGCAGAAAACCAGGCAGGCACCGTGGCCCTGGGCCGTCATGGCTTGGACTGTGGTCAGGGCTGCCATGCTGCCGGACACCACCGTTGCGGCCACCAGCGCAATGAAAATGCGGTGCAGGAACTTGGCGTCGGCCTTGATTGAATTGTTCATGAAGAGAACCCCCTTAACTCACACACGGCGAAGCCCCCGCTTCACGATTCGTGGTTAGCAAACGTTGGTGTGTTTAGCGTAAAGAAACCCTTAAGCAACCGTTAATTGCGCCCAGACTTAATGCCCCAGGCGCAAAGGTCACATCTTGCGGATATCCACAAAATGCCCGGCCAAGGCCGCCGCCGCTGCCATTTGCGGGCTGACCAGATGGGTGCGGCCCTTATAGCCCTGACGCCCCTCAAAGTTGCGGTTTGACGTGGAGGCGGCGCGCTGGCCGGGCTTCAACTGGTCGGGGTTCATGGCCAGACACATGGAGCAGCCCGGTTCACGCCATTCAAAGCCTGCGGCCTTGAAAATCTTGTCGAGGCCTTCCGCTTCAGCCTGCTGCTTCACAAGTCCGGAACCGGGCACGATCATGGCATAGGCAAGCTTTTCGGACACCTTCTTGCCCTTCACAACTTCAGCGACGGCGCGCATGTCTTCGATGCGGCCATTGGTGCAGGACCCGATCCAGACGACGTCGAGGCCAATGTCGGTGATCTTCTGGCCTGCCGACAGCCCCATGTATTCGAGGGCGCGGATTTTGGATTGGCGCTTGCCTTCATCGGCAATCAGCGCCGGGTCTGGCACGACGCCAGCAATCGAGACCACGTCTTCTGGGGACGTGCCCCAGGAGACGATGGGTGGCAGGTTTGCTGCGTCCAACGTCACCACGCGATCAAAATGCGCGCCGTCGTCGGTGCGCAGGGTTTCCCAGTAACGGCAGGCTGCATCCCACTGTGCGCCTTTGGGGGCCTTGGGTCGGCCCTCAAAATAGGCAATCGCCTTCTCGTCGGGTGCCACCATGCCGGCGCGGGCGCCGCCTTCGATGGTCATGTTGCAGACGGTCATGCGGCCTTCCATCGACAGGTCGCGGATGGCTTCGCCGGCAAACTCAATGACGTGGCCGGTGCCGCCGGCTGTTCCGATCTCTCCGATGATGGCGAGGATGATGTCCTTCGCCGTGGAGTGCTTGGCGAGTTTGCCATTCACTTCCACTTTCATGTTTTTGGCCTTCTTCTGGATCAGGGTCTGGGTGGCGAGAACATGCTCCACCTCGGACGTGCCGATGCCATGGGCCAGCGCACCAAAGGCACCGTGCGTTGAGGTGTGGCTGTCACCGCAGACGATGGTCGTGCCGGGCAGGGTGAAGCCCTGCTCGGGGCCAACGACGTGGACGATGCCTTGGCGCTTGTCCAACTCGTTATAATATTCAATGCCGAAGTCCTTGGCATTCTGGGCCAGTGCTTCCACCTGGATGCGGCTTTCTTCCTCGGCGATGCCCTTGGATCGGTCGGTTGTTGGTACGTTGTGATCGACGACGGCCAGTGTTTTTTCCGGGTGGCGCACCTTGCGGCCCGTCATGCGCAGGCCCTCAAACGCCTGAGGAGAAGTCACCTCGTGCACGAGATGACGGTCGATATAAAGCAAGCAGGTGCCATCACCGGCTTCATGGACGAGGTGGTCGTCCCAGATCTTGTCGTAGAGGGTGCGTGCTTTGGCCATGGCGTGTGCTCAATCCGGTGTGGTTTTGGCGGCTTATGTAACGCTTCGGGCGCTTGAGTCAAACGCTCATGCGGCGGGCGCAATGCTGCCATTTTTGCATGGTGGTTTTCTGTCATGAAGCGACGCAGCCTGATTGCCGGACTGGCCATGCCATTTTGCAGGTCGGCCTTGGCAGCCGCAAAAACCCCGACCCAACGGCTGGTCGATGCGGCAGAAGGGCAGATTGGCGTGACTGTCCTTTATGACCCGTCATATGCCGTGTTGTCCTATCCTGGGGGCGATGTTCCGCCGGACAGGGGTGTATGCACGGATGTGGTGATCCGCGCCTATCGCAGGGGCCTCGGGCTTGACCTGCAGAGGCTTGTTCACGAGGACATGCTTGCTCATTTTTCCGCCTATCCGGGCGCCTGGGGCCTGTCGCGGCCCGATGCCAATATTGATCACCGGCGCGTGCCAAACCTTCAAACCTTCTTTGCGCGGCATGGTGCAAGGCGCAATGTTCCCGATGATTTGTCGGGCTTTCAGCCGGGCGAACTGGTGACCATGATGTTGCCCGGCAATCTCCCTCACATCGGCATCATCAGTGACACGTTGAGCCAAAACAGCAATCGGCGCATGGTCGTTCACAACATTGGTGGGGGTGCTGCACGGGATGATCTGTTGGGTCAATACCGCATCACCGGGCGCTATTTGTATTTTCCGCACTCGGGAATGCGGCGCGCTTAGCGCAACCTTGCATCCAGCGGCACGGCAAGCACATCAATGATTTTCAGACGCTGTGCGTCCGGGTGTAGTGGGTTGATGATTGTATTGAAGACCTGCGGCAGAATTGCCGAGGGAACCTGCATGAGAAGGGAAGACCGCCCTTGCAGCCATTTGTCACCAATGGCGCGAGTTATGGTCACTTCTTTCGTCCAGCCTGGCTTCACCTTGGCCTGAAATGTTTGCACACCCTCCGGGACGGCGATTTTGAGAAGTTGAAAACTGTCGGGCAGCAGGGATGTATCAAAATTCACCAGCATCTCAAGCAAGGCAGACGCAGGGTGGTCCGCCGCATAAATGATCGGCCTTCCTTTGGTGTGCCAGCGGGCGGATTGCAGTGTGCCCCCAATGCCATCCAATGTGGCGTAGTTGGAAATGCGCCACAGGAACATTCGCTGTCACACGAACATGCCGTGGTCGATCTGCACCAGCATTTCTTCAACCAGGGCTGCGCCCGCTGCACTGCGCAGAATGGACAGCGGTGTCTGGCCGGACAGGCGGTTGTTGGCGGTCCGCAGCCAGCGCGAGGCCTTGTCAGGGTTGCCAAACACGCGGTCTGCTTCCACCTGGATTTGCGCCAGCCTGAAGGCGCGGTCCTGTTCTTCAGGGGTCAGTTTTTCAGCAGCGGCTTTGCGTCTGGCCAAGGTACGGCGCGGAATAACAAGTTCAGCAATTTCAGCCGTTGCAAAACGCTGTGACCACGCGGTTTCGAGTTCTTTCACCGAGAGTGCTTTGCCCTCACCAGCGGCGGCGGCACGCTTGGACTCGGACAGCCAGCGGCCCATTTCCACCACTTTGCCCGTTGCGGAACGCTGTGCCATTTTGTTTGCCATACCGACAATATGGCACAGGAAGCCTCACCTTTCAACGCCAAGCAAAAGGGCCGGTCTTGCGACCGGCCCTTTGAAAACTTCTGTTAGGCGAAAGGCTTACTTGCCTTCGGCAGCCTTCTTTTGATCGGTCTTGGCGCGGGGCGCTTTGCCAGCCACCAGTTCCTTGGCCTGCGTTACCCATTCTTCGCGCTTGGTCTTGCCCTTCAGGCCCAGCTTTTCGTCGAGGGCGAAAATGGCCGCATCGTCCATCTCGGCAATCTGCTTCAGCGAGGTGATGCCTTCGGCAGCCAGCTGTTCCTTGATCTTGGGGCCGATTCCGCCGATCAGCGACACGTCATCAGCAGCCAGTTCGACCTTGGCAGCAACCGGAGCTGCGGCGGCGCCAGTATCATCCCAGCGCTGGTCTTCAGCGATACGGGCAGATTTGCCGGTGCGGCCCTTGAGGTAATAAAGCTTGGCGCGGCGCACCTTGCCGTGGCGCACCACCTTGATCGAGTCGATGAGCGGCGAATAGACCGGGAAAATACGTTCCACGCCTTCGCCGTAGCTGAGCTTGCGCACGGTGAAGCTTTCGTTGATGCCGCCGCCAGAGCGGGCAATCACAACGCCCTCATAAGCCTGAACGCGGGTGCGTTCGCCTTCGACCACCTTCACGTTGACAATAACCGTGTCACCGGCATCAAATTCCGGAACGGGGCGCTTGGCGGCAACAACGGCCATCTGCTCGGCTTCGAGCTGCGCGATAATGTTCATAATCTCATATCCTTGCTTGGGAGTTGGGGGCTTCTAGCGGGTGCCTTGTGGAAAAGTCAACCTTTGGACTCGTGATTCTTGCGCCACAGGTCTGGCCGGCGCACCTTGGTTAAGGTCTGGCGCTGTTCCAGCTTCCAGCGGCTGATGGCCTTGTGGTCACCGCCAAGCAGAATCTCAGGAATTTCAAGGCCTTCCCAGGTGTTTGGCTTGGTGTAATGGGGATGTTCAAGCAGGCCATCGGAAAAGCTTTCCTCGGCAGCGCTTTCGAGCTTTCCCATGACACCGGGAATGAGGCGTACCACAGCATCGAGCAGGGTGATGGCGGCAGGCTCGCCGCCCGAGAGGATGTAGTCACCAATGGAAATTTCACGCAGCTGGCGCGCCTCGATCACGCGCTGGTCCACGCCTTCAAAGCGCCCGCAGACGATGAGGCAGCCTGGGCCACCCGCAATCTCTTGCACGAGGGATTGCGTCAGAGGTTCGCCGCGCGGGCTCATGAGCAGGCGCGGGCCCATATGCGGTGTCATATCGATGGCCTTGGCCAGAATGTCGGGCTTCAGCACCATGCCCACGCCGCCGCCCGCTGGGTGGTCATCGACGGTGCGGTGGCGGTCAGTGGCGAAGGCGCGGATGTCCTGGGCCGTCAACGACCACAGGCCATCCTGCAGCGCTCGCCCGGCCAGGGAATGGCCCAGTGTTCCCGGAAACATCTCCGGAAACAGTGTGAGGATGGTGGCGGCGAAAGGCATCAGTGATGCTGGTCTTCGCGCGTGGCTGGCTCGAAATAGGCGGGGGGCAAGTCAACGGTGACTGCGTCTGCTGCCCGCGTGATGAAGCTGACGGGGATCAATTCGCCATTGTCCAGTTCCATCAGGTCGCCGGCCCCATAGTTTTCGATCGAGGCAACTTTGCCCAGGGCCGCGCCATCGGCCAGCACGTCCTTGCCGATCAGGTCGTGGAGATAGAATTCGCCCGGCTGGGCTGGCGGCAGTTTTTCGCGGGCAATGAAAAGATCCGTTCCGGACAGGGCTTCTGCAGCGTTCCTGTCCTTCACGTCTTTCAGGTCTGCGATGAATTCATCCTTGGCGGGCTTGATGCGCAGGATGTCGATCACGCGGCCATCGCCGGTTTGCAGCGGGCCGTAGGATGCGATGGCTTTCGCATCTGATGTGAAGCTCTTGATCTTCACGGCACCACGAATGCCATGGGCACCGGTGATGCGGCCGAGAAGGATGAGGTTGCTCATCAATTCGCTCCCACCCGTCCGTCACCCCCGCGCAGGCGGGGGTCCAACTTCAAATTCAAAAGAAAAGTTGGATTCCCGCCTGCGCGGGAATGACGGTTGATGGAAGTCATGTCAGCTGGCTGGCGTCTCAGCGGGAGCAGCAGCGGCAGCGGCTGCCGCAGCGGCCTTCTCGCGTTCCTGGCGCTTCTTGCCAGGCAGGGCCTTCTGCGGATTGTTGCGGGCGTCACGCTTCTTGAGGCCTGCCTTGTCGAGGAAGCGCAGCACGCGGTCGGTCGGCTGGGCGCCCTTCTTCAGCCATTCAGCGGCCTTGGCAGCATCAAGCTGCACGCGCTTTTCATCGGTTTTGGCCAGCATCGGATTGAAGCTGCCCACCACGTCGATGTACTTGCCGTCGCGGGGCGAGGTCGCAGCAGCGATGACGATGTGATAGTAGGGACGCTTCTTCGAGCCGGCGCGGGCCAGACGGATTTTCAGTGCCATGGTTCAGTTCTCCTTAGATGTGTCGATTGTGTTAAGGGTTGAAATCATTTCTTTTTGCCGAGGCCGGGAAGGCCCTTGAAGCCGCCACCACCGAGGCCCGGCAATCCGCCAAGGCCCGGCAATTTCGGCATGCCTCCACCCATCAGCTTTGACAGGTCCGGCACGGGTGCGGCGGGGCTGCCGCTTGCGCCACCGCCCTGCACGAGATCGCGCAGGTCAGCTGGAAGGGAATTGGGGTCCATGCCAGCCAGTTCTTTCTGCATGGCTTCCATTTCGGCTTCGGAGGGGGCTGCCTTGCCGCCCATCATCTTGCCGAGCAGGCCCTTGCCCTGACCCATCTGCTTCATCATGTCGGCCATCTGCACATGCATCTTGAGCAGGCGGTTCACCTCTTCCACCTTGGTGCCGGAGCCGGCGGCAATGCGCTTCCTGCGCTTGCCGTCGATGATCTTGGGGTTGGCGCGTTCGCGCTTGGTCATCGATCCGATGATCGAGATCTGGCGCTTGAAAATCTTGTTGTCGATGTCCTGGCCTTCAAGCTGCTTTTGCAACTTGCCCATGCCTGGCAGCATCTTCATGACGCCGCCCATGCCGCCCAGCTTTTCAAGCTGGCGCAGCTGATCAGCGAGGTCATTCATGTCGAAGGCGCCCTTGCGCATGCGCTCGGCGATCTTCTTGGCCTTCTCATGGTCAAGGTCGAGGGCGGCCTTTTCAACGAGCGAGACGACGTCGCCCATGCCGAGGATGCGCCCCGCGACGCGCTCGGGGTGGAATTCCTCGAGGGCATCCCACTTCTCGCCGGTGCCGACGAAGCGGACCGGCGCGCCGGTGACGAACTTCGCGCTCAGGGCGGCGCCGCCGCGCGATTCGGAGTCGAACTTGGTGAGGATCAGGCCGTCGACGTGGAGCTTCTCGTGGAAGGCCTTCGCGCTGCGGAGCGCGTCCTGGCCGGTCATCGAGTCGACGACGAGCAGGACCTGATGGGGCGAGACGGCGGTCTTGACCCCCTGAAGCTCCTT
>CALMEZ010000265.1 GCA_937864985.1 uncultured Alphaproteobacteria bacterium
TGCCTCGCCCGCGGCGGGAGAGACGGGATGGCCGGGTCAGGCCCGGCCATGGAGAGTGTGTGCGTGCGATGGCCTCAGAACAGGCCTTCGATCTGGCCCTTGGCGTCGAGGCCGATCACTTCCGCCGACGGCACCTTGGGCAGGCCCGGCATGGTCATGATCTCACCGCAGATGACCACGATGAATTCCGCACCCGCCGAGAGGCGCACCTCGCGGATCGGCACCACGTGGTTGATGGGCGCGCCCTTGAGGTTGGGATCGGTGGTGAAGGAATACTGCGTCTTGGCCATGCAGATGGGGAACTTGCCATAGCCTTGCGCTTCCCAGCCCTTGAGCTGGTCGCGGATTGCCTTGTCGGCGACGATGTCGTCAGCGCGGTAGATCTCGCGGGCGATGGTCTTGACCTTGTCCCACAGGGTGAGACTGTCGTCGTAGATGGGCTTGAACTGGGACACGCCCTTTTCGGCCAGCGCCGCCACGTGGGTGGCGAGTTCCTTGGTGCCCTTCGAGCCTTCGGCCCAGTGGGTGCACTTGAAGGCTTCAACGCCGTGGGTCTTGCAGAAGTCCTTGATCACCTGCACCTCGGCATCGGTGTCGGTGATGAAGTGGTTGACGGCAACGGCAATCGGCACGCCGAACTTCTTCACGTTCTCGATGTGGCGGCCGAGGTTGGCGCAGCCCTTCTTGAGAGCTTCGACGTTTTCCTTCTTGAGGTCTTCCTTGGCCACGCCGCCGTGCATCTTGAGGGCGCGGATCGTGGCCACGATCACCGTGGCGGAGGGCACGAGGCCGGCCTTGCGGCACTTGATGTCGAAGAACTTCTCGGCCCCGAGGTCAGCGCCGAAGCCTGCTTCCGTCACCACGAAGTCCGCGAGCTTGAGGGCAGCCTTGGTGGCCATCACCGAGTTGCAGCCATGGGCGATGTTGGCGAAGGGGCCACCGTGCACGAAGGCCGGGTTGTTCTCCAGCGTCTGCACCAGGTTGGGCTGCAGCGCATCCTTGAGCAGCACCACCATGGCGCCGGCGGCCTTCAGGTCGCGGGCATAGACGGGGCTCTTGTCCTTCTTGTAGGCGACCACGATCTGGCCGATGCGGCGCTCGAGATCGGCAATCGAGGTGGAGAGGCAGAGGATGGCCATGATCTCGGAAGCGACCGTGATATCGAAGCCGGCCTCGCGGGGATAGCCGTTGGCGACGCCACCCAGCGAGCAGACCACTTCGCGCAGCGCGCGGTCGTTCATGTCCATGACGCGGCGCCAGGCGACGCGGCGGGTGTCGATGCCGAGCTCGTTGCCCCAGTAGATGTGGTTGTCGATCATCGCCGAGAGCAGGTTGTGCGCGGCGGTGATGGCGTGGAAGTCGCCGGTGAAGTGCAGGTTGATGTCTTCCATCGGCACGATCTGGGCATAGCCGCCGCCAGCCGCACCACCCTTCATGCCGAAGCACGGGCCGAGAGACGGTTCACGCAGCGCCACGATGGCCTTCTTGCCGATCTTGTTGAGGCCGTCACCGAGGCCAACCGTTGTAGTCGTCTTGCCTTCGCCCGCCGGCGTGGGGTTGATGGCGGTGACCAGAATGAGTTTGCCATTCTTGTTCTTGGCGAGGCTGTCGATGTAATTCAGCGTCACCTTGGCCTTGGTGTGGCCATAAGGCACCAGATCTTCCGCCGGAATGCCCAGCTTCTTGCCGATCTCCAGGATCGGCTTCATTTTGGCTTCGCGGGCAATTTCAATGTCGGATTTGACAGACATAGGGCTTTCCTCTGGTGAACTATTATTGAATTCGGTGAAACTACATCAGGCCGCAAAAAAGGTCCAGACGCGTTATTGGCATCTCTAACAGGTTTACGAAATGCCAGATTTCCAGAAACGCAGCAGCAGGTTTCAGCCGCGACATGCGTTATGCTGCAAAAGATTCCACCCGGAACCTTTTGCAATGCAGCGCATTGCGGAACAGGATCTTTGACGTCGTTGCAGGAGAGCGCGCCCATGGCCAGTTTCACCGCCAAAAACACCATTTGCCTCTGGTTCAACAAGGATGCGGAAGCCGCCGCCCGATTCTATGCCCAGACCTTCCCCGACAGTTCGGTGGGTGCCATCCACCTGGCACCGGGGGATTATCCCGACGGCAAAAAGGGTGACGTGCTGTTGGTCGAATTCATGGTGTGCGGCATCCCCTGCGTGGGCCTGAACGGCGGCACCGCCTTCCAACACAATGAATCCTTTTCCTTCATGATCACCACGGAAGACCAGGAGGAGACCGACCGCTACTGGAACGCCATCGTGGACCACGGCGGCGAGGAAAGCGCCTGCGGCTGGTGCAAGGACAAATGGGGCATTTCCTGGCAGATCACGCCGCGTGTGTTGC
>CALMEZ010000266.1 GCA_937864985.1 uncultured Alphaproteobacteria bacterium
TGCCTTGCGGCGGACGTATGGCCCCCGGGTTCAAAACAGAGCGGAAACCAGCCACCTTCGCCGGGCTTCGGCCCCGTTTTCCAAACACATGTGTACTCCGGCCAAAGACCCGGCAGAGACATTTCCCTCCGCTTGCCCTGCAAGCGCCCGGCCTAGCTCCCCTGTGGAGCGACGCCGGGCCTCTTGCCGCGCATCCGCCGTGACGGTCCCCAAGAGCCCTCATCCGCCCTTCGGGCACCTTCTCCCATGCGTTCGCACGGGAGAAGGCCAAACAGCCATGCCGCAGTGCTTGTGATTATCGCCTTCTCCCGTTCGTCCTTCACGAATGGGAGAAGGTGGCGACAGCCGGATGAGGGCTCTTGAGTGGCGACAAAACCGCAGTTGCGCCTAGGTTCCCGACACCCTGCTCCGCATCACCTGCCAGACGATCAGCGCGATCATGGCGAGGGCCAGCGGGAAGAGGACGAGCGGCACGGATTGCCAGCCCCAGTGGCTGAGCATGACGCCGGATGAGGCCGAGGCCACGGCCATCATGGCGGAGATGCCGAAGTCATTGACCGCCTGCACCTTGGCGCGCTCGGAGGGGCGGTAGCAATCGGTGAGCATTGTCGTGCCGCCGATGAAGCCGAAGTTCCAGCCGATGCCGAGCAGGATCAGCCCGACGGCGAAATGCGTGAAGGTAATGCCGGCGAGTCCAGCAATGCCGGCGGCGATCAACAGCGCCATGCCAAGCCCGGTGATGAGGTTGACGCCGAAGCGCTTGATCAACAGGCCGGTGAAGAAGCTCGGCACGAACATTCCAAGCACGTGCCACTGGATCACCCATTTGGAATCGGTCTGCTGGAAGCCGCACATGGCCATGGCAACAGGGGCTGCCGTCATCATCAAATTCATCAGCGCATAGGCGACGATGGCCGAGGCCATGGCGGCGACGAGTCGTGGCTGCTGCAACAACTCGCCCCAGCTGCGTTGCGGGCCTGCCACCTCTTCGGCTTGGGGCTTGGGCAGGTGCATCAACGTAACGACAGCGACATTGGCCAAGGCCAGAAGGATGGCTGCCGCATAGGAGCCGGCGAAGGTGAAGGGCGCGAAGTAATCAGCCGTGGCGCTGGCGATCAGCGTGCCGGCGATGGCGGCCACGACGCCGCCCGTCAGCACCCAGGAAATGGCGATGGACTTGTTGGCGGGGTCGCTCGCTTCCACGGCGGCGAAACGATAGTAATTGCTCGTTGCCTGAAACACGCCTTGCATCGCGGTGGCGATGCAGAAGGCCACGAAGGCGCTGTGAAAGATCGACCAGGTGGCAAGCCCTGCCCCCAGGATGCTGACCAGCGCGCCCAGCATGAACACGGGCTTGCGGCCGAAGCGGCGCATCAGGAACGAGGCCGGAATGGTAGTCGCCATGGAGCCCACCACGAAGGTGGTGATGGGCAGCGTGGCCCAGGCCTTGCTGGGCGCGATCATCAGGCCGACGAGGCCCGCTGTCGAAAACACTGTGATAATGCAACAGGAGTAGAGCGCCTGGGCGATGGCGAGCAGCAGGATCGTGGTGCGCGGGGATTGCGTCGCTACGGCTGCGGTGGTCATGCGGCGAACTCGTCCGGGCGGCGCTGGCGGGCGATGGCGTTCAGCACGCCATTGACGAAGCCCGGCTCGTCACCGCCGTCGAAGAAGGCGGTGGCGATGTCGACGTATTCTGAAATGGCAACGCGGGCCGGCACATTGTCCTTGAAGAAGATTTCGAACGTCCCTGCCCGCAAGATGGCACGCACGGTTGCGTCGAGGCGGTGCAGCGGCCAGTCCTTGTCGAGGATCTTGTCCACCGAAGGGTCGAGCAGTTTCTGTTCGCGCACCACGCCTTCCACAATGTCGCGCAGGAACTTGAAATCAGCCTCGCCGATTTCGCCATTGTCGAAGTTGCTGCCGCCGACGCGCGATGAAAATTGCGCCAGGGTTTCGCCGAGATCGACACCGCCAATATCCAGCTGATAGAGCGCCTGCACGGCCCCCAGGCGTGCGGCAGAACGGGCGGTGGGCGGGCGGCGCGGCGTGGTCATTGGTTCGAATGTCAATCAGCAATTTTTACGGTGACGTGAGATAGCCTGTCGCCCCGGGAAAGACAATGCGGGGCATCCCCTCCCGGCTTGCATGGCTAACGGCCTGCCCCTATGACCTCACCTTCCAACAGATGGTTCGAGAGATGACGTCGATTTCCCCTTCCCGCAATCCGGTGGCTGGCGCCATTTACATGGTGCTGGCCGGCATCACTTTCGCCATCATCAACGCCATCACCTTCGTCATTACGTCCAGCCCGGATTACGGCGGGTTGGGTTTCAAACCCCAGTCCGACACCTTCTGGCAATATGCCATAGCACTGGTCATCTCGCTGCCCTTCCTGTGGCGAACCGGCACCCTGTCGTTCCGGACCAAAAGGCCTCTCGCCCATATCATCCGCGTGCTGCTGTCGGCAGCAGGCTTGCAAGCCTTTGTCATCGCCATCTCGAAGGGCGTTCCCGTCTGGCAGGTCGTGGCGCTGACCATGACGGCGCCCTTCTTCGTGCTGATCGGGGCGCGGCTGTTCCTCGGCGAGACGGTGACGGTCAACCGCTGGATCGCTTCGGCTGTCGGGTTTGCGGGCGCGCTGGTGGTCACCAACCCGTGGGGCGAAAGCTTCAACCTGTTCTGGCTCTTGCCGGTGGTGGCGGCGATCCTCTGGGGTGGCGCGTCGCTTCTCACCAAGTACCTGAGCCGCGAAGAAGCACCGGAAACGCTGACCACTTGGCTTCTTCTGCTGCTGACGCCCATCAACCTGTTCTGGTCGGTGGGTGCCGGATTTGAAGTGCCGGGCCTCAGGGTTCTGGAGATGCTGCTGATGGGTGGCGCGCTAGTGTTTGTGGCGCAATATCTTCTGACCAAGGCCTATGCCACGGCGGATGCCAACTTCGTGCAGCCCTTCGATGACTTAAAGCTGATCAGCAATGTGCTGATCTACGGTCTGGTCTTCGGCTATTGGCCGACAGGCTGGATCTGGCTTGGCCTTGCCATGATCATGGGGGCTTCCATTTTCCTGCTGACACAGGAGAGTCGGCGGCAGGCTGCGGCGGCTTAACTCACCAACTCGGTTTGCACACCGCGGGCAAGCCCGGCGCTGGCGTCACGGGCCCCTTCTGCTTCCATTGGCCGACATCACCCTTGCGGATCCTGTTGTAGTCAAAGCGTGCCATTTCCTGTTCCTTGAATTTCCAACCGGGGCAGAAGGTGGTGCGTTGCTGGATCAGGCTCCATTTGCCTGAGGCCTGAAATTCAGGCGTGCCCGGCCACTTGGCGGACATGGCAAGCCAACAGAAATCAGCGAGTTTGTTGGCGAGCAAATGCTTGCACATCATGCCGCTACCATAGGCGCCGATGCGATAGCGGCCATCGGCCTTCATCACCTTGTTCACTTCGCGGAAATAGTGATCGACAAATGGCACCATGTCGCGCGGGTGGATATCAGCCGCCTGCTTGTTGAAGACATTGCGGTGATAGTGGCGGAAGCGTTCGTAGAATTTCAGATGCTTTCGGAATGATGGATCGGCGCGGATCAGGCGCTTGCGGCGCGCAGCCGGCACTGGCCCACCCTTGTGCAGGCTGTATTCAAAGACCGAATCCTTCATCACCTGATCGACGCCATCGACAGCGAAATATATGGCAGAGCCTGCAGGCTGGCCATTGGCGCCGGCCAGCTTCAGGGCCTCGCGGGCATCCTTGGCGCCGCGGCGCGGATTGATGAAGGTTTCCGGATCTGAATTCTCGTACTGGAAAATCGTGATGATGTTGAAGCCGGCCTTGATCAGCGCATCAGATTCTTCCGGGAACAGCGACTTGCAGGTGGTCTCGCCATCGACCCAGGCATAGTAACGCGCCACGGTCTTGATGCCGATGGACTTGAGCGCCTGAACGCCCGTCTTGCCAGCATCTGTCGTGATAGTGGTGACGGGCTGCGACAGGTCGATGGCGGTGAAGCCACTCTTGGCAGAGCATTTCGGCGCAGCGGACAAAGAGCAGGGGCACAGCATGAAGGTGAGCGCCGCGCCAGCAACCATCATCCACCCCAGTCCCGATGCCCTGCCCTGCGCCATGTCCCCCGTCCGCCCTGCCCGGTCTATCCTTCCGTATCACCCGTGTTCAGTTCACCGATGATCTCTTCGAAGTCCTTGGCCTCGCGGAAATTCCTGTAAACCGAAGCAAAGCGCACATAGGCCACATCATCGAGGTTCTTAAGGCCCTCCATGACCAACTCGCCGATCTGCTCGGACTTGATTTCGGATTCTCCGAGGCTCTCCAGCTGGCGCACGATGCCGGAGACCATGCGTTCGATACGCTCGGCTTCGACCGGCCGCTTGCGCAGGGCGACGGAGACCGAGCGGGCCAGCTTGTCACGGTCAAAGGGTGTGCGGCGGCCGGAACGCTTGAGCACCATCAGCTCACGCAGCTGGATGCGTTCAAAGGTCGTGAAGCGCCCGCCGCAATCGGCACAGACGCGGCGGCGGCGGATGGCCGAGCCATCCTCCGACGAACGCGAGTCTTTGACCTGTGTGTCTGCGTTACCGCAGAATGGACAGCGCATGCCGCCCCCTTATGAATAGATCGGGAACTTCTTGGTGAGGGCCATGACCTTGGACTTCACGGCCTTCTCCACCTTAGCATTTCCTGCTTCGCCATTCTTGGCAAGACCATCCAGCACCTCAATGATCAGGTTGCCCACCTGGCGGAATTCGGCCTCGCCGAAGCCGCGCGTTGTGCCGGCAGGCGACCCCAGGCGAATGCCCGATGTCACCGTGAAGGGTGCGGGGTCAAAGGGAATGCCGTTCTTGTTGCAGGTGATGTAGGCACGGCCCAATGCCTTTTCTGCGTCGCGGCCGCTGATGCGCTTCTTGCGCAGATCAACCAGCATCAGGTGCGTGTCCGTGCCGCCGGTGGTGATGTCGCAGCCACCTTCCACCATGGTTTCGGCGAGGGCCTTTGCGTTCTTGACCACCTGAGCAGCATATTTCTTGAAGGCGGGCTTCAGGGCTTCACCGAAGGCCACGGCCTTGGCGGCGATCACATGTTCCAGTGGACCACCGATAATGCCGGGGAAAACAGCCGAATTGATCTTCTTGCCCAATTCCTCATCCTTGGACAGGATCATGCCACCGCGGGGCCCACGCAACGTCTTGTGGGTCGTCGTGGTGACGACATGGGCATGTTCGACTGGGTTGGGATGCACGCCACCTGCCACGAGACCCGCAAAGTGCGCCATGTCGACGAACAGGTAAGCGCCGACGCTGTCGGCAATTTCGCGGAAGCGCTTGAAGTCAATGACGCGCGGATAGGCCGAGCCGCCTGCGATGATGAGCTTGGGGCGAACCTCCAAAGCCTGCTTGGCGACAGCATCATAATCAATCTGCTGGTTGTCTTCACGCACCTTGTAGGAGGCAACCTTGAACCATTTACCTGACTGGTTGACAGGCGAACCGTGGGTGAGGTGGCCACCGCAGGCGAGGTCCAGGCCCATGAACGTGTCGCCCGGCTGCAGCAATGCGAAGAACACGCCTTGGTTCGCCGTGGCGCCGGAATGGGGCTGCACATTTGCGTAGTTGGCGTTGAACAGCTGTTTGGCGCGGTCAATGGCAAGCTGCTCCGACTGGTCAACATATTGGCAACCACCGTAATAGCGGCGGCCCGGATAACCTTCAGCGTACTTGTTGGTCATCACCGAACCCTGTGCCTCAAGCACAGCGCGCGAGACAATGTTTTCCGAGGCGATCAGCTCAATCTCATTCTGTTGGCGCAGCAATTCCGACTGTATGGATTTGGCAATCTTCGGATCAGTCTTGGCCAGGCGATCCTTGAAGAAGCCGGGGAACAGCGGCTTGGCCTTTGCCGTGGCCTTGCGGGTGGCCTTCTTTGCAGTCGTCTTCTTCACTTGCTTTGCCATGGCAATCTCCAAAACATGAGGGAGCCTGCTCTATACAGACTCCCTTGCCTTGGTCCAGCCACAAGATGGCGCAGTGCCATCTTCAGCGCGGGACATGTCGTGTTTGATCAGTTCGCCGTCGCAGCTGGCGCGCAGCCTGCTGGCAGTTTTCCGCTTGCGTCAGGCTTGCAGGTCGCTGCCGCCGCTTTGGGCTTGGCCACCGGCTTTGGCGGCACAGGCTTCTTTGCATCGGCAGGCTGAGCTGACGCGATGGCCGTCTTGGCGGTCGGCTTCAGGGTTGGCGTTGGTGTGGCCGTCGCGGTTGCGGCAGCTGGCACAATCTTTTTCTTCGCAGGTGACTTCTTTGTCGTCGCTGCTGATTTGCTGCCCTGCTTCTTGCGGTAGGCTTCCCAATCAAACAAGCCAGCGAAATCCTTCTTGGGTTTGGCCTTGGCTTTGCCTGAAGACGACGCGGTGGAAGTCGTCTGGGCAGGCTTTGATGCCGCGTCAGTGGTGGTTGTGGTTGCTGATGCCTTCGGCTTGCCGAAAATGCCGGTGCTGGCGTCAGATGTGGTGGCGCCCGGCTTCTTCTTCACTTTCTTGCTGCTGGAGAAAATGCTGAAGCCTTCGGCTTCTGCCTCATCGACAGCCGATGCCTTGCGCGGCACGGGCTTGAGAATGTAACGCAGACCATCATCGCTCAATTCACCGACGGGCATAGGCTGACCGGTCACATAACCCGAACTGTCCAAGTCATAAATGTCATTGCGGAATGCCACGGTGTTTCCAACGGGCCAAGCCGTCAGATAGGCCACGCGAAGTTGGGGCGGCGCAACGAGTGTGACGACTTTCTGTTCGAGTGTTTCCGCAAGCGCTGCAATCTGCGGTGCGCCAATGCCTTCCTGCCCGTTGAGCACCCACTCAACCAATTGCGGCATGTTTTCAACGCGCACACAGCCCGACGAATAATAGCGTGTGCTGGATGCAAACAGCTGCTTGTCGGGCGTATCATGCAAATAGATGCCAAAGGGGCTTGGGAAATTGATCTTTGCCGTGGCCATGGCACTCTTCGGGCCTGGCTCCTCACGGAAGAAATATTTATCCGGTGCCACGTTGTCCCAATCCACCGTCTTGGGATCAATCTCGGGGCCGCCGTAACCATCAAACACCTTGATGTTCAATTCCTCGATGATGCCTGTGCCGGCCTGCAGCTTCGGGATGATGTCCTTCTCGACAATCGAAACAGGCGCATTCCAGTAGGGATTGAAAGCCACGTTATCGAGAGCTGTCATCACCACCGGCGTGGGGCGCTCGGGCCTGCCAACAATGACGTTGTGGCGCGAATACACCTTGCCGCCCTGCACCGTCTCCAATTGCTGGCTTGGCACGTTGACGACGAGATAACGATCACCAAGGTTTTCTTCGTAGGTTTTCAAGCGGCCGATGTTCACCTGAATGGTGCGCAACCGGCGTTCGGCTGGCACGTTCAGCTGGGCCAGAGTTGCACCGTCAATCTTACCGGTGGGGTTCAGGCCCATATTGCGCTGGAAGCGCACAACGGCTTCCTGCGTGGCGGTAGTGAACAGGCTGGCGAATTCGCCCTGGGTGGCTTCAGCGCGCAAATAGCCGTCCTGAAACAGACGCTGGTTGAGGGCTGCGACGCCTGCCCCTTTCGAGCCCTTCTTGTAGCTGCCGTTTGGCACTTTCGGGAAACCGCCGGATGCCACGATGCTTTGGTAGCGCGAGAGGATGGCCTCCATCTGCGATGCGCTGCTCGGTGAGAGCATGGGCGCAATGTTCTGCCCGGCCACGATTTCTGTCTTGGTGTAAACCTTGCTGGCCGCAGACAGGTCTGACGCCGGTGCGCCGGCCATCGCCGCCTTCTTCTTGGGACTCAAGAATCGGTTGTCTTCAGAGTTGCTGGATTCTGCATGTGCAGCCAGTGACAGAACAACGGGAGATGCGACCAGCGATACCGCCAGCATGAACGCTGCTGACACCCGACGAACCGACCGCGTACCACCCAAACCAAACCCCATCGCCAACCTCTGAATTCCTTTGCCTGCACCACGCCGCTGCGCGTGCCTGTTTCATACCAGCCTCTTCCGGGCAGGTCAAAAACAAGCGGTTCGCGGGCCAAGAATCAGAAGTTGCGGGCCAGAAACAGCCTGCGGGGGAAATTTCACGCCGCTGATGCATTTCAGCAACAACAAAGCCCCGCCGGGAAGACCGGGCGGGGCTTGGGTTTCTGCACTGTCCGCGATTACAGACGATACAGGATCTGGTCGGTCCAGTAGCGCTCAAGGCGGGTCAAGGCCTTGTTCATGCGGTCAAATTCTTCGACTGTCAGACCCACCACTTCTTCAATGGCCTGAAGCTGGCGGTTGTACAGCTGGTCAACGCGGTTGCGCACGGCCTGGCCGCGCGGCGTCAGGCTGACGCGCACTGAGCGCTTGTCGGCGTTGGAGCGCTCGTGATGAACGTACCCTGATTCCACCAGTTTCTTGAGATTATAGGACACATTCGAGCCCTGGTAATGTCCGCGGGTCTTGAGTTCACCTGCCGTCAGTTCCGAATCGGAAATGTTGAACAGCAAGAGAGCCTGGACCGGGTTCACTTCCTTCTCGCCTGTGCGCTCGAAGTCGTCCTTGATCACGTCGAGCAGACGGCGATGCAGACGCTCGATGAGTGTCAGGGCTTCCAAATAGCGATGCTTGATATTCTGGCGCTTTGCTTCCACCGGCTGCAAGGCGACAGCACCCATAACCTGAGTTGACATGTTCTCCACCTATCCCTTTGTTTTCAAGGAGCGGACTCTTGGCGGTCCTTCCCCCTGTTTGAGGGCAAACTACAGGAGGCCCTTTAAGGCGAACTGAACAGGCTCGGTAAATTTGGTCTTATATTCGCGCTAATTTGCACTTGTTTCGCGGATAGTTATTGGATTGTTTTAGAAAACCCGACGTTAACCATCAGTGGCAGTCGCACCGTCACGAGCAGCTACGGTCACCAGCGCGGGCCTGGGCCCCGATCAGCAAGCGCCGGACCGCGGCGGCACCGCCGGAGGCCATCGCTGCGCGGTGCTGGGCCAGCACCTTTTGATACATGCGCTGGGCGGAGGACAGCGACTTGGTGTGGCAGCGCAATTCCACATAATAGTCCTCGGCAAGGCCCGCATAACTTGAAAGCGCATTGCCTTTGGTCAGTTTGGGCTGGGCAATCCGCTTTCGGGCAGGACGCTGAGCCGCCTTCTTTTTTGGCGGTGCTGGCGCACGCGTTGCTTCCGCTACAACGGGTTTGGCCATTGCTTTTGCAGTCGGCACGGCATCAGCCTTCGGTTTCGACACAGTGGCCGCGGCCGACTGCTCGATTTGCTTGGGTGGCTCCGGCGCGGCCATCGGAGGCTGATTTTCACTGCTAACAGGTACATCAGACGTGGCTTGCAACGCGGCTTTCAGGATATTGCGAACCTGTGTGCTTGCCGAGGCATCGCAGGACGTTCCCAAGCCTTCTTCCCTACCCTTGGCAAGTTGCTGCTTGGCCACAGCAACCGAGTATTTCCCGGCCAGCGCAATTTCGGCCCGCGCTACCAGATCACGAAGATCCTGGCTTTCGGAGGGCGACAAGATTTTGCAATGCGCGTTGATGGTCTGTGACTTTGCCAGCAGCTTGGTGACATCCCTTGGATCAAGGCCCGCCGCGTGGGCCACCGGCTGCAACAGCAGACTGCCCGCAAGAATCGTTGCCAGACCTGTGGTGAGGAACAGAGGGACCAAACGCATGATTAACCGTTGCCGTTAGTGGTGGTGAAGCCATATGCTTTGGCGCGGGTTAAAATCGGTAAAATTTTAACGATGCGGCGCAGGGCATGGTTAACAAAAGATTCGAGACGGGGGACAATGACGGCGCGAACAAAAGCATGGCGAAAGCCGATGATCGCAATGGCGATGACACTTGCAACGGTGCTGCACGCCAATGCCGGGCAAAGCGCAAAGCCACCCGAAAACCTGCCGTCCAATCAATGGCCTGTTGACACCGTGAAGGCCGAGGCTGCTTTCTGCAAGAGCGCGCTTGCTTCTCTGACTCTTGATTATGACACCCTGAAGCCGTTTGGCGGCCCCGGTGGCTGTGGATCTGCGGCCCCGTTGTGGATCAGGTCGATTGCCGGCATTACGCTGTCACCACCCATCGTTACCGACTGCCGCATGGCGGCCAATCTTTATGGCTGGATCGGAACATCGCTTGCCGCCGGTGCGGCTGATGACCTTGGCAAGCAATTGGTGCAGGTTAACACGGCATCTGACTATGTGTGCCGGCTGCGCAACAATCTCAAAACCGGCAAACTCAGTGAACATGGCAAAGCCAATGCCCTCGACATTGCCTCGCTGCAATTCAGCGATGGCACGCATATGTCGATCAAGGGCGATTGGTCAGGCCTTGGCGCAATGCTCGGACTGTCGAAGAAGGCTGCCTATCTGAAACGCATCCGGCGGGATGCCTGTATCCGGTTCACCACAGTTTTGGGCCCGGGAAGCGATCCCTATCACGGCGATCATTTTCATGTGGACATGGCCCAACGCAAAAACGGCTATCGCATCTGCCAGTAGCTTGCGGGTTTCCTTGCGCCCGCGCCCCTGATAAGAGACCACCATGTCCGACACTCCCATTGCCCCCTTCCCCACACTGCGCCTGCGCCGTACGCGCCAGTCACCTTGGTCCCGCAACATGGTGCGCGAAAACACACTCACAGCGCATGACCTGATCCTGCCGCTTTTCGTCATCGATGGCGAGAAGCGCAGCGAGCCCGTGCCGTCCATGCCCGGCGTCAACCGCTGGTCGATCGACCTCCTGGTGCAGCAGGCCGAGGCAGCCTGCAAGCTTGGCATTCCGGCTGTTGCGCTGTTTCCAAACACCGACAAGGCGCTGCGCGATCATGGTGGCACGCAGGCGTTCAATCCGGAAAATCTGGTGTGCCGCGCTGTGCGCGCTATCAAGAAAGCCGTGCCAGAAATCGGCGTGATGTGCGATGTGGCACTCGACCCTTATACATCTCATGGTCATGATGGCTTATTGGTCGACGGCGAGATCGATAATGACTCGTCGGTCGCTGCCCTTGTGAAGCAGACGCTGGTTCAAGTGGACGCCGGTTGTGACATCATCGCGCCTTCCGACATGATGGATGGCCGCATCAGCGCCATCCGCACCGCGCTGGAAAATGGTGGTCACAAGAATGTGCTGATCATGGCCTATAGCGCCAAATATGCCAGCGCCTTCTATGGCCCTTTCCGCGAAGCCGTGGGTTCCGGTTCGACACTGAAGGGTGACAAGAAAACCTATCAGATGGATCCCGCCAACACGGATGAAGCACTGCGTGAAATTGCCATGGACATCGCAGAGGGCGCTGACATGGTGATGGTGAAGCCGGGCATGCCCTATCTCGATATCGTGTCACGCGTGAAGCGCCAGTTCGGCGTGCCGACCTTCGCCTACCAAGTGTCCGGAGAATACGCGATGCTCATGGCCGCCAGCCAGAATGGCTGGCTGGACCGCGACAAGGCGATGATTGAATCGTTGATGGCGTTCAAGCGTGCGGGATGCAGCGGCGTTCTCACCTACTTTGCAATGGACGCCGCACGCATGCTGCGGGCTACTTCCTAAGGCGCGCGATCAGGGACGATGTGTCCCAGCGCTTGCCGCCCAGCTTCTGGACTTCGGAATAGAACTGATCCACCAGTGCCGTGACGGGCAGGTGAGAGCCGTTGCGGCGCGCCTCGTTCAGACAGATACCCAAGTCCTTGCGCATCAAGTCCACGGCAAAACCGAAGTCAAACTTGTTGGCGATCATCGTCTTGTGGCGGTTTTCCATCTGCCAGGAACCTGCGGCCCCCTTGGAAATGACCTCGATGACGTTTTCCATGTTGAGGCCGGCATTCATGCCGAACTGCACACATTCAGCGAGGCCCTGCACCAGGCCCGCAATGGCAATCTGGTTGCACATTTTGGCAAGTTGGCCAGAACCTGATGGCCCCAGCAGCTTGCACATGCGGGCGTAGTTCATAATCGTTGGCTCGGCGCGGCTGTATTCCGCTGCATCACCACCGCACATGACGGTCAGCACGCCATTCTCTGCTCCTGCTTGACCGCCTGATACGGGCGCGTCGACGAAACCTATGCCGCGCTTTGCCGCTTCCGCACTGAGCTCGCGCGCCACATCGGCAGAGGCTGTTGTATGATCCACGAATAGACTTCCCCGCTTCATGGACTGGAAGGCGCCCTCCGGCCCGATCGTCACCTGCCGCAAGTCATCGTCATTGCCGACGCAGGCCAGAACGATGTCCGCCCCTTCGGCTGCGGCCTTCGGTGTTGATGCTGCGCTACCGCCAAAACGCTGCACCCAGGTCTGTGCCTTGGCTGCGGTCCTGTTATAGACAGTGAGAGGCTGGCCGGTTTTGGTTGCGATATGCCCTGCCATGGGAAACCCCATCACACCCAAACCCACCCAACCAATCTTGCTCATCGTTCGCTCCGTTTTCGCTCGTCATAGACTGCAGGCGAGCCGATTGCCAGACGCTTGAAGCTGTGGGCAACACGGCGTAACTTTCTCCCATGACCATTGAACGACGCAACTTCCCGCAGTTCTTCATCACGGCGCCAAACCCCTGCCCCTATCTGTCGGGCAAGCAGGAACGCAAGGTGTTCACACATTTGCTTGGGCCTGATGCGCGTCATCTCAATTCGCAGCTTTCGCAAGGCGGCTTCCGGCGCAGCCAGAACATCGCCTACCGGCCCGCGTGCGACAACTGCAAGTCCTGTGTTTCGGTGCGTGTGCCAGTCAAGAGTTTCGACTGGACGCGCGGTTTCCGCAAAACCCTCAATCGTAACGCCGATGTGTCCAGCAAGGTGGTCCCTGCCAAGGCAACCAGCGAACACTATTCCCTGTTCCGCCACTACATTGACCACCGTCATTCTGAAGGTGGCATGGCGGACATGACGGTCCTTGATTTCGCTGCGATGGTCGATGAAACGGTTGTCGACACCCGGCTCGTTGAATTTCGCATCCCGACGGAATACCAACCTGAAGGCGAACTCATTGCTGCAGTGCTTTGTGACATGCTCGATGATGGCATTTCACTGATCTACAGCTTCTATGACCCGACACTGCAGTCTCGAAGCCTCGGGACCTATGTCATACTTGATACGTTGCGGCGTGCCGAACGCATGGGTTTGCCCTATGTTTATCTGGGTTTCTGGGTGCAGGGCTCAACCAAAATGAATTACAAGAGCCGCTTCCTGCCGCAGGAAAGACTGGGTCCCGAAGGCTGGACATTGCATCACCGACCAACAAAGAATTGACAAATCGGCTCCTGCTGGCGTTTGTAGTCAATAATCGTGATTTCATGCGGGGGATTCATGAAACGGATGGGCATAGCGAACCCACTTGGGGTTGCAAAGGCAGCGGCGGTCCTTGAAGCTGAGCTGAAGCATTTTGGCCTGACTGTTGATGTCAGCAGTGACATGCATGCCTTCAACGAAGCCAAGAAGCAGGCCCGTGGCTTCGAAGTGGCGCCCATGCATCACTATGAAGTCGGCGTATTTGACAATGAGCGCGCGCAATGGCTGGCCCTGAAGGACGGTGACGGCAAGATTGTCGGCCTTCAGGCTTTCCGCTGCGACCAGGTTGATACAAATCTTGCTGACTGGGGCGTGACCTACATGGTCGGCGCCTACATGCGCCGGCGCGAACTGATGGTGCCATCCCATGCCAAGCCAGCGCGCGGCAGCGTCTCAGAACGATTGAGTGGCAAGCTCGCCTATCATGGCGAATTGTGGATCGAGAAGTGCCACCGCAACCGGGATGTTATCGAACATTTTGTGCGGCTTGCCCTGATACTCACCTACATCAAATGGCAGCCTGACGCGATCTGGGCTCTTGCGGGCGCGCATATTGTTGAGCGGGGCCACTTGAGCCGCAGCGGTTACAACACGCTGGAACTCGGCTTCATGCGCTGGCAGCTGGCCTCAGACGGAATTGATCCGTTTGAATATCTCTATGTGGTTGAAAAGCATTCGATCGAGACGATGATCGAAATCTGGGCGGCTAAAGAAGCTTTATATCCACGGGAGCGCGTTCACAAACAACCTTCACACGCGACGCACCGCCTGCAGGTGAAAAATCCGGCACAATGACCCGGTGGTAGCCGAACCACTGACGTTCGCCATCGGGCATCACCATGGAGGCCAGCACCTGGTCGTAATGCACCTTGCCTGAATTCAAGACGTGGAAATAGGGCCGTGAGACCACCCGGTCATAGCTGTGGCCGGACATGGCAGGATAGGAAATTGGCACCAGCCCCCACACCCTGCCCATCAGTGAATGTTCGCCAATGCGCTCGACATTGCTTGTGCCCATGTCCGTATCGACCGTGCACACGATTGACTGGTCATCCGGAACATCGCCTGCTTCCAAGACTGACCGCAGGTTTTCTGGCATGCTTGTGAGTTTTGGCGCTTCTTCCTTGAGGTAAGCACGCTGGGAAAATCTCACGTCACTCTTGAACAGCAACGCCTCGATGCGGCTCGAAGCCTGCTTCGCCGTTTCAGCCACTTCCTCAAACCAGCCAGCATTGAAATACTTGATGCGAACTGGAGCTGGCGAGACAGTAATCAGGTTGGCCGTGAACAGAACCGAGGCCCAATTGGCGCACCCCATGTTCCATTGCACAAGGGAACCGGCGGGAGAGCTCTCGACCTTGACCATGTTCAACTGGTCAATGAGAGCCTTGTCCGAATAATCCGTTCCGTCTGCCTTGACAGGACGTGGCACCACAGCTCCGTCCCGAACCCACATTTCCATTGAGAGTCGCCTCTGCTAACAATCACCTTTCACAGCTTCCGCTGCAGCCGCCCCCAGATCGCGACGTGCAACTCGTATCGAAAAAAATAAAATTTCCCGTTAACGCCTTTTTTGCCATTATGCCTTCGTGGGTTGTTGGTTGACAATTCCAACAACCCCGCATTTGCAAGACTTGTGTCTGTCAATGCCCATATAGTGCAAAACACGGCAAACCGACCATCCGCTAACGGAATATTCAGGAACAAGCCAAAATTTCCGTATACGGAATGGTTAAATTTCAACCAAATTTGTTGCTTTTCGGAAAGCCTTTGGGCGGCAGCCGGCCAGCCTGGGCGCGCTCCCCAATCCACTCGGCAAGATCTGTCACGGTGAATGAGCGGCCTGATGAATCAAGCCACTGCAACCCCGCCTTCATGTTGAAGGTGGTTGCATCCGACAGGCCGCCGTCCTTGAACTTTTGCAGTCGCACGCCTTTCCCGCGGGCCATTTCAGGGACTTCCGCCAGCTTGAAAATCAACATCTTGCGGTTCTCGCCGATGCAGGCCACGTGATCTGCTTCTGCTTCGACACGCCTGCAAACCTGCGCCTCAACTGGCGCCTTGACGTTTAGTACTTGCTTGCCCTTGCGGGTGTTGGCCACGCATTCATCTTCATTGACCACAAATCCATCGCCATCGGTAGATGCTACAAGGCGTTTGGCGCCGGGCGTGTAGACAAACAGCGCCACGATCTGGTCAGCGGCATCGATTTCAGCCATGAGGCGCACAGGTTCACCGTGGCCGCGGCCGCCAGGCAACTTTGACGCCTCGATCGAGAAGAACTTGCCGGAAGATGACAGCAACATGATCCTGTCGGTGGTCATGGCGTTGACCACAAAGCGCCCCTGGTCTCCATCCTTGTAGGATAAAGTCGAAGTGTCCTCCAGGTGGCCCTTCATGGAACGGATCCAGCCCTTTTCAGAACAGACGACGGTGACCGGCTCTTTCTCCACCAGCATTTCGTCCAGTTCTTCAGCTACATCGGGGGCTTCGGCAAAGTCCGTGCGGCGGCGGCCCAGGGTGGTTTTCTTGCCGTAGGTTTCCTTGACCTTCTTGATGTCCTCGGCAATGCGCGACCATTGTTCATCATCCGACTTCAACAGCGCCTTGAGGCCCTTCTGTTCCTTGGTCAGCTTGTCGTGCTCGGTGCGGATCTCCATTTCCTCAAGCTTGCGCAAGGCGCGAAGCCGCATGTTGAGGATGGCTTCGGCCTGATTGTCAGTGAGCTTGAAGCGCTTCACCAGCGCGGGCTTGGGTTCATCCTCTTCGCGGATGATGCGGATCACCTCGTCAAGATTCAGGTAGGCGACAAGATAGCCTTCAAGAATTTCGAGACGGCGGGCAATTTCATTGAGGCGGAAATTGGTGCCACGCACCAGAACTGTCTTGCGGTGGTCCAGCCATTCGCGCAGCACGTCGCGTAGTGACATGACCTTCGGCACCTTCCCGCCGGAGAGCACGTTCATGTTCAGGGAAATGCGCGCCTCAAACTCGGTGGCCCGGAACAGCTGCTCCATCATCAATGTCGGATCGACATTGCGCGTCTTGGGCTCCAGCACGATGCGCACGTCTTCAGCAGACTCATCGCGAATGTCGCCCAGCAGCGGCAGTTTTTTGTCGTTCAGCAGTTCTGCCACACGCTCGATGAGCTTGGACTTCTGCACCATATAGGGAATTTCGGTGACAACCACTTGCCAGCCACCGCGGCCCAATTCCTCCTGTGACCAGCGGGCGCGGACGCGGAAGCCACCCTTGCCGGTCTTGTAGGCGTCGATGATGGACTCGCGGCTGTCGATGATGATGCCACCCGTCGGGAAGTCGGGTCCCAAGACAAACTGTGTCAGTTTCTCAACGCCCGCATTCGGGAACTTGATGAGATGCAATGCGGCGTCGCACAGTTCGGCCGCATTGTGTGGCGGAATGGACGTGGCCATGCCAACGGCGATACCTGTGGCGCCATTGGCGAGGAGATTGGGGAAAGCGCCGGGCAAAACCACGGGCTCCGTGACCGAGCCATCGTAGTTCGGCCGGAAATCAACGGTGTCTTCGTCAATACCTTCGAGCAGCAGACCGGCGACGGCTGTCATGCGCGCTTCGGTGTAGCGGTAAGCGGCGGCTCCATCGCCATCGATGTTGCCAAAGTTGCCCTGCCCGTCGACCAGCGGATAGCGGGACGAAAAATCCTGCGCGAGACGCACCAGCGCGTCATAGATCGACTGGTCGCCGTGGGGGTGATAGCCGCCCATCACGTCGCCGACGATCTTGGCGGATTTCTTGAAGGCCGATGTCGGATCAAGGCGCAACACGCGCATGACATGCAGCAGACGGCGATGGACCGGCTTCAGGCCGTCACGCACGTCCGGCAAGGCGCGATGCATGATGGTCGACAGGGCATAGGCGAGGTAGCGCTCTTCCAGCGCTTGGTGCAGCTCCACGGGCTCGATGTCGGGGCCCTTGGGCGGCGTCGGATCAACAGGCTTCTTCATGATTCGGCCATTATAGCAGGCCGAAACCTGTTTGGATTCATGCGCTTGCGAGAAAAATCAGTGGCAATTTACCGGCTGTCGCCTGTTGCTCAGTGTCCAGCTTTGCCGTGACTTTGCTCCACATGGGCAAAGACCAAGACAACGGCCAAGAGCACAATTTCAATCCCCAGGCTGAGCAGCGTGTTGGTGACATGCAATGTGCCGGTTTCAAACAGCGTCTCAAGCAGGTTGATGCCGCCAATGGCTGCTATCGTTGCAGCAAGTTTCAACTTCAGTGAACCAAAACTCACGCCGGACAGCCACGAGCCGCCCTGTGCCTGTTCGTTGCCTTCAATGAAGGAGGAGAAAGTTGCCATCATCACCATGACGATCAGACCTGCAACCAATGAGTAGTCGATGAGGCTCAACACCTTCAACACAGCGTCCACGTCATCAAGCACTGCGAGTTCGGACATGAATTTCACAAGCTTCAGCACAAAGACGTAGGCAAAGCCGCAAAGTGCCACTGCAAGGCCAATACAAAACACCAACATGACCCAGCGAAAAGCCGACAAGGTTTGAAAAACACCTTTGTTCATTGGCAGTCCCCCCATTCAAACCCGTATGACGATGATCTTGCACACGGGCTTCTTGCCCCATTCAATATCGGCGGCCCGGCGGATTGCGGTCCGAATGATGTCTTCGATATTGCCGTCATCCTTGCGGCGCTGGCGCGGTATGGAGTCAAAGGCCTTTTCGGCGACGTCTTCCAAGTGGCCTTGCAGGGATGCGGGAATGCCGTCGAGCAGCAACTCAATGTCATCGGCCAATTGCAGATGGTCGTCGACCAGAACGGTGGCCACGATGATGCCGACGAAGGAAAGCTTGCGGCGCTCTTTCGCCGGGCCATCGTCGCCCGGCACGATGAGATGGCCATCGACATGGAGAACACCGAAGTGGGTTTCATCGACCACTTCCAATGGACCTGGGCACAGGCGAATGATCTTGCCATCTTCCGGTACAAGCGTTTCCCGGATGCCATTGGCGCGGGCGAATTTGGCGTGGGCGCGCAAGTGGCGCGGTTCGCCATGCATGGGAATGAGGGCGCGCGGTTTTACAAGTTGGTATATGGTTTTCAATTCATCCTGGCGCGGATGGCCTGAAGAATGAACCAATGCATCGTCTGCGGTGATGACATCGATATCGAGCTTTGACAGGTTGTTGAGAACGGCGCCGATTTCCTTTTCGTTGCCGGGAATGGTGCGGGCTGAGAAGATGACAAGATCACCCTCTTCCAGCGCGATGTTCGGGTGCGAGTCCTCGGCAATGCGGGCGATGGCGGCGCGGGGTTCACCCTGGCTGCCGGTGCACAGCAGCATGATCTTGTCGGGTGGCAGGTAGCCGAAGGCTTCCTCGTCGAGGAACCCGCCCGTGTCAGCCAACATGCCGCAGATGCGGGCGGCTTCCAGCGTGTTGCGCATGGCCCGGCCGGCAATCACCACTTCACGGCCAGCGGCTCTGGCGGCGCGCACCGCGGAGATGATGCGTTCGACGTGCGAGGCGAAGGTTGTCACAGCGACGCGGCCTTTGGCAGCGCCGATGATGTCCATCAGGGTGGCGGCCACGTCCCTTTCGGAGGGCGAAAAGCCCTCGCGCAACACATTGGTGGAATCGCAGACAAGCACATCAACGCCAGCCTGACCGATCGCCGCCAGACGATCATCATCGAAGGGTTTGCCCAGAACGGGGGTACGGTCGATCTTCCAGTCGCCGCTGTGCAAGACCTTGCCCTGGGGCGTGGAGATCAGCAGGGCGTGGGACTGCGGGATGGAATGGGTGACCTCCACATAATCCACAGTGAAGTCGCCGATTTTGATGGGTTTTCCGGGGGTTATGATGTGAATTGGAACCTGTTCCTCAAGTCCGTGTTCGCGCAGTTTGAGCTTCAGCAGTTCAGCGGCAAAGGGTGAGCACCAGACATCGCATTCCAGCTGCGGCCACAGCCACGGCACGGCGCCGATGTGATCTTCATGGGCATGGGTGATGACGAGACCAGCCAGATCCTTCTTGTTCTTGGTGATGAAGCCGATATCCGGCAGCACCACATCGATGCCGGGTTCCTTTTCGCCCCCAAATTTGACGCCAAGGTCCACCAGCAGCCACTGGCGGCGGCGTTCGGTGCCGGTGCCATAGGCATAGCAGTTCATGCCGATTTCGCCCGTTCCGCCGAGCGGCAGGAGGACAAGTTCTTCTTGGGTGGAGGCTTTGCGCTTGGCTGTCATGAGGGTACGGCGTTCAATGTCACGTCCCCCGCATACACCATTTCAATGGTTCCATCCGGTTTTTCGAGGCGCATGGCACCATCGGGTGAGAGGCCCCGGAACAGGCCGCTGCGGGTGACGCCGCCTTGTGTGACAGTGACCATGGCGTTGAGGTTGGCGGCACGATCCTGCCAATCGCTGATGATGACGGGAAAGCCTTGCCCATCCTGCCATTGCTGCAGGCGGGCGTCGAGGTTGGCGCGATAGGTGGCAAACACTGTTGCCACCGCGGCCTCCGGCGCATGGTGACGAATGTTTGCTGTGGCATAGGCCAAGCCCTGGGGGCTGTGTTCCACGTTGATGCCACAGCCGATGGCAACGCTGCCCTGCCCCAGGTTTTCACAGAGAATGCCCGCCACCTTGCCGCCGTCAAGCAGGCAGTCATTGGGCCATTTCAATTTCACGGATTGGCCAGGGCAATGCATCTTCACAGTGTCATGAACGGCCAAGGCCACAACGAAACCGATTTGCCCAACCACGTGCGGCGGTGCCG
>CALMEZ010000267.1 GCA_937864985.1 uncultured Alphaproteobacteria bacterium
ATCTTCCTTTTGATCAATGAAAACCCGATTGAGTGCCTGGGCATCATGATCAAGGGCGCTGTCGGATCGCTCAAGGGTTGGAGCTATCTTCTCTATTACGCGACGAACTTCATCTTTACCGGGCTTTGCGTCGCCGTCGCTTTCCATGCCGGCCTGTTCAACATCGGTGGCGAAGGGCAGGGTTATTTCGCGGGCCTTGGTGCTGCAATCATCGGGCTCAACCTCGAATTCCTGCCCTGGCCGCTGGTCATTCCGCTCGCCATTCTCGCCTCCGTGGCGTTCGGTGCATTGTGGGGCTTTGTGCCAGGCTACCTGCAGGCCAAGCGCGGCAGCCACATCGTCATCACGACAATCATGTTCAACTTCATCGCGTCGAGCTTGATGGTCTATCTCATCAACTACTGGTTCCGCCCGGTGGGAAAGATGGCGGTCGAAAGCCGCGAAATCACTGGCGCCTACATCTTGAGCTTCCGCGAAATCGCCCGCCAGTTCTTTGACTACAAATACCCTGCTTCGCCATTGAACCTCACGGTGTTTCTGGCCTTCTTTGCCGCTTGGGCGGTGTGGTATTTCCTGTGGCGCACCAAGCTTGGCTATGAAATTCGCGCCGTGGGCCTTAACAGCGATGCCGCCGTCTATGCCGGCATCAAGCCGCAACGCATCATCATGATTGCCATGGCCGTCTCTGGCGGCTTGGCGGGTTTGGTCGGCGTCAATGAGGTGCTGGGAGCCCAACACCGCCTGCTGCTGGAATATGTGCAAGGCGCGGGTTTCGTCGGCATTGCCGTGGCCCTCATGGGCCGCAATCATCCCATCGGCATCGTGCTTGCCGCCATGTTGTTCGGATTGCTCTATCAAGGCGGCACCGAACTGTCCTTTGCCAAGACGCATATCAACCGCGATATGGTCGTGGTCATTCAGGGTCTGATCATCCTTTTCATGGGCGCTCTGGAAAATGCCTTCCGGCCCTATCTCACGGCCCTCTTTTTCAAGGCGGAGGATTGATGTTCGACATTCTCCTCAGCGCTGAAACCCTGTCATCGACCATCCGCATGTCGGTGCCGCTGATTTTCGCCTGTCTGGCGGGCCTCTGGTCAGAACGTTCGGGCATTGTGGATATCGGCTTGGAAGGCAAAATGCTGGCGGCCGCTTTCACCGCTGCGGCAGCCGGCGCCTATTACCAGTCACCATGGATTGCACTTCTGCTCGCCATCTGCGTCACCATCCTGTTTTCGCTGGTCCATGGCTATGCCTCCATCAACCAGCGTGGCAATCAGGTCGTTTCAGGCGTTGCCATCAACATGCTGGCCGCGGGCCTTGCTGTGGTGCTGGGCAATGAATGGTTCAAGGAAGGCGGCCGCACACCGCCCATTCCGCCGGAAGCGCAGTTCCCGGCTTTCCACATGCCGGGCTTTGAAGCGATCAATTCCATTCCCTTCATTGGTCCCTATATCAACATCATTTCCGGTCATTCGGTCCTCGTCTACCTCGCCTTCGCGCTGGTGCCGCTTACCGCCTGGGCTCTGGCGAAAACACGCTTTGGCCTACGCCTGCGCGCTGTCGGCGAAAACCCTCACGCGGTGGATACGGCAGGCATCTCTGTGGCGCGCCTCCGCTACCAGGCCGTCATTATCGCAGGTGTGCTGTGCGGTTTCGCCGGAACCTATCTCTCGGTGGCGCTGCAAGGTTCCTTCGTGCGTGACATGTCGGCGGGACGCGGCTTCATGGCATTGGCCGCGCTCATTTTCGCCAACTGGCGTGCCTGGCCGTCCATGTGGGCTTGTCTCCTGTTTGGCTATCTGCAAGCGGTTGGCCTGCGCATGCAGGGCTTCAAGATCGGCAGCGTCGAGATCCCCGTTCAGTTCATCAACATGCTGCCCTATGTGATGACCGTGGTTCTGCTGGCGGGCTTCATCGGCAAATCCATTCCGCCCCGCGCCTCTGGCATCCCCTACACCAAGGACCGCTGATCATGCGTGATCTCGTCGAAGCTGCCATCGCAGCGCGTGCGAAAGCCCATGCGCCCTATTCGAAGTTCTTCGTCGGCGCCGCCATGCGCGATGAAAAGGGCCGCGTTCACGCCGGCTGCAACATCGAAAACGCCGCCTATCCGCAAGGCTGGTGCGCTGAACCGTCGGCGATTTCGCATCTCATTCTGGCAGGCGGCACGAAAATCACCGAAGTCGTTGTC
>CALMEZ010000268.1 GCA_937864985.1 uncultured Alphaproteobacteria bacterium
CATGCACGTCTCCGCCCATCTGGGAAGCAGCCGTGAGCGCCTTGTGGGGGGCGTCTTTCAGGGACTTGTTATCGTGTTCGGCAATGAGAAGAACAGCCATGATCAGATCGCTCCTGCTTCTTTGAGCTTTGCAACAAGTTCACCCACCGACTTGACCTTGACACCGGCCTGACGCTTCGGCGGGTCTTCCGTCTTGACGACCTTCAGGCGGGCCGTGGGGTTGACGCCAAAATCTGCTGGCGTCTTTTCATCGAGCGGCTTCTTCTTGGCCTTCATGATATTGGGCAGTGACGCATAGCGCGGCTGATTGAGACGCAAGTCCGTTGTCACGATCAGCGGCATCTTGACCTTGAGCGTTTGCAGGCCGCCGTCTATTTCGCGCGTGATGGTGGCCTCGCCGGCACCGGGTTCCAGCTTCGAGCAAGCTGTCGCCTGCGGCCAGCCGAGAAGTGCGGCCAGCATCTGGCCGGTCTGGTTGGCGTCGTCGTCAATCGCCTGCTTGCCGAGGATCACAATCTCGGGCTTTTCGGCTTCAACCACACCTTTGAGGATCTTGGCCACCGACAATGGCTCAACATATTCGTCATGCTTGACGAGAATGGCCCGGTCTGCGCCCATGGCTAAAGCCGTGCGCAATGTTTCCTGGGCCTGGGCCGGTCCGATGGAAACGGCAACCACTTCCGTGGCCTTGCCTGCTTCCTTGAGGCGAATGGCTTCTTCCACGCCGATTTCGTCGAACGGGTTCATCGACATCTTGACGTTGGCGAGTTCGACACCCGAACCATCCGCCTTCACGCGGATTTTCACGTTGTAATCAACGACGCGTTTGACCGCGACAAGAACCTTCATGGCAAAACCCCTTGGCTTGAAAGATTGCGGCGGAACCTAGTGACAGGGGCCATTCAAGTCAATTCCGGGAGCGGCGCTGTCCTTCAAATTGCGACGATTTGGCAAGGGTGAGAAATATTCAAAGAGAGTCAATGATTTCATCGACATAGGGGTCACTAAGGCCGAGGGATCGCAATTCGGCAGCGGTATTGCGCACATAGTCATCGCAACGTCCGGCCTGACCGACACCCTGCCGTACCAACACCAGGATTTCCTCGCGTGTCATTTCGCCGAGGAACTGGTCGTGATCCTCGTCCACCACGTAGGTAATGGCCTCAACATCCTTGTCATGCCCTATGAGTTGCACAGGCAATTGGCGCTCGATGTAAACGTTGGTTACGAGCTCCCGCTTGCGCAGATAATCAAGTGTCCCTGGCCACACCTCATCAGCAACCTCAAACGCCACCCCATCACATGCGCCTCCCCGCCGCAAGGCCATGACAGCGCCAGGAACCTCTGCCGTGCCGCGGTAAATGTGGGAGCGCACACAAAGTGAGCGATGGAAACCTTCAAGCCGCGCCGCGCAAGACTGCAGGAACTTGAATCCCGGACGCCACATCAGGGAACCATATCCGAAAACCCAATGTTCCGGCGCAGCGATCATTCTCAGGTCTTGTGGCCGGATGAGCGGCCGAAATCCGGAGCGGCTGTGTCTTGACCGGCCGCGATGATGCCGCGCCGCGTTTCCCTGGCTTTGGTGAAAATATCAAAAAGCGTCTCACCATCACCGGCCCGCACGGCTTTTTGCAGAACTGAAAGTTCATCCGAGAACCGTCCAAGCACATCGAGCACGGCCTCTTTGTTATTGAGGAAGATGTCACGCCACATGGTGGGATCGGAAGCGGCAATGCGAGTCAGATCGCGGAAGCCGCCGGCCGAATATTTGATGACCTCAGATTTCGTAACGGCCTCAAGGTCGCTCGCCGTGTTCACGGCATTGTAGGCGATGAGATGCGGAAGATGGCTGGTCATTGCCAGCACCATGTCATGATGCACGGCATCCATGCGTTCAACCCTGGCGCCAAGGCCAAGCCAGAAATCTTCAAGACGCTGAACCTGTTCCGGTGGATTTTCAGGAAGCGGCGTCAACACCACCCAGCGATTGTCAAACAATTCGGCAAAGCCGGACCGTGGCCCGGATTGCTCCGTACCTGCAATGGGGTGACCAGGTATGAAATGCACCCCTTTCGGCACATGCGGTCCAACGTCCCTTATGATTGCAGCTTTGACCGATCCAACATCCGTAAGTATAGCGCCCGGCGACAAACTGCTCTTGATGGACTTGGCCAGGCTGCCGCAGGTTCCGATGGGCACGCAAAGGACCACCAGGTCAGCGCCACGCACGGCCTCGCCGGGATTTTCGAAAGCCTCTGACACCAGGCCAATGTCAACGGCAACGGCGCGTGTCTCCGCGCTCTTCGCGTGGCCAACAATGTCTTCCGCACTGCCTGCCCTCTGCATGGCACGGATGATCGAGGAGCCGATATGCCCAAGGCCCAGAATGGCCACCTTCTTGAAACGCTTCATCACTTCAAAAGCTCTCTCAACGCAGAAACCACCGCCCGGTTCGCCTCTTCCGTTCCAACTGACAATCGCAACGTATGTGGCAAACCATAACCATCCATGCGGCGCAGGATCAAACCGTGTGCTTGCAAATAGGCATCTGCCGACTGTGCCTGGGCGGCATCCTTGAAATGGATCAGCACGAAGTTGCCCACACTCGGCGTCACCACCAGTCCAAGCTTGCGAATTTCCTCGGAGAGGAAGTGAAGCCACGTTTCATTGTGTTGATAGGCACGCTCCACAAAGGCTGTGTCTCCGATCGCGGCAACTCCTGCGGAAATCGCCGCACTGGACACGTTGAAGGCACCACGGATACGATTGAGAACATCAATGATGGCTGCCGGTCCGTAGGCCCAACCGAGGCGCAACGCCGCAAGTCCGTGAATTTTTGAGAATGTCCGCGCCATGATCACGTTCGGTGCCTCGGACGCCAGGGCAATGCCGGCCTCATAGTCATTGTTGCGAACAAATTCCGCATAAGCGGCATCCAGCACCAGCAGCACGTGCGGTGGCAATGCTGCATGCAATCGCTTGACCTCGCTGAAAGGAAGATAGGTGCCCGTCGGATTATTGGGATTGGCGAGGAACATCACCTTTGTGCGTGGGGTCACACAGGCCAGCATGGCATCCACATCCGTGGTATAATTCTTCTCCGGTGCAACAACGGCCTTGGCGCCACTCGCCGCGATGACAATCGGGTACACCATGAAACCATACTGGCTGTAGATGGCCTCATCCCCTGCTGTCAGATAGGCGTGGGCAATCAGTTGCAGGATCTCGTCAGACCCGGCCCCGCAAATGATGCGGTCAGCCGCGAGGCCATAGCGCGCCGCAATGGCTTCGCGCAAAGCCGTGGCTGCACCATCAGGGTAAAGCGAAAGATTTGCGGCCTCCTGCGCGTAGGCGGCCGCAGCCAGGGAGCTTGCCCCAATGGGTGACTCATTGGCCGAAAGTTTGTGAACTTTCGCACCCTTTGCCCCGGCCTTGCCCGGCACATAGGCCGTAATGTCGAGAATGCCGGCCTTGGGCTGAGGGCCGGCAGGGGTGGATGTCACCATGGTTCAAACCTCAAAAGCCGAGGGATAGCGCCCTGCGACAGCGAGGCCAAGGGACTTGTTGGAACGCCCGAGGCCGATGATCGGGCTTTCAAGTTCCGAGAAAAACCCGGCCAATGCTGAAAGCCTGAAATCCCCTGATTTGACCTGCCAGAGGGGATGGATCGGAAAATCCCTCGGCAAGCTGCCTTGGGTAATCAGCAAGGTCTCGTCCCGGCCGGATGCTTCCTGCGGTGCATTGCCGATGACCAAAAGCTTGGGCACCAGGCTTTCCGAAACAACAGGCAAAGCCCCGATGACTTGCGCGGTCCCGGCGCTGCCCCGGATGAATGCTTCGATCCAGGAACCTTCAGTCTCCACAATGCAAATGTCGCCCGGGCTGGCGTTCACCTGCATCATGGCTTGCGCCTCATCACGCCATTCCTCAATTGGGAGCGAAGGAAAATGATCACGCAGGCGCAATCGCGCTGCAATGCCGGAGGCCGTCTTTTTCGCCACATGAATGGTCATGCCGGCCTGCTCAAAACTTGATTGGGTCAATATGGCCCGCCAGATGCGCAGAACCATGTCACGGTTCAATCCATCGGCTTTGGCCCTTTCCAAAAGGCGTCGCTGAATTTGCGCCTCCCGCGCTGGCCGCAATGGTGAAGCACTCGCCGTGTGAGTGGCGCGCTTGAAAGACTTGACCTGCGCCGTGATGGCAAAGCGTTTGGCCAGCAATGCCAGCAGGGCATCGTCGAGGTCATCAAGCTCCTGACGGAGGGCCTGCAAGGCAGGGCCGGAGGGTGGCACTTCGTTCATATGTGAGTTTCAATTCCAGTTTCGGCATTTAAGCCACATTCACACGCAATGTGTAGGGGCGAATTGTGCCCTGCCGAACTTTATTCACTGTCGCGACGCACCGGCTGTGGTGACGGCAACAGAACAGGCCGGATGCGCGGCACCAGCCGCCTAGCCTTGCGGCCCGACGAAAAGGCATAAACCTGTTTCTGCGCTTCGACGATGGTTACCCCGGAAAACCGCGGCAGTGCACGCTTGCCAACAATGTCGAATGCTCTTGCAGCAGACAGAAGAGACTTGCCCGCAAATGGCGGCAGGTAAAGTCCACCCTGCCAGCGCAGCGGCGAGAACTTGGCTTCCTTGAGAAGCGCTTCGATCTGCCCGCGTGAAAACGGCTGGCCATGTCCAAACGGTGTCGCCTCAGAGGCTGCCCACAGCCCGCGCCGGTTAGGAACGACGAGCAGCAGCCGGCCTTGCGGCGCCATGACACGCCATACTTCGTTCAACATTTCCTGAGGGAGATCTGAAAGCTCAAGGCCATGCACCACAAGCGCAAGGTCAATGGTGCTTTCAAGCAATGGCAGCTGGTCTTCATCCACGAGCGCTGTTGCCGAGTCTGTTTCGGCTGGCCAGTGAATGACACCTTGCCGTGCCAGCATGAAGGCGAGGCGTGTGACATTGTCACTCGCAATGCCATCAAGATAGGGCAAGGCATAACCCAGCCCCATCACCACCTGGCCCGGCCTTGGCGCCATTAAAAACGACAGATCATGGAACAGGCTGCGTGCTGCCATGCGCCCAAGTGGCTTTTCATAAAATTCCCGGAGGTCAACAACATCCATGCGGCGAATGTAGCAGTATCTCGAATCCGTTGCATCCACCTGCAACTTCATGCAGAACTTGCACCATGGCCAACCTTGAAATTCACCAGTTCATCTGCCGGGAAGACAATTATGGTGTGCTCGTGCATGACCACACCACAGGCACGACGATCAGCATTGATGCACCCAGCGCCTCTGCCGTTGCCGACAATCTGAAGAAGCGCGGCTGGCAGCTGACACATGTCCTGACCACCCATCACCATGGTGATCACGTTGAGGGTAATCTGGAACTGCGGGAAGCCTATGGCTGCCGCATCATTGGACCCGAAAGGGAAAAAGAAAAGATCCCGGGCATCGGCAAGGCGGTCAAAGGTGGCGACGTATTCGAAATCGCGCAGCGCCAGATGAAGGTCTATGATTGCCCCGGCCACACGGCTGGCCATGTGGCTTTCCATTTCGTCGATGACTTTCTGCTTTTCACCGGAGACACCCTGTTTGCCATGGGCTGCGGCCGCGTTTTTGAAGGGTCCATGGAAGAGATGTTCCACTCCGTGAACCAGTTCCGTACCTTTCAGCCGATGACATCAGTGTACTGCGGCCACGAATACACCTTGGCCAATGCGAAGTTTGCGCTTTCGGTGGAACCAGGAAATCGCAATTTGCAAATGCGTGTCACCGAAATGCAGGCTTTGCGTGAGCGGGGCAAGATGACCTGCCCCACCACGATCGGTGATGAACTGAAAACCAATCCGTTCATGCGCTGTGATTCCCGCGAAATCCGCAAACTCCTCGACTTGGAAACGGCAAGTGATGCGCAGGTTTTTGCGGAACTCAGAACGCGCAAGAACAATTTCTCTTAAGTCCAGTCAGGACTTCCTGCGGAATATCATGTCCTTGGCAGCCAGCGTTGCGCCCAGTGTAATCAGCAGGCAAGCGATGACCAGACTGTTCGAATAAGCTGCAAGTCCCGCCGCCAGCATCACAAGTGTTGAAAGCAGCGGCGAGGCGTAGGATGCAGCGCCGAGAACCTGGATGTCCCCTTTCTTCACACCGATGTCCCACGTGAAGAAGGCCAGACCCAGGGGAAACACGCCAAGCAGAACCAGCGCCACCCAACTTGAGGGGACGACAGGCATGATCATTGGTTCTTGCACGGCGAAATGGATGGCCACTGCAACCACTGACGTAACAAGACAGAAGCCTGCAACGACATCAGGCGGCGCACCGGGATATCGACGCGACAGAAGCGAATAGCTGGACCAGACAAAGGCACAGGCCAGTGCAGCAACATGGCCACTCTTGATGCCCGAGGAAAATCCAACCTGACCGCCCTTGGTGATGATCAGCGCCGCGCCTGCAAGGCCACAAATTGCTCCCAGCACATGATGGAACTTGAGTCGCTCGCCAGGCAGCAAGGCCGAGAACAACACGATCAACAGCGGCCAGAGGTAGGCGATCAGGCTTGCCTCGACAGGCGGAGCGTTCTGGATCGCGTAAAAATACAGGCAATGGTAGGCGCAAAGCCCAAGGCAACCAATCACCCAGACACCTATGGGCTGCCTCAGACTCCGGATGGCTTGCGGGCGAAACGGCCAGGTGACCATGATCGACAGCGCACCGATGAGGAATGCCATGGCTGTCAGCAGGAAAGGAGGCACTGGCCCCACGGCGGTCGACAGCAGGGCAAGAAAGGCCCACATGATGATGGCCACAAAGCCGATTGCTGTATCGCGCAGTTTCATTTGGGCCTCACGACAACGCGCTTCATCAACTGGTTTCCAAAAATTGAAATCATCACAGCGGCAATGATGACGCTGCCCCCCATGAAGGCCGAGCGTTCCGGCACCTCGCCGACCACCAGCCACGGCCATAGTGGATTGAGCACCGCATCCAGCATGACAATGAGTGACAGCGTGATGGCAGGAACCGAGCGGGCACCCTTGGTAAAAAAGATCAATGGAATGGCCAGTTGGATAAGCGCCATCGCGGCAAGGATGGCAAGATTTTTGAGGTCAACGCCAAAACCCCCACTTGGCAGGAGCAGGAAACCAGCAGCGCCCGCGCCGAGAAAGGCCAGGATGCCACCCAGCGCAATGGCCGGAATCATGTCCACGCTGCGATAACGGCGCAATGTCAGGGTTTGTGCAGCAAAGGACATCGGGACCATCAGACATACCAGCATGCCGATCCAGTTTCCCGCTTCCAGCTTGTCACGCGCAATGATGCTAACGCCTGCAAGAGCAAGAACGGCAGCAAGCCAGGCGGTCCAACCCGGCTTCTCTCCAGTGACCCATGGGCTGAGAAGGCCTGTGAATAGTGGTGAGGTTGCCCCGATCACCGAGATCACTGCCGTCGACACCAGCGTGAGGGAGGTCACATACATCGTGGAGCCGAAAGCGAAGAAGCCCGCCGAAAGAAAGAGTGCCGGCAGCGGAATGTGCTGGTAAACTTCAATGGCCTGTTTTGGACCATAGGCCAACACCAGATAACTCAGGATGGAAACAGCCGTCCAGAAGCCGCGCCAGCAATTGATCTGGAAGCCAATCAACTCCGGCATGAAGCGAACGAACAATCCGGAGAGAGACCAGCCAAGCGTGGCGAGCAGCACGAAGCTGATGCCCCGCACGTAACTTTGCCCGTTGTCGCCGCCAGTCCCCATGCCGGAGATGTAGCACAAACCCCTGACAGGTCATGACATCAAAACGACGGCAGAACGGCCTGTTTTGTTCACGTGTCTTGAGTGCAAGCCCCGCAAATGATAGGCGCGCCCGAATGCTGTTTTCCTTTCAACATGGGGCAGCGGCCGTCGGCGCCGCGCTTTGCTGGTCGATCACGCCGCTGATCTCCGCCGCGCCGTCCGGCCATCTAGGCGCCCTGGCCTTCAACCGGTTGCGCCAGATTGCCGTGACATTGATGCTGCTTGCCCTCATATGGGTCAGTGGTCTCTGGCAAAATCTGGACCCTAGTCAGCTCTTCAGGTTGCTGGCCTCCGGTGCCATTGGCATCTTCGCAGGCGACACGCTGCTTTTCCTGGCGCTCAACAGGCTGGGTCCGCGCCGCTCCAGCATCCTGTTTGCTCTCAATGCACCGATCACCGCCATGCTGGGCTGGCTCGCGTTGGGTGAAACCCTGTCCCTTTCCGCAACGGCAGGCATCGGGTTGACCTTTGCCGGCGTGCTTCTCGCCATTCTCTATGGCAAGCGGCCGGAGCAATCCCACCATCTCGAAGCCATCAAGGGGTCACTATGGATTGGTGTGGCGCTTGGCCTTGGTGCGGCGTGCGGGCAGGCCATTGGTTCAATCATTGCCCGCCCGGTCATGGCATCAGGCGTCGATCCGCTTCTTGCATCCATGTTCAGGGTCGGCGTCGCTGCAACATGCCTCACGCTTCTTATGGCACTGCCCTATGATGCGGTGAAACCTCAAAACCCATTGAATGGCCGCATCGCCTTTCTGACAATCCTGTCGGGGCTGCTCGCCATGGGCGTCGGCATGACACTGCTGCTCTTTGCTCTTTCCGGTGGAAAGGCAGGGATCATCTCAACGCTATCCGCCACGTCACCTGTGCTCATCCTGCCACTGCTATGGCTGCGCACAAAAGAAAGACCCGCAGCGGCCGCGTGGGCCGGTGCAGGTCTGGCTGTTGTCGGAATGGCGCTTATTTTTCTTGGGCGTTAGGCACGCAAAGCATTGTTGTCTGGATCATAGGGGCTTTCGGCAATCACTGTCGTCTTGAAGTGTTTGCCCAGCACCTTGACCTCCAGTTCTGTGCCAAGTGCTGCATGTTCCGGCTTCACCATGGCCAACGCCAGCGACTTGTTGCAGCGGAAACCGAAGCCGCCATTGGTGGCGCGGCCGATCAGCTTGCCCTTGGCATAGATCGGTTCCGAGCCACGCACGTCAGACCAGTCATCCGTCACACCATGCACTTCCATGGTGACGAAATTCCAGTTGAGACCCTTCTGCTTGGCTTCCACGAGTGCATCGCGGCCGAGGAACGCACCCTTGTTCGGGTGCACAAAGCGATCAAGGCCCGACTCATAGGCATTGTATTCGATCGACAGCTCGCGCGGCACGAGACGGTAGCTCTTTTCGATGGAGAGCGAAGACATGGCCTTGATGCCATAGGGGCGGATGCCGAATTCCTTGCCCGCATCCATAAGCAGATCAAACAGCGCTACTTGCTGTTCAATGGGATGATGGAACTCATAGCCAAGCTCACCCACGAAGTTGACGCGCAGGCAGTGGGTGGAAACAGGACCCACGCTGATCGCCTTGCCCGTGAGCCAAGGGAACGCCTCGTTCGAGAGGTCTGTCGACGTCAGTTTCTGCAACAGCTTGCGGGCATTGGGGCCGGCAATGACGAGAACACCAATACGCGTGGTGATCGGCGTCAGCTTCACTGAACCGTCGGCCGGCAGGAGCTTGTAGAGCGTGTCGTGGTCATGGCGTTCATAGGCGCCGGCTGAGACGAGGTAGAATTTGCCGGGCTGCCACTCATACACTGTGAACTCCGCGCGCACGCCGCCGCGCGGTGTGAGCAAATGGCAGAGCGCGATGCGGCCCATCTTCTTGGGGATCTTGTTGGCCAGAATGGATTCAAGCCATTCGCGCGCGCCTGGGCCAGAGACTTCCATCTTTGCGAAGGCCGACATGTCTTGCAGGCCGACGTGATGCATCACATTGCGGCATTCCTCGCCAACATACTTGAAATAGTTGGAACGGCGGAACGACCATTTTTCCTTGATCTTGCCATCGGTGTCTTTGGGCGCGTGGTTGTGGTTGGTGAGCACGTCAGGCGAGGCAAGCTCTTCTGGCGACAGGCCATAGCCCGCTGGCGCGAACCAGCCCGGACGTTCCCAACCATAGACCGAACCGAACACCGCACCCAGTTCCTTCATGCGCGTGTAGCAGGGTGTGGTCTTCAGCGGACGTGCCGCTGAACGCTCTTCATCCGGGTAGTGCGGCGTGAAGACGTTGGCATAGGCCTCCTCGTTCTTGATCTTGAGATAACCCTTCGAGGCATAGGGGCCGAAGCGGCGCGGATCGACACCCATCATGTCGATGGTGGGTTCCCCATCGACGATCCACTCCGCCAGCTGCCAGCCAGCACCGCCAGCCGCGGTGACGCCGAAGGAATGGCCCTCGTTGAGCCAGAAATTCTTGAGGCCCCAGGCCGGTCCGATAATCGGCGAGCCATCGGGCGTATAGGCGATGGCGCCGTTATAAACTTTCTTGATGCCCACTTCGCCGAAGGCTGGCACACGTGTGATGGCCGTTTCGATGTGTGGAGCAAGACGATCGAGGTCTTCCTGGAACAGTTCATATTCGCTCTCATCGGACGGTGCGTCCATGTAACAGCAGGGCGCACCGTGTTCGTACGGTCCAAGCAAAAGACCGCCATTCTCCTCGCGCATGTACCAGCTCGAGTCTGCTTCGCGCAGCACGCCCATTTCCGGAAGGCCCTTGGCCTGGCGTTCCTTGATGAGGGGATGTGGTTCGGTGACGATATATTGATGCTCGACCGGGATCACGGGAACGTCGAGGCCCACCATTTCGCCCGTCTTACGGGCAAAGTTGCCGGTGCAGGAGATCACATGTTCGCAGGTGATGGTGCCCTTGTCAGTTGTAACAACCCACTTGCCATCGGCATTCTGGGCAATACCAGTCACGGTGGTGTTGCGATAGATTTCAGCGCCGCGCGAACGCGCACCCTTCGCCAGCGCCTGCGTGAGATCGGCAGGCTGGATGTAACCGTCGTCGGGATGCTGGATGGCGCCGAGCAGGCCTTCAGTTTCGCACAGCGGCCAAATCTCTTTCACCTGTTCGGGCGTCAGCTTGTTGACCTTGATGCCGATGGTCTCAGCAATGCCGGCGTAATACATGAATTCGTCCCAGCGATCCTTGGTGCGGGCGAGGCGGATGTTGGAAACTTTCTTGAAGCCAACGTTCTGGCCCGTTTCCTTTTCGAGCTCCTGGTAAAACCTGACCGAATACTTGTGGATTTGGCCAACGGAATAAGACAGGTTGAAAAGCGGCAGCAAGCCGGCTGCATGCCAAGTGGAGCCGGAGGTCAGCTCCTTGCGCTCGATGAGCACCACGTCGCTCCAGCCCTTCTTGGCCAGGTGGTAAAGGGTGGATACGCCGACGACACCGCCGCCGATAACCACTGCACGCGCTTCTGTTTTCATGGGAACGTCCTGAAGATTGGGATGGAAGAATTATCGGCACATTAGTGAGGAAAATTCAACAGGGGTAAAGCCGCCGCGACAGCAGCAGGCGGGATTACGACACGAGGCCGCAATGTCTCAGGATGAATTGGGCAAGCGCGGTCACATCATCCCGGTCAAAAACCGGTACGGGCGCGCCGGGAACCGGGCCATTGGCAGCTATGGCGACGACTGTGGGGTCATCTCCGGCGAGGCCGGGATGGTTAAGGGCGAGATTGCGGATCTCGATCTTGTCATGGCTGTCGCGCTTGTAGCCCTCGACGATGACCAGGTCGCAGGGTGCCAGCTGCGCAAGCACCTGTTCCAGAGAGGGCGGTTCTGCCCCCCGAAGCTCATGGATGATGGCGGTCCGCTCTTTTGAAATGACAGCCACCTGCGATGCACCCGCCTTCCGGTGCCGGAAGGAGTCCCGGCCCTCATGATCAATATCGAAGGAATGATGGGCATGTTTCACCGTGGACACACGGTAGCCTTGGCCGGTCAGGTGCCGGACCAGCTTTTCGACGAGAGTGGTCTTGCCGGCGTTCTTGAAGCCGGCAACGCCAATGACTTTCATGCTGCACCGCTTGCAATAGCGGAGGCATTTTCGAAGTCTGCCGGCGTATTGACGTTGAAGAACGGGTCATGAGGATGGTCTGTCCACAACACCGTCTCGGCCTCAACCTTTGCGGCAAAGTCCTGCATGCGGCGCAGGGAGCCTGACAGCAGCAACTTCTCGAGTGGTTTCGCGAAGGCCGTCGTCCAGATGCCCGTAAGGTAGTGGCTTTGCCCGCCGCTGAAGGCAATGGCCGCACCCTTGTGGGCTCCAGCTTCCTGCAGGCGTTCGACAAGGTCTAACGGAATAAACGGCGCATCAGACGGGACCGTGACGACGGCCTGATAGCCATGGTGGGCACCGTAGGAGAGCACAGCGTGCAAACCCGCCAGCGGTGTTCCAACCGTCAGCACATCAGGCACCAACGGCAAAACGAAATTTGCAAAACGGCTAGAATCGCCATTGGCATTGAGGACAACATCATCCACCTGAATGCGGAGCCGCGAGACAATGCGTTCAAGCATCGGCACGCCGGCGATTTCCATGAGGGCTTTTTCGACACCCATGCGGCTTGACGCGCCGCCGGCGATGATGGCTCCCAGGATTTTCATACTGTGGCAGCGTGCGGATACAGCCGGTTGGGCGGGATGACCAGTGTGATGCTGTCACCAACCCTGACCTCGCCCTCCCGTTCAACCCAGGCCGTGATGCCACGCTTGTGGGTGGCGGCCTTCACGAGCTTGAATTGGATGTCTGGATGGTGCCGCCCCACCACCTCGGCAATCTGGCTGCAGGGCATGTTTTCCATATCGTTGACGATGGTTGCACCCGACGAGAATTGCAGGCGCGTGGAAGGGGGCAGCAGCGTGAGATCTGGAATACCTGAGACAACCATGTTGGCACCGAACCATGAGGGATCGATTTTTGGAATGCCGAGGGATTTCGCAACGTCTGCCAACTCTTCCACCGAGAGCACTGTCAGTTGCCGGACATTGCGGATTTCCACATCGCGTTTGTAGAGCATCGCGGTTCGCACATCTGATGGCCGCGTGGCACCCGTGTGGCAATCGCCTTCCGGCCCGCCAAAGGTAAGCGTGACGCTGCCGGTAGGGGATTTTTCAAAACCTGTTGCGCGCGACGGCCTTGTCAGCAGCGCTTCGACTTTTCCTTGAAACGGCAATTTGGTGAGCAGTGCCATGATGCATTCTCCGGGGGAATTCCCTATACGATTGCCGCATGAGCGACAACACCCCGAAAGCGAAGCTGGACTTGTCCGGCCTTCTGTGCCCCCTGCCCGTGCTGAAGGCGCGCAAGCGGCTGGAAACCATGGCACCCGGCGATGTGCTTGAGGTAGTGGCGACTGACCCCATGTCGATGATCGACATGCCGCACTTCTGCAACGAACAAGGCCATACCCTTCTGCTGGCAGAAAAATGCTTTGAAGGCTTTCAGTTCAGGATCAGGCGGCGCTAAGGCATTGAACCCATTAGAGGAATAAAATGCTTGACACCGCGCGGTACTTCAGCTATATTACGCTACATTCCACAACTGCATCCACTTAGAACAGCTCTTTCACTTTGGCAGAAAAGCCAACGGTGATGGAGCCGTCGCCGTGTTCAATGAGCGGACGGCGGATAAGGGATGGATTCTTGACGGCAAGAGCCACCGCCCTGGCTTCCGTCAGGTTTTCAGTGTCGGACTTGGGCAAGCCACGCCACGTGTAGCCGGCGCGGTTGATCAGTTTCTCCCAGCCGCCAAGGGCCTTCGACCATTTGGCAACCTGCTCCTTGGTGGGCGGCGTTTCCTTGTGATCCGTGAATTCAACCTTCACTTTCTTGTCAGCAAGGAAGGCCAGCGCATTCTGGCAGGTGGAGCACTTCTTGAGGCCATAAGCTTTCATGGGGTGAACCTATCTCAGGGAAAGGGTTTTGTCGGCAAAGGCAGCAGCGGAACCGTCAATCTGGTCGGTGAAAGCCTTGAACAGGCCTTCAATGGCAGGCTTGTCGATATCCTTCACGATAAACACCAGGCGGGTCTCCGGCTTGCCATCCGGCCAGGCCGGAAGCCGGACAGGCGGGTGCAGCACATGCTGCACCCCATGTACGGCCACGGGCTTGGTTGGATCATCCGAGACGAGAATGACCCCCTTCATGCGCAGCATGTTGGGCCCATGATAGGACGTCAGAAGTTCGAAAAACAGTTCAAGGCCCTGGGGCGAGATGGGGCGCGTGTCACGAAAAGCAAAGGAGCGAATATGAGCGTCATGACGGTTTTTGTCGTGGTGGTGATGGCCGTGGCCATGATCATGCGTGTGCTGGCGGGAGTGGGCGGATTTTTCAGCCCGTTCCACCGCCTCGATCGACAGCCAGTCCGCCACATTGGGCGATTTCTTCGTGGGGTCGTAAAGTCCCGTATTGAACAGGCGCTCAGCCGTGGCCTCGCCCCGGTGCGTGGTAAGAAGCCGCGCCGAAGGGTTCAGCTTGCGCAGGCGGGCGATGATCTCAAAAAGTTGGTCTTCGCCTTGCTTTCCTTCCAGAAGGTCAAGCTTGGTCAACACGATCCTGTCTGCCATCGCCACTTGTTTCACGGCCTCCGGGTGTGTGTCCAAAGTCGAAGGCCCGTTGAATCCATCAACCAGGGTGATAACGCCTTCCAGCCGCAGCCTTGTGAGCAGCCGATCATCACGCATCAGGGCGTGCAGCACGGGAGCGGGATCAGCCAGACCCGTGGTTTCAATGATGATGCGATCAAAGGCCTTGATATCGCCCGCGGCCCGCCTGTCCAGCAAATTATTCAAGGTGTCGATCAGGTCACCACGGATGGTGCAGCACAGGCAGCCCGACGAAAGCTCTATGACATTCTCATCAGACTTTTCGACCAGCAGGTGATCAATGCCCACTTCGCCAAACTCATTGATCACGACACAGGCATTGGCCAGCATCGGATCCTTGAGCAGCGTGTTAAGCAATGTCGTCTTGCCAGCACCGAGGAAGCCGGTGATGACTGAAATCGGAAGCGGTGCTTGGTCGCTCATGCGGAGGTCTTCCTGTCATCGAGACGATTGACGGCAACCAGCGCAACAATGACCAGCGCAATGCCCGCAATCTGGATGACACCCAAACTCTCGCCAAGAAACACTGTTGCAATCACGATGGTCAAAACCGGTTCAAGATTGAAATAGGGTGCCACAACAGCCGATGGCGCATTGTTCACCGCCGACATGTGCAGGAAATATCCGGCACAATAGGCCAGTGCCATGGCTGAAACCGACAGGACAGGGGCAGTCATGGGACCGTGTTGGGCCAATGCAACATGGCCGCTGCCGGCATACAAGGTGATGGCGACAACGATGGGCAAGAGAAAGATGTGCGTGAGGGAGCCGAAGGCTGAGGGCTGCATCTTGCCTGACAGCATGCGGCCGGAAAAGAACTGCAAAGCACATCCGAAGGCCGAAGCAATGGCCAGCACAATGCCGCGCCAATCCAATCCCGAAAAGGCCGGGCCAATGGCCAGCACCAAACCTGCAAAAGCCAGTGCAGCGAGCCCCAGCAACCGTGCCGATGGCGCATGCCCTTCAATGAGAGGCGAGGCAACAGCAATGATGATGGGAAATGTGTAGAAAATGGTAACAGCCATCCCGACGCTGATGAACTGCACGGAGGACAGATAGCAGGCGGAAACCGAAAGCGTGGCCAGGAACATCAATCCAAATCCACGCCAGGCCGAGCGCGGTATATGGAAAGAAAGATCTTTCGCGCGGGCCACAATGAACAGCACCACAGCCACAACAGTGGTGCGCACGCAGACGGCTTCCAGGGCGGGGATGCCCGAGTTGTAGGCGGCCCGTACCAGATTGGGAACCAGAGCATAGGAGCTGGCCGCAGCGATCGCATAGGTGATGCCGCTGGCCTGGTCCATCCCGGGTGCCTGATCAGGGCGAAGGGGTGCCGTAAGTCCCTTGTCCATCAGTTGAAGCGCCTGCGGACGCGGCGTTTTTTCGAGGGTGCAAGTTTCTTGACGGCTTGGGGTCTATCAGGCCCGACGTCGTCAATGGCATTGTCCTCATCAGCACCCTGTGCAACGGGCTTCGGTACCGGCTGTAACGACTTCACATAAAGTGCAACCTGATCCACCAAGGCAGGCGGCATGACATCGCAATAGGCATTCTCAAGCCGGTAGGCCGAGCACAGCGAAAGGCTTTCCTGCTGGGAGATGTTCCACATCAAGGCCGCATAGCCCGCCTTCTCCGGCAGTCTTACCACGCCGACCGAAGATTGCGTGCCGATGCCGATGGGGCTGAGCAGCCGGCCGCGCAGCGCCATATCGGCCTTTCGCATGTCATCATAGGTGCCAAACGAAATGGCCCAACCTGCAAGGTCGTGACCGTCGGCAAGCTGCACGGGTGTCTTGGCGCGGCAGACTTCCGTTGTCTTGTCTGCGGGAACAATGGCGCCTTGCGGCAGGTCAAGAATGTCACCCACTTTTTCGGCGGATGCGGATGGTGGCTTGGCAAAGCCCTGCTCGAGCAATTGCTTGGCAATGGCCGCGCGCGCGCCACCAGATTTCGCCCCGAGAATGACGGCCACCAGGCGCCTGTCGTTGCGCGTGGCTGATGCCACGAGATTGAAACCGGAGTTGCAGACAAAACCCGTCTTCATGCCGTCGGCTTCGGGCATGATGCGGATCAGGCTGTTGCGGTTGGCGAGACGGCGCTTGCCCACCTGCAGATAGGGCTGGGCGAAGTAGTGGTTGTATTCGGGAAAGCCATTGATCAGCACCGCGGCAATGACGCCGATGTCACGCGCGCTCGTCACATGGCGTGGATCAAACAGTCCGTTGGGGTTGATGAAATGGCTGGCTCCAAGGCCCAGTCTGCGGGCGGCATCATTCATTTCGCCAGCAAAATTCTGGTAGGTGCCGGAAGCGGCTTCCGCAAGCACATAGGCCATATCATTGGCGGAATAAACCAGAAGGGCCTGCAGGGCAAAATCCACCGACACGGTTTGTCCGGCCGGAACGCCGATCTTGCTGGGCTCCTGCGAATGCGCAAGCTCTGAAACCATGACTTGCTGATCAAGCCGCAGTTTTCCTTCACGCAGCTTCTGAAACACCACATAAGCTGTCATCAGTTTGGTGAGGGAGGCGGGATACCAAGGCTCGCCAGCGCGGTTCTCGTAAATCACTTCACCGGTCTTGGCATCAAACAGGAGTTGAGGACCTGAGGCGGGAGCAGTGGCCACTGAATTTTGCGTGCCAGCCAAGGCCGGCAGGCACAACAGCAGCAATGCCAACACGCTGATCATCAATCGCTTCAAGAAATAGGGCCTCTCATCTTTACACACCGGATCGCAATTGCCGCCCCGCAACCCACCCTCGTAACTTCAGCTCGTATTTCTGGCCCTTGAGACCATGGTGCCCCGGGAGGGACTCGAACCCCCACGCCCTTACAGACAACAGATTTTGAGTCTGTCGCGTCTACCATTCCGCCACCGGGGCCCACGTCAAAGTCGTGGCCATAACCACAACCGGGGCACCGTCTAAGGGGCGGGCCTTGCGCCGTCAACTGGAAAGGCGTTTGAGCTTTTTCCATGAGTGACCGGCTGATTCGCCTTACCCCTTCGATCGTCATCGACGCGAATGACCTCCGCGAAACCTTTGTGCGGGCCTCGGGCCCCGGTGGGCAAAATGTGAACAAGGTTGCAACGGCTGTCGAGCTTCGTTTCAATCTCATGACGGCAAGCCTGCCGGATGCCCTGAAAGCCAGGGCCGCCAAGCTGGCCGGCAAGATGCTGACCCAGAGTGGCGACATTGTGATCACGGCCCAGGCGCACCGCAGCCAGGAACGGAACCGGGAAGACGCCCAGAACCGCTTGCTCGCCCTGCTGCGCAAAGCGGCCGAACGGCCCAAACACCGCATTGCCACCAAGCCAACCAAGGCTTCCAAAACGCGCCGGCTTGAGGCAAAGTCAAAACGCTCTCAAACCAAGTCCCTCCGCCAAAGCAAACCCCACATAGATGACTGACTGAAGATGTTGCGCCGACTCTATGACTGGGTTCTGTCCCTGGCGGCCCGCCCGCGCGCCGAGCTGTGGCTGGCCTTTATCGCTTTCGTTGAAGCGTGTTGCTTCCTGGTGCCAGCCGATATCCTGTTTCTGCCCATGGCGCTCGCCCGGCCCCAGCGCGCGTTCCGCTATGCCCTGATCGCCACCGTGGCGGCCACATTAGGTAGCCTGGGTGGCTATGCCATCGGGCACTTCGCCTTTGAATGGTTGGCACAGCCGGTTCTTCAGTTTTATGGCAAGCTTGAGGCGTTTAATTCCCTGAAAGCCTGCGTGCATGACCGCAGCCTGCTGCTTCTGCTTGCCACGGCGGGCCTCACACACCTTCCGCCCATCAAGCTGATCACCATTCTTTCAGGTGCGGTTGACGTCGGCCTCACCGGTTTCATCGCAACGTCAGCAGCATCGCAGGGTTTGCGCTTCTTCCTTCTTGCCTTGGCGTTACGCCGCTATGGCGAGTCAATCCGCGCCTTCATTGAGCGGCGGCTCGGCCTGCTGGCCGGTCTTTTTGCCGCCATCATCATCATCGTCTATGCAGCGCTTCATTTTCTGGGCAGATCTGGTGGATTTACATGCTGACGAATTTATCCAAGGAACAAACGGCACTGCTTATCGCTGCCGCCCTGTTTGCAGTCATCGCTGGCGCATGGATTTTTGAATATGCCGGATATCTGCCTTGCGAATTGTGTCTGAAGCAACGCTGGGCCTATTACGCAGGCATCCCCTTCGCCCTGTTCCTTGGGCTCGCGAAGCCAAGCTGGATCAAAACTGGCCTTGTGGTCCTCACCCTGCTTCTGGTGGCCAATTCCATCTTCGGCATCTATCATTCTGGTGTTGAATGGAAATGGTGGCCGGGCCCGACAACATGCACGGGCGGTGCATTGGCCGCCGATGGCCTGCCCAACCTCGGCGAACCGGGAGTGATGTGTGACAAACCTGCTATCCGCATCTTTGGCTTGTCACTGGCCGGGTGGAACGCCATCATTTGTGCCGTGCTGGCCAACATTGCCTGGCGGGCCTCACGTAAACCCTAAGGATCGAGTTCCGTATCCCAGTAGAGATAATCCATCCAGCTCTCATGCAGATAGTTGGGTGGAAACAGCCGGCCATTGCTGTGCAGCTGTGAGACACTCGGCACAAAGGGTTTCTGCATCGGGAACATCCCGGCCTCATGGGGCATGGCTCCACCCTTTTGCAGATTGCACGGCGCGCAGGCAGTCACAACATTCTCCCACGTCGTCTGACCACCCTTGGAGCGCGGCAGCACATGGTCAAATGTCAGATCCTCGTGATCGCCGCAGTACTGGCACATGAACTTGTCACGCAGGAACACGTTGAAACGCGTGAACGCCGGCGTGCGAGAAGGTTTGACGTAGGTCTTGAGTGAAATCACCGATGGCAAGCGGAATTCCTGCGTGGGGCTCCGTACCACGCGGTCATATTCTGAGACAATGTTGACGCGGTCGAGAAACACCGCCTTGAGCGAATCCTGCCAGGACCAGAGTGACAGCGGATAGTAGCTCAATGGCCGGTAATCGGCATTGAGGACGAGAGCGGGGCACGCTTCCGGTGCTATGGCCGCATGATACAAATCACGTCTCCACAGGTCACGTCTCAAATCATCCGCGATTTGCGGACAGCCCTACTATATCCTGTATGTCGGGCCTGTGAAGGGGGCCAATGTGCTGCGGCATTAAGCCTGTTTCATGGATTTGAGGCCCCGGTAGTGGCTCCACAACAGGCGCGCTGCCACCGCGCGGTAGGGACGAAATGATTCGCCCAGTTCCAACATTTCTGCCTTGCCAGGACGCGCCTTGAACTTGAACAAGTCATGGGCGGCGGCCTGCAGCGCAACATCGCCCCACGGCCAGACGTCTGCCCTCAGGCAGGCGGTGAGAAGATAGATGTCAGCAGTCCATGGCCCGACACCGGGAAGGGCCACCAACAATTTACGGGCCGTTTCATCATCGCAGGCTGCAAGGTGATCATGATGGAAATGTCCCTGGCGTGCCGCCTGCGCCAAGCCATGAAAACTCTTGGCCTTGGCCCGCGATAGTCCAAGCTTCACCAACTCTTCCTGCGAACATGACAGGATTCGATCCGCATCAAACGGCTGCAACGCCCCCGCAAGCCGAAGCCAGATCGCACGTGCCGCTGCCAGCGACAGGAACTGCTCGGTAACAATCATCAACATGCCCTGGAGGCCTTGTTGGCCAGCCCGCAGGGAGGGCACGCCATGCGCCTTGACGACAGGCCTGAACCGCGGCTCGCGCCGGCACAGGCTGCGCACGGCGCGGGCCAACGCTTCATCATCCAGCGGGACAGTGGACTTGTGTTTCATCTTCACGATATCTGTGCCGCAACCATGACAACCCGGCAACCCGTTTTCCGTTTTGCACCAAGCCCCAATGGCCAGCTGCATCTGGGCCATGCTTATTCTGCCCTGCTGAATCAGAAAATGGCGGAGGAAGCGAATGGCCGCCTGTTGCTGCGCATCGAAGATACCGACCAGACGCGTTGCAAGCCAGAATTTGTCCAAGGCGTTTATGAGGACCTACGTTGGTTGGGCCTGACATGGGAAGAGCCCGTGCGAATCCAGAGCGAGCATTTCGATGACTATGAGAACGCGCTTGAAAAGCTGTGGCAAGCCGGTGCGATATTCCCATGTTTCTGTTCCCGCCGGCAGGTGCTGGCCGAGGCCGGAACCGACGTTGATCCCGATGGAGGGCCGCTCTACGGCGGATCATGCCGCTGTCTTTCAAGGGATGAAGCAACCAAGCGCATAAACGCTGGCACAGCCCACGGCTGGCGCCTGATCACTGAAGAAAGTGATGCCGCCCCCTGGGGCGATGTCATGATTGCCAAACGGCACGTTGGCTCATGCTATCATATTGCCGTTGTCGCCGATGACGCCTTGCAGGGTGTGACGCATGTCGTGCGCGGCAAGGACATGGAAGCGGCAACACCCATTCACCTTCTTTTACAACATCAACTTGGCCTGCCTCATCCCGAATACCATCATCATGATTTGATCCTCGATGAGCATGGCCGGAAACTGTCGAAGAGCATCCGGAGCAAATCCATCGCGTCCCTGCGTGCCCAGGGCGCATCGGCCTCTGACATTCGGAAACAGTTGGGTTTCAGCTGACCTTAGAAGTTAGAAGTCGGACGCAATCCCCTTTTTCTCCCAATCGCCAAAACGCGTTGGCTCCGGCCCCTGTCGTCCGCCAACTTCCTTCGGCAAAGCGTTTTCGGCAGCCCGCTTGCGCCGCTCTTCGGCTTCAGCCAGGGCGCGCTGCGCTTCCGGGGGAAGGGGTTTGGTCATGCTTGCAAAATCCGGGATCAATCACCACATGGTTCGACCGTTAGATGGAGCAAGACATGAACCTGTTCAAGACCGGACTTTTGATGGCGGGCCTGACGGCCCTGTTGATGGCCTTTGGGTTTGTCATTGGCCGCGAAACGGGCATGATTCTGGCATTGATCTTCGCCATCGGCACCAACCTGTTCACCTATTGGAATGCCGACAAGATGGTGCTGCGCATGAATGGCGCACGCCAGATCAACCGGGAAGATGCACCACAATATTACGATATGGTGGAGCGCCTCGCGCGGCGCGCCAACCTGCCCATGCCCAAGGTGTTCATCATGGAGCAGGACCAGCCCAATGCCTTTGCCACGGGCCGCAACCCTGAAAATGCCGCGGTTGCTGCAACCACCGGCCTGTTGCGCCGCCTGTCACCCGACGAAGTGGAAGGCGTCATGGCCCACGAGCTTGCTCATGTGAAAAACCGCGACACCCTGATCATGGCGGTGGCCGCCACCATTGCTGGCGCGATCTCCATGCTGGCAAATTTCGGCATGTTCATGCCAAGGGACCGCGACAGCAATGCCAACCCCATTTCCATGCTGGCGATGATGATCCTTGCCCCTCTTGGCGCCATGATCGTGCAGATGGCGGTGAGCCGCACCCGGGAATATGCCGCTGACCGGACGGGTGCCGAGATCTCTGGCAAGCCTTTGGCGCTGGCATCAGCCCTGCGCCGCATCGAGGCGTCGGCGCGCGGCATTCCCAATGATGCCGCAGAAGCCAACCCGGCCATGGCCCATGTGTTCATCATCAACCCACTGCATGGCGGCTTGCGCGACAACCTGTTCTCAACCCATCCGGCCACGGAGAACCGCATCGCTGCCCTGCAAGAAATGGCTGGCCAGTCTCCAGTGCAAGAGGCACCTGCATCCGGCCCTTGGGGATAAAAAGCAAAGACTTGCGGTCAGCGGCTGGGCTTCGCTAAGGGGTTCCCTCACCCATTGCCTGAAGGAACACCACAGCAGCCATGGCCGACATTGCCCCGATCAAAACAGCTCTCATTTCTGTCTCCGACAAAACAGGGCTTGAAAGCCTGGCACGGGGGCTGACTGGGCAAGGTGTGCGGCTTCTGTCAACAGGCGGCACAGCCAATGCCCTGCGCAAGCTTGGTCTTGCAGTGACTGATGTTTCCGATGTCACCGGCTTTCCGGAAATCATGGATGGCCGCGTCAAGACACTGCACCCCGCCGTACATGGCGGCCTGTTGGCAATCCGCGGCAACGCCGAACATGAGAGTGCGCGCAATGCCAACAATATCGATCTGATCGAC
>CALMEZ010000269.1 GCA_937864985.1 uncultured Alphaproteobacteria bacterium
CCCTTGCGGATCAGGTCGAGGCCGACCGGAGCGCCGTTGGACGACACCAGCATGACATCACCCGGCTTCTTGCCCTTGGCTTCGAGCGACGCCACGGCAGCGACAGCCAAGTGGGCGGCATGAACGAAGATCAAGTCAATGTCCGGGTTGGCCACCAGTTGGTCAGCCACGATAGTTCCGGCATTGGAGGCTTCCCACTGCATGGCGGGCAGCGAGATGATCTTGATGTCGGGGAAATCCTTCATTTTTTCCTCGAAGCCCTTCTGGATGTCGAGGGTGTAAGGATCAGACGGATCGCCCAGCACCTGCAGGATCTTGCCTTTCAGGCCGCCACGCTTTTCCTTGAACAGGCGCTGGATCTCATCGCCTGCAACATGGCCGATTTCCACCGTTCCGGCGACGGAGGTGAAATCACACATGGTGGCAGTAATCTGGCGATCGAAGATCATGACGGGAATGCCAGCGGCGCGGGCTTTCTCGATTGATGGCTGCAAGGCATTGAAGTCAACTGCTGCCAGAATGATGGCGGCTGGCTTGAGCAGGATGGTGTCATTCATCTGGCTCTGCTGCAGATCGGTCTTGTTATCGGCGTTCAGCGTCACGGGCTCATAGCCCACATCCTTCAGGAATTTCTCGATGGCGCTGACCGATTCCGTCTGGAACTCATCTAGCAAGGTTGGCACCATATAATAAATCTTGCCCTTGCTTTCGGCCCAGGCCGGCATCGGCAGGTTTGCCGCTGCAAAGGCCGCAAGGCTGGCCGTGATAAATTCTCTTCTTTTCATACTCTCTCTCCCTTGTTTAGGCGTGTGAAGCCTGTGATCTGGTTTGCAATGCTTCGCCGGTGATGAGTTGCACAACGGCATCGGGGCTGGTGTCGCGCGTTTCGATGTCGCCTGCCACCACACCGTGGCGCAACACCACGATACGGTCAGCCACCTGGAAAGCTTGCGCCATGATGTGCGTGATGACGACAACGCCAATGCCCTGCTCCGCCACACGGCGGATCATGGCGAGGCCGCGGCGCGTCTGTTCCACGCCGAGTGCCGCAAAGGGTTCATCAAGCAGCACAAGCTTGCCGCCCCAGTGGACGAAGCGGTTCAGCTCAATGGCCTGGCGCTGGCCACCCGACAGGTTTTCGACATTGACGCGCAACGATGGAATTTTGGTACCTGCATCGGCAATCGCCTTTGCCGTTGCATCATACATGGCCTTTTCCTGCAAGATCGGGATGCCCAGGAATTTCTTGGTGATTTCGCGGCCCATGAAGAAATTGGCCACCACATCAACATTCGTGCACAGCGACAGGTCCTGATAGACCGTTTCAATGCCCGCCAGCTTGGCATCGGCAGGACTTGTGAAATGGCGTTCGGCGCCATCAAAAATGATCTTGCCCGATGTCGCGTCCATGCCGCCCGAAATGATCTTGACCAGTGTTGACTTGCCTGCCCCATTGTCACCCAGCAGAGCCACAACCTCTCCCCGGCGGATCGAGAAATTGACACCCCGCAATGCCTCAATGGCACCGAAATTCTTGGTGACATTCTGGAGTTGCAGCAGTGGCGCTTCCGTCGTGGCGTCCAGCATGATCGCTCGTTCTTGCTTTTTGACCAACTGATCAGGGTTGACTGTCTGACAGCGCAACAGGATAGTCAACAGACATTCTGGAGGGGAGCCATCACATGGGTGCAGAAGAGAAATTGAAATCTTTGGGCATTGTCCTGCCACCGCCACCCACACCCATGGGGTCATATGTGCCGGGCGTCCTACATAACGGCATTCTGTATTTGTCCGGCCAGGGCCCCATCATGGAAGAAGGCAGCCTGGCGCGGGGCATTGTTGGCGTTGATGTGAACCTGGCTGACGCGAATTTCCATGCGCGGCGCACCGGGTTGGTATTGCTGTCCGTGGCGCGCAGCATCCTGGGTTCGCTGGACCGGGTGGAGCGGGTGCTGCAGGTGCTTGGCATGGTCAATGCCGCACCGGACTTCGTCGATCATCCAAAGGTGATCAACGGCTGTTCAGACCTGTTCCTCGATGTATTCGGCGAGGCCGGCAAACATTCGCGCGCCGCGGTGGGCATGGCAACATTGCCGGGAAAAATCAGCGTTGAGATCACTGCCGTGATGGCCGTGAAGCCGTGACAATCTATAGCCGTTACAAGGTTCCGGTCATCATCAATGCCAAGGGCACGGCAACGCGCCTGTCTGGCGGGTTGATGCGGTCTGAGGTGTCTGCCGCCATGGTTGAGGCCTCGCGGCATTGTGTTGACATGGCAGAGCTGCAGGCAGCTGCATCGCGGGAGATCGCCAAGGTCACAGGCGCTGAGGCGGGCTATGTTGCTTCCGGGGCATCGGCATGTTTGATGCTGGCGGCAGCGGCTTGCCTCTCCAAGTTTGATCTGGGGCGCATGGCGCGTTTGCCAGACACGGGTGGCGTCAGAAATGAAATCATCGTGGTGCGCAGCCAGCGCAATTTCTATGACCATGCCTTGCGGGCGGCGGGGGCAAAGCTTGTCGAAGTGGGATTACCCGATCGCTACGCCGGGGCTGGTGTGCGCGATGCCGAGGCGTGGGAACTGGAAGATGCGATCACGCCCAACACGGTCGCGCTCTTCCATGTCGCTGATGACAATTCCCAGCCATCATTGAAAGAGGTTGTGCGTGTGGCGCACAAACACAAGCTTCCTGTCATCGTGGATGCTGCCGCGCAACTGCCGCCGCAAGCCAACCTGCGTCGCTTCATTACGGAGGGAGCGGATCTTGTGGCTTTCTCCGGCGGCAAAGCCTTGGGCGGGCCACAGGCTTCAGGCTTTCTGGCAGGGCGCCGCGACCTCATCATGTCAGCAGCGCTGCAACACCTCGACCTTGATGTTTACGAAGATCATTGGCTGCCACCCCCCAGTCTCATCGACCGCCACAAATTGAAGGGCATCCCGCCGCATGGGATCGGCCGCAGTTGCAAGGCCGGCAAGGAAGAAATCATCGGGCTTCTGGAAGCACTGCGCCTGTTCGTGGCGGAAGGCGATGAGGCACGGTACAAGGTCTGGACAGATCGGCTCTCCCGCATGCAATCGGAGCTGGGGCGCTTGAAAGGCGTTACAATGTCCTGCAACACCAACGGGCCTGTGCCGGTGCTTGAACTCGCGCTTGATCGGTCATTGGACGCTGGTGCGGTTGCACTTCACCTGCAGACAGGAAAAACGCCTGTCTATGTCGATGCCAGTCTTCGCAATCGCAACATGCTTGTCATCAATCCCATGTGTTTTTCGAATGAGCAGGTTGCAATGCTGTGCACGGCGTTAAAGACTATTTTCAAGTCTCAAAAATAATGCAAATACTCTTCCCAACTATTATAACACTTTGGGAGGAGCGCCTGTGTATCTCGGCCTCGACTTTGGAACCTCGTCCGTCAAGGGCGTGCTCATTGACGGCAAGCAGAAAATCATCGCCACAGCGTCATCACCGCTGAAAGTTTCGCGTCCCCACTCGGGCTGGAGTGAACAAAACCCGGAAGACTGGTGGAAAGCGGCCGGCAAGGTTGTTGCCGCGCTTCGCAAAGCAAAACCTAAGGCCGTTGCAGCCGTCGAGGGCATTGGCCTTTCCGGCCAGCAACACGGGGCCACACTGCTTGACAAAGACGGAAAGGTGCTGCGGCCCTGCATCCTGTGGAATGACGCGCGCTCCTTTGTGGAATGCCAGGATATCATGACGCGCGAACCGCGCGCTGTTGGTCTGGCAGGAAACATTCCGCTGGCGGGATACACCGCTCCCAAACTGGTGTGGGTCAAGAAACATGAACCGCGCATCTTTGAAAAAGTTGCCAAGGTCCTTCTGCCCAAGGACTACATCCGCTTTCGGATGACGGGAACCTATGGTTCGGACATGTCGGACTCATCAGGCACCTTCTGGCTCGATATTGCCAAGCGGAAGTGGTCCGACATGTTACTGGCCGCGTCTGACATGCGGCGCGACCAGATGCCGGAACTGTTTGAAGGCACGGATGACACGGGCCGGCTCACAGCCGCCGTGGCCAAGGCCTGGGGCATGCCAAAGCGGCCGATCGTTGCTGGCGGCGGTGGCGACAATGCGGCCTCGGCCTGCGGCATTGGTGCGGTGACGGATGGTGCCGGCTTTGTGTCGATCGGCACATCGGGCGTGATGTTTGTGTCCAATGACCAGTTTTCACCAAACGCCGGAAAGTTGGTGCATGCTTTCTGCCATGCCACACCCGGCACTTGGCACCAAATGGGTGTTGTGCTTTCGGCCACGGCCAGCCTGGAATGGTTGTCGGCCCGCTTGAAAGCCCCTGCTCCCGCCTTGACCAAGGCCTTGGGAACAAAGGTCACCGGCCCCTCTTCCGCTTTGTTCCTCCCTTACCTTTCAGGTGAGCGCACACCGGTTGGAGATGCGCAGGTGCGCGGCGTGATGATGGGCCTGGGGCATGAAACCGATGACAAGGCCCTGACCCACGCCGTACTCGACTCAATTGCCTTCGCCTTCCGCGACTCTCTTGAGGCTCTGAAGGAAGGCGGTGCCAAGATCAGCCGGCTGATGGCGGTGGGCGGCGGCACAAAGTCTGAGTTGTGGCTGAAGATCATTGCCACCGTTCTTGGTGTTCCAATCGACCTGCCGGCGGCTGGTGATGTGGGTGGTGCCTTTGGTGCCGCGCGCATGGGGCTTGTGGCAGCGACAGGCGCTGACTTCCGACAGGTTTTCTCCAAACCCAGAATCGCCAAGTCCATCCAGCCTGAAAAGCAGGCGATGGCAGCCTACAACGAGCACTATCAGCGCTACACAAAACTCTATCCAGCCATCAAAGGGATCAAACTGTCATGACGTTCTTCACCGCAAAGAAGCCTGCCAAATACGAAGGGCCGAAGTCTAAGAAGGAATTGGCCTTCCGTTTTTACGACAAGAAGAAGAAGGTGCTGGGCAAGAGCATGGCCGAGCAGCTGCGCTTTGCCATGTGCTGGTGGCATTCAACGTGCTGGCCGGGCAGCGATCCGTTCGGCGGTGATACCTTCCTGCGGCCTTGGCACCATTCGTCTGATGAAATGGGTGCGGCGCATCAGAAGGCCGATGTCATGTTCGAAGCCATGGACCTGACAGGCATTGACTATTTCTGCTTTCACGACCGTGACATTGCGCCCGAGGGTTCCACGCTGAAAGAGTCCAACGCCAATGTTTCGGCCATCGCGAGGTACATCGAAAAACACATGGCGAAATCGAAGAAGAAACTGTTGTGGGGCACGGCCAACCTGTTCTCCAACCGCCGTTTCATGGCGGGTGCGGCCACCAATCCTGATGCTGATGTGTTCGCCTACTGCGCGGCACAGATCAAGCACTGCATGGACGTGACGAAAGGCCTGGGCGGCGAGAATTATGTGATGTGGGGTGGCCGCGAAGGCTATGAAACGCTGCTCAACACCAACATCGGCCATGAGCTCGAAGCAGCCAAGCGCATGCTGTCGTTGGTCGTCGAATACAAGCACAAGATCAACTTCAAGGGGCCGATCCTGATTGAACCGAAGCCGCAGGAACCGACCAAGCATCAGTATGATTATGATGTGGCCACAGTCTATTCAATGATCTCGTCGCTCGGCCTGCAGAAGGATGTGAAGGTCAACATCGAGCAGAACCATGCCATTCTGGCGGGTCATACATTCGAACATGAAATTGCACTTGCCTCGGCGCTGGGCATTTTTGGCTCCATCGACTTGAACCGCGGCGACTACCAGTCAGGCTGGGATACCGACCAATTCATCGTCGATGTGCCGGAATTGACGGTTGCCATGTATGAAATCCTGAAGGCTGGCGGCTTCAAGACGGGTGGCATGAATTTCGATGCCAAGATCCGCCGCCAGTCGATTGACCCCGATGACCTGATCCATGCCCATGTCGGCTCCATGGATGCCTGCGCCAAGGCGCTGCTCAATGCGGCGGCCCTGATCGAAAGCGGTGAACTCAAAAGCATCGTCGATCAACGCTATGCTTCTTGGTCATTGCCCAGGAACAAGGCGATGCTGGCCGGCAAGGAATCACTTGCTGATATTGCAAAGCGCGTCGAAAAAAATAACATCAACCCTCACCCAACATCAGGCAAGCAAGAGCGATTGGAGAATTTGATCAATCGGTATTGTTAACCCCCTACTCCGTCACCCCGGCGAAGGCCGGGGCTAGGCTTTAAACAGCTAAGACTGTTGAAAGCCCGATCCCGGCCTTCGCCGGGATGACGGACGAGAGAAATTCAAATCAGTCTTGGAGGAAACAAAATCATGGCGACAGACATCAAAGGCCCCGGCATTTTTCTGGCACAGTTTGCAGGCGATGCGGCACCGTTCAATTCATTCGACGCCATCACCAAATGGGCAGGTTCGCTCGGCTACAAAGGCGTGCAGATCCCGACATGGGATGGCCGCCTGTTCGATCTCAAAAAGGCCGCAGAAAGCAAGACCTATTGTGACGAGGTCAAGGGCATTGCCAAGAAGAACGGTGTTGAGATCACCGAACTTTCCACGCACCTGCAAGGCCACCTCGTTGCCATCAACCCGGTTTACGACGCGGCCGTTGATGCCTTTGCACCCGCTGCCGTGCACAACAATCCGAAAGCGCGGCAGGAATGGGCTTGTGAACAGGTGAACCTCGCCAGCAAGGCTTGCAAGAACTTGGGCCTGACGCGGCAGGTGTCGTTCACGGGTGCCCTGGCCTGGCCGTTCCTTTATCCGTGGCCGCCACGTGCGCCCGGCGTCATCGAAGAGGCCTTCAAGGAACTGGGCAAGCGCTGGAAGCCGCTGCTTGACGTGATGAAGGACAATGGCGTGAAGGTGGGCTTCGAGCTTCACCCCGGCGAAGACAC
>CALMEZ010000270.1 GCA_937864985.1 uncultured Alphaproteobacteria bacterium
CGCGTCTTCTGGAGATAAAGCTGCGGCGCGCTGGCACTTTTGTAAGGCTTCCATCGACCGGCCTCCAATGAGAAGTGCTTCGATTGCTTGGACTTCCTTAGTCAGTATGCCCCTTTGTGATCCCATCAGTTAGTCGACATTTCAGCTGCTTTTCAGGGCAGGTTCCAGATTTTCAAGGTCGGTTTTTGCTTTGTCGATTCTGGCTTTGCCGTACGCAAGTTCAGCTTCCATCAATAGCTTCAAACCAGCAAGGCTGGCGATCCGGACATTCATCAAATTGAGCTTCGCCAATTTGGAGGATGCATAGACTTGGCTGAACAGGTCACGCGAGGCTGCGGTCAGAAAACCGAGATTGAATTCAGCCAAATCCGGGGCAAATTTGACATTGGGGCGCGACATGCGCACAGGATCAAATTTTGTCGCAACCAGTTTGCCGGCCTGTTGGGCAGCGGCGTCCATCGCCTCTGCAAAGCTCTTTGCGGCCCCCATAGACGGGTTGAGGAGTACAGAAACTATCATGTCTTCGTCGCGAAGGATCCGGATACCGTGATATTGAAATGCTGCACCTGTCTGCAGCACATAGGGGACGCTCAGCCTGTTGAGAAAAGAGATTAACCACGCTTCCCTGGGCCCGATAAACTTTGTCAGGGCGATAGGATGGCCTTCCCTTTTCGGTGCTTCGGTTGTTGCTAACAACTGCAAGATGGAATCCAGATACTGGCTTTGTGTTATGGTTCGCTTCGTTTGACGATCGACTGTGTCAAGCATCATGCCCTGAAGGTCTTTCAAGGACATGACGCGTATGCCTAAGCCATTGACTGTTAAGCCGACAGACCGCTTGTCATAGTCCACAAACTCTTGTGTCGAATCGAGAAACCTAAAATCCACCGGGATTGTTTCATCGAGATTCAGGAAAGCGCCGGGTTCAAGGATCTCGATTTTTGTTTCGTAGCTATTGGCGACTCTGCCCCAAATAGTTGCGTATCGCTTTTGGAATGTATTAAAGCGGGTGACGCCCTCAGATGTGGGGTTGAGCAGGATGTCTAGATCCTTGACCGGACGCCCAGGTCTCAGGCCATGGCAGGTCATGGCAAAGCCTCCGTGTGCAATGAACGGAACCTGACATTCGACGAGTAGCGACAGAATGTCAGACTGGCTTTTTTGCAGTGGGATTAAAAGGGTCAAATTGTGGTGCCTCGACCAATTGTAAGTCTTCTGCATGCCCTGACTTGCGCGGGCGTGCAACAGTGATGACGCGAATGTAACAAAAAAGGCCCGCCGAAGCGGGCCTTTCCTGAACTTTCGTTCGGCTTCGACTAGAAGCGGAACACGGTCACGAGGTCAACCGTCGTGTTGGAGACCTTCGAACCAGGGTTCTTGTCGTGGATCCATTCACCTTCCAGACCAACGGTCAGCTGCGAGACTGGATCGTAGTAGATGCCAGCCAGAGCTGTGTCTTCGGTGCGGGCGCCCATGTTGTGGCCATGGCCATAACCGATTTCGGCGTGCACTGCATCGCTCAGGTTAGCGCTGAGCAAGGCGTTGGCAGACCAGTACTTGGTGTTGCTATGGCTACGACCGGTACCAGCGGCGATGGACAACTTGGCCATATCACCGAGGTTGAAGCCCATGCCAGCGGCAATCTGCCATGCAGCATGCGAGGTGGCGCCAACGCCCGTGCCCTTGTTCCAGACACCAGCAGACACTTCACCCGACAACATGTCACCAGAATACTTCACTTCGCCAGCAACGCCGAGAGACGATTCTGAGTAGAAGTGTGAAGCATGGCCGTGATCGTCTTCAAGAGCGATCGCAGCAGACATCGGGCCCGAAGCGTAGCTCAAACGCATCTGGGTCGTGTCGCCGTGATTGTAGAAGCTGCTCGAAGCGTTGTCCGTGTAGTAGCAGTTGCACGAACCGTCGATGCCGTAGCCGATCGCCGAGAGCGAACCCGTGTAGCCGCCGCCAAGCGTCAGCTCGGGGGTCATCTTCCACCAGCCCCAGGCTTCGTTCATCTTGAACGAGTTGTACCCAGAGTAGAAGGACGTGCCGGCATCGCCATGGCCGTGATAGTTGCCACGGATCTGGATCTGTGCGCCAACTTCACCAACCGACGTGTCGGTGGTGCCGACGACCTTCAACTGGCCGCGAGCAGCGATATCAACGCCAGACTTCTTGCCAGACGGATAAACGCCAGAAGTGTGCGAGTAGATCAGACCAGCGCGGGCATAGCCAGACCACTGGATGTTGGTCGAGGCAGGAACGTCAGCCGTCGGCAGGATGCCGATGGTGGTCACGTTGGTCTGCTTGTAAGCGCCGTCAACGTCCAGGCTCGGCACCACGATGGCATCGGCCTTGGAAACGGAGAGCAGCTGATAGCCAGCCGGAACTGCAGGAGCAGCTTCGAGCTGGGAAATACGGCCGTTCAGAGCTTCGATCTGGGCCTTGAGATCGGCCAGGTCGTCAGCGCGAGCGGTCACGGAAGCAGCGGCGAGAGCAGCTGTGCCGATGAGCGCCAGTTTCAATACCTTCATTTGTAGTTCTCCCAATTCTTTGGAGTTGGATGAGCCCCCCGATCCCCTGCAATGTTGAAAGGGAAGGCAATGCACGATTCACCGCACACGATGGATGTTGTCGCCGTTTGGGCTGTTAACGTCAACGCACAAAGGCCATGTTTTGCCAGAATTTCGCCCCATGTGGCAGATGTGCAACAATTCAACGGACGGCCGGCCGTTCGGAAATACGCAATGAATCATTACATTTACCGGCTGTTTACAAACCCGGCTAAGCCATAGCAAATCAGACAAGCACCTGCTAATAAACTCTTAATTTGTGGCGCAAAAAGGCCAGGGGCGGCAGCAACCCGGTATCGGGAAGGGCGAATCTCCGGACTTCGGCGGCACTGGATGTTTAAGCCAATCTGCAGAATCTGACTGGGGGAGTTTCGAAAATGAGCAAGTGCCGTCCATCAAAATGGATTATTCCGGCCATTGTTGGCGCAGGCCTGCCGTGGCTTGGGGCCTATATGATGAGCACCGGCAAGGTTGTTGATACCGTGAAAAGCAGTGCATCGCTAGCTTTGGGCGGTGACGGCATGGACTGGGCCAAGGTGGCCCTGGATGGACGGGACGCGACAATTTCGGGGACAGCCCCCAGTCAAGACGCACTCGATGCTGCCGTCAAGGCCGTTGCTGGCGCAAAAGGTGTGAGACTTGTGGCGCAGAACGTGCAGGTTGTGCCTCCGGTCACTTTGATCGCGCCGACCATCGAATCAGTGACCGCCAATGTCCCGAACCCTGAGATCAAGGGGACCTGGCAGGAAGGCGTTGCCAAGACGTTGGCTGTGACGGTGGCGGGCGCCACCTACAAATTGACGCCGACAGAAAAGAGCCCGGAGTTGACGACCAGCAATGGTAACTGGACCTTGAAGCCAAGCCAGCCGCTGCCCCCGGGATCATATGATGTGACGGCCGAAGTTTCCGACGGCGACAAGGTGACCATGGCGGCGCCGACCCCGGGGAAGGTCGTTGTGGAATTGCCCGCGCCTGAGCCGTTGGCTGCGCCGACGGTTGAGGCGCCAACGCTTACCAATCAGGCGATGCCGACCTTCAGGGGCACATGGCCGGAAGGCAAGGCCGCAGCTTTTGACGTGAAGGTCAATGCTGACACTTATGTCTGGCAGAAGGACCCCGAATTGAAATCTGACGGCGCCGGAAATTGGACGCTGACACCTTCCAAGCCATTGGCCGAAGGCATGGTGCATGTGATTCCCGAAGTCGCCGATGCTGCCGGGACGGTCACAGCCGCCGCGTCTATGGCGATGACGACCATCGATCTCACTGCGCCAGCCGCGCCGACGCTGGCCGCGCCGCCGGCCGGCGCAACCTGGCCCTATGCCATCACCGGAACGTGGGCAGAAGAGCCGGGGGCAAGCCTTTCTGCAAAGCTGGCCGATTCGTCCTATGCACTTGGCAGCCCGGAGCTTTCGTCTGACGGCAAAGGCAACTTCACTTTTGCACCAAAAGTGGAGTTGAACCCTGGCAGCTATGACATCGATTTCACGACAACCGATGCAGCGGGCAATAGCAGCACGCAAAACATGAAGGCAGCCATCGTGATTGCTGCCGCTCCAGAGCCTGCTCCGGCACCAGCGCCACAACCGGCGCCTGAACCGAAGAAGATTGAAATTTCCGCCGCAGCCGTTCCAGCTGATGCCAAGTGGCCGTTTTCCCTGTCAGGTACATGGTCGGCAGATGTGGCAAAATCACTTACAGCCACCATTGAAGGCAGAACCTTTGAGCTTGGCAAGGATGCTGCACTGGTTTCTGAGGCGGCAGGCACATTCAAGTTCTCACCCCCAGCAGACCTGGCGCCGGGCGAGCACACAGTGACATTCACCTCGCGCGGTGATGGTGACCAGACAGTGTCATCAGATGTGACGTTCACGGTTCCTGCTGCAGCCCAGCCAGCGCCCGCTCCGGCCCCGGCGCCCGCAAAGCCGGAGATGGCTGCGCCAACAGTTGCCAGGCAGCTGGATCTGACAGGTGCTCCGATCATCAAGGGCACATGGCCTTCTGCTGTCGCAAAGGCTTTGACCGTTTCGCTCAACGGCAAGACCTACACACTTGGCCAGGATGCAAACCTGAGCGCCAAGGGCGATGCGTGGTCTCTTCTTCCGTCGGTTGCTTTGAAAGACGGCATTTATGATGTGGCAGTTGCCGCGACGGATGCCGATGGCGCAACCAAGAAAGATGAGACCGTTGCGGAAATCGAGGTGGATGCTGTGCCGCCCGCTTTGCCGACAGTCGCCACATATGAAGGTGTGAAATCTCCCGAGAGCATCTCAGGGACATGGGATGCAAAAGAAGGCAAGGGCCTCAAAGTCAGCATTCCAGCCATTAACGTCACGGCCGAACTGGGAGGTCCGGATGGTGCACTAACTTCAGATGGTGATGGCAACTGGACCATGAAACTGTCAACACCGCTGGCACCTGGCAAGTATGACATCAATGCCGAAAGCACTGACATTCAGAAGCGCGTGCAGGTTGATGCAACGGCTGGAGAAGTTGTCATTGACGCGCCGGCACCGCCGCCCGCGGCCTATGATTGCCTGGCGGTACTGGACCGTGTCGACAAGACCTTCCCGATCCGCTTCGATTATGACCATGATGATGTGAAGCACCCTTACGACCTGACGCTTCAGTATTACGCAGCCGTTCTGAAGGATTCGCGCTGCGCCAATGTGAAGGTTGAAGTTGCGGGGCATGCAGACTTCCGCGGCACCGAAGAATACAATCAGGATCTCAGTGAACGCCGGTCGCAGACCATCATTGACATGTTGGTGAAGGATGGCATCGACGCAAGCCGTCTGGTGAAGAAGGGCTACAGCAAGGACAAGCCGCTTGACCCGGCCAAGACTGACGAAGCCCGCGCCAAGAATCGCCGTGTTGAAATCACGGCAACGACGAATTGAGGGGGACAGCAATGAACGAATTTTTCAATTGGCATGACTTCGGTTTTGTGGTCAGCAACAACATCCTTTGGCTGTTGCTGGCTTTTGCGCTCGGCATCTTGATTGGCTGGTGGACGTGTGACACCTCGGCCAAGACACGCAGCCATTAATCGGGGGACAACATGCTGCATTATCTGATCGAACTCGCTATTGCCGCGCTTATTGCCTACCTTCTCGGGTGCTGTGTCGGCTGCCTGTTGCGCAAGTGGTTTGGCGCGGAAGAACCTGTTGTGGCTGCTCCGCCCGCGCCAGTCGCCAAGCCTGCGGTTTCCGCCGGTGCTGCGGCCGTCACGGCAGCAGCTGCTTCTGCCGCCGCTGCCAAGTTGGCCGATAACAAGCCGTCAGCGCCAATACCAGTTGCTGCGCCGGTTGCGGCCAAGCCTGTGCATGTGCCGTCGCCTGTGGCGCCGCGTCCTGCAGCATCACCTGCGCCTGCTTATGATCCGCACCGTCCAGTCAGGCCCATGGGGCTTGCAGCAGCGCGCGGCTCAAAACCTGATGACCTGCTGCGCATCTCGGGCGTTGGGCCGAAGAACCTCGAAATCCTCCACTCGCTGGGTATTTATCACTTTGACCAGATTGCAAAGTGGTCACCCGGTGAAGGGGACTGGGTGGATGACCACATGAAGTTCAACGGCCGTGTGGCGCGCGAAGAATGGGTCAACCAGGCGCGCCTTCTGGCGGAAGGCAATGAAGCGGAGTTCGCTCGCCTCTATGGTACGGGTGGCGAAGGCGCCAAGGAAGCAGGACTTCGCACCATGCGTGGCCCTCGCGACCATGAGGGCGAAGGACAATCGTCTGGCGGCAAGATGGCCAAGCCCAGAGGCATTGCAGGGGCACGTGGCGGCAAGGCCGACAATTTGCAGCGCATTAGTGGGATTGGACCAAAGAACGAGAAGATCCTGCATGGACTTGGCGTCTTCCATTTCGACCAGATTGCCGACTGGACCAAACAGGAAATTGATTGGGTGGAGGACCACCTGCGTTTCGGTGGACGCATCGTGCGCGAAGAATGGACGCGCCAAGCCCGGTTGCTTGCCGATGGCAAGGAGGCCGAATTCACCAAACTTTATGGCACAGGCGGCCTGACCAACAAGGCGGGCGAAACGCTTTCAGGGACGCGCACGCGCAAGACTTGACCTTCACGTTTGGGATTAAGTTGATGGGGCTGCAGCACATGTGCTGCGGCCCTATTTCTTTATGCTGCAACGTCACGCATGGCGAAGGGCAGCGTGTCATCTGGCGAGAGGCCTTGGCGCATGACGAAACTGCGCAGCGGCGGAAATGCGGCAATCGCTGCAAAGCCAGTGGCACGGAGCAAATGAGCGGCCGACATTTCGGCCAGCAGAGTATGATTGACCAGTGAAATGGCCGAGGTTCGTGAAGTGATGTCGCCTTGCCGCCGCTGGTCATAAGCCTGCATGACAGAATCAGAACCTGGATCATCAGACTCCTGAATCGAGTCAACCACGTGGCCTGCGTCACGCAGGGACATGTTGAGGCCCTGGGCGCCGACCGGCGGAAAGACATGTGCCGTTTCACCGATGAGCAAGGTGCGTTTTGCGCCAAAGCGTTGGGCCTGACGGCCACGCATGGGAAATGATTGTGTGGATTCAACGTCTGTCACAAGTCCGAGCGTGCCGTGACTCGCAAGTTGAATTTCGGCTGCCAATTGCTTCGGTGAAAGTGCAGCCAAGGCCGCAATTTTGTCGGGCCGGTCCATCCACACGAGACTTGATTGATGGCCGGGCATTGGGACTGTGGTGAAAAGGCCACCGCGGCGATGCCACTCGGTTGAAATAAAGTTGTGGGGGGCCGAGTGTTTGAAGCGCGTGATCAGTGCCATCTGGTCGAAGGACCAGGCGCGGACGTCAATCCCTGCGGATTGCCGCAGCACGGAATTGATGCCATCTGCAGCGACAGCAACTTTGGCTGTGATTAAGTCACCGCTCTTTGTCGCAATAATGATCCTGTCCGAAGTGGTGGACGCGCCGGTTGCTGCATCGGCGATGAATTTGACGCCTGCCGCTTCTGCCGTCGCGCGCAGGGATGGGATCAGGACTTGCAGAGGTACGTTCCAGCCAAAGGCATCCTGCTCCAGTTCCGTTGCAGCAAACCGCAAGTCAGGTGCGGTGACCAGATTGCCGGTGTCGTCCCGGATGTGCAGATGTTTGAGCGGACAGGACTGTTCGATCAGTTCCGGCGTCCAGGTGCCAATCGCCTGCAGCAGGCGAATTGATGGCATCATCAGCGCGATCGTGCGGCCATCGATGATGGTTGCCGCTGACAAGCACGTGGTGTCAACGCCGGCCTGGGCGAGCAAAGTGGCGGCGGCCAAACCTGCGGGGCCACCGCCAACCACCACGGCTGTGCATGTGTTGTTCGTCACAGTATCCTCAGTTCAGGGGCCAGGCCTTGAAGCAAGGCTGATTGGAGATGTGATCATAGAGTGCGCCGAGTTTTGGACGGTTGGTGCGCCAGGCAATTGTTGGGTGGCGGAAATCAAGATAGGCGAGCGCGCAGCCTGCGGCCACCGTTCCGGCATTGACCTGATTGAGCAGATCGGGCCAATCTTTTTCCAGGCTATCAAGCCCGGCATTGATGCGGGATTCGAGGCGTTTTGCATAGTCGCCCCAGAAATATTCCTTGGGGCGCTGGGCCTGTTCATAGCGCAAGGACACGGAAGCATCGGCGATGCCCTGAGCGAGGGCGAGCAAGGTCAAAACACGGAAGCGCTTGACGCCATCATTCGGGATGAAGTCTGAGGAACCGGCATGATGCGCCAGGTATTCCATGATGACACGGCTGTCGTAGATGCCGTGATGGTGATCGGTTTCCAGGACCGGCACCTTGGCGATTGGAGACAGCCTTTCCAGCGTGGTGTTTACCTCAGTCGGCTTGACACCGGTTTTTTCGAACACCAGCTTCTCTCCCAGCCCCACATGATGGGCCGAGACGAGGCACATGCGCACGAAGGGCGAGATGACATCACCATGCAGCTTCATTTGAAAATCCTATTGTCCGGCGGGTTGGTCGTGGCCGGAATTGAAGGTCATTGACTGGCTTCTGTCAAAGAAAAATGTGGGGCGTATGGTTAGCTCATGCCAGAAGGTGGGCAGGATCGGGAAATCTTCGGGCCGCGTCACATGGCGGAAACCCATGGTGTACCAGACCACGATATCCTGGTTGGTGATGTCTTCGCCGTCGGATACAAATTGTGGCAGGCCCTCATCCTTCTGTGACAGGTTTGGATAGAGGCCGGCGGACCAGAGTTCATCAGGATTGTATTTGCTGATCCAGAACTGGTGTGACGAGAAGTTGGCGCGGGATTGCGGCGTGTCGGCCTGATCCAGCAACGATTCCGAGTCGTGGTTGGCGTTGAACCACAGGCTGGGGTTCTGCTTGAGCCGGTTCTTCTCGTTGCTGTTCTGCAGCCGGTAGAGTGCGCCGTTCATGGACGCATCATCTTCAACAATGGGGCCTTCCTTGAGGAAGCGCTGACCTTTCAGCGACCAGATGCTGGTGCGGCCACCGGCATCTTTCACAGGAGTTGGCGTGAAGGTGTTTCGGACAAAGGTGTTTTCCGGCTGGTCTACGTCCATGTCGAGGCGGAAGCTAAAATAGTGGTCGTGGTAAGGTGCTACCGTGTAGGGCGCTATCAGATTTCCGTACGTGGTGTCGGCGGCGGCTGTAGGTGCATCCATGTCCGCGGCTTCCGAGGACTTGATGGCATCGAAACCTGTGGCACCGACGCGCAGCTTGATATTGCCGTTGGGATCAAACACGTAATCCGTGACGTAGTCATAGTTGCCAAGGGTGGGAATGATGCGGACAACGAGTTCCAGTTGTGGCTCGCCCTGCACATCATTGCGGCCTGAAGAATAATGCCGCCAGACGGGATCTCCGGTGGGGCGTTCGAAGATGCAGAGGGCGCGCTGTTTGGTGTAGGCACCGCCGACATCGTTGGGGAAAGTGAGGTCGACATAATAGGCACTGGCCGGGCAATCGATGCCGGGTGCGAGTGATGAAATGAGGTAGCCCAAGCCGAATTCGCCAACGTCCATGAAGGTGCGGTAGGACCAAGTGGGGTTCGGGTCCATGTAGGGCACGAACATCTCACTGACGTTCATCTCGTAGGCGAGGTTGCGCATTCGCTCACCGTCTTTGAAGCGCACGAGCGACACGACGAGGCCGGCGCGCTTATCGGCGCGAAGGTGGAAGTTCCATTTCAGCCAGTTGACCATGAGCTGGCCACTGAACTTGATGTTGCCAGGTTCGGACACGAGAATTTCGGCGGGCGCTGCGGCTTCGTCGCGCGGGGGCAGTGTTTCACCATAGCCTTGAGGTGCTGGCGGCAGGCCGACCATTTCATGATCGAGGACGGATATGACTTCGCCGGATTCGCCATCAACAACGCCCATCAAGCCTTCAATGGGCCGGGCGAGGGCAGGGTGCAGTTTATCTTTGGAGGAAAAGCAGGGCACCTTCAAAAGGAAGTGGCCAGTTCCGGGTTCGGGCGGGAAATAGCCTGCCGAATTTGGCGTGCAGAAGACTGTCGAACTGTCGGAGATGCCGCGGCGGGCCAATGCTGTAGCAAAGCGCTTGTCCTTGATGAAGGCGTCCCGGGCGCGCTCCCACATGGCGTTCATGATCATAGGGAATTTGCCGGGGACTTCCGTGACCGAGATCACCTTTGCGGACTTGAGGTCAACGCGCGCTTCATAGGTTTTCTGGTCCTTGCGCAAGATGGCGAAGGCATGACGCTGAAACTCCCTGCCAGGGGTCCAGGCGAGAACGTCTGCTTTGGGCGGCTCATCCAGCGAGATGATGCCAAACAGCGTTTTGTCGTCAGCCGCGCCTGACTGGCGCAGTAGCTTGGCGACGGCTTCGATTTCATCGGCGGTGAGCGCATCGAGTGGATGGTCGACGATCGGCGCAGGCTGTTCTTGCGCGGCTGGCGGGGGCGGTGGGCTGGTTTTCTTTTTGGCGGCTTCGGCTGCGGCGCAGAACAGCAGCGCCAACGCGATGGCGCAACATTGCAGTTTCAATACAAAACGAGCCATGGATTTGTCCCCCAAGGCCCGTTTTCTAGTCCGATTCTACACGGCAATCGCCGCGACATTCCGCGCCGGTTGAAAGCCTAGTACTTGCGCAGAAGCCCGATCAGCTTGCCTTGGACGCGAACCCGGTCCGGCCCGAAAATGCGGGTCTCGTAGGCTGGGTTGGCGGCTTCGAGGGCGATGGATTCCCCCTTCTTGCGCAGGCGCTTCAGGGTAGCTTCCTCGTCGTCGACAAGTGCGACCACAATATCACCATTTATGGCGGTTTCGCCCTTGCGGATGACCACTGTGTCGCCATCAAAAATGCCGGCATCAATCATCGAGTCGCCTTTGACTTCGAGGGCAAAATGCTCGCCGCCGCCGAGCATTTCAGGCGGCACATTGATATTGGCCGTGTGATCCTGAATGGCGGCGATCGGAACACCGGCTGCGATGCGGCCCATCATGGGCACGAAGGTGGCGCGCGGCATGCCATCGTTGGCTGGCATGGTGGCCGGCTTTGAGCGGCCGAGATTGCCTTCAATGATATTAGGCTTGAAGCCTGCCTTCTTGGCTGTGAGGGTTGGCGTATGGCTTTCGGGCAGCTTCAACACCTCTAGGGCGCGGGCGCGGTTGGCCATGCGGCGGATGAAACCGCGCTCCTCAAGGGCCACGATCAAGCGGTGCACACCAGACTTGGACTGCAGGTTCAACGCCTCCTTCATTTCTTCGAAAGAGGGCGGAACGCCTTCTTCCTTCAGGCGGGAATTGATGAAGAGAAGAAGTTCAAGTTGTTTGCGCGTGAGCATGGCGTAATCCTTTATTTCCTCGCATTCCCCGGCCGTTTGGCGGGGAATCGGAACATATACGCAACATGTGTATCATGTTCTGATATTGTTCTGCAAGTGTTTTGCTTCCGGGCCGCTGGAGGACGCTCAGAAATCAATTATCAGCACTTGCACCAGGCTGCCGGCGGGAAGGGCGGGCGCGAAAGGCGCCCGCAGGATCAAGGCATCGGATTGACGCAAAGTGCGCTGCATGGAGGAGTCCTGCAGGTTGAATGGTGCAACTTCGCGCACGCCATCGGGCGCATCGGAGAGTGTGGCGCGGATATAGTCGCGGCGCTCATCATTGTGCGGCAGCGGCACGGTGAGGCGTGCGAGGGCGTAGGACTCCCCGGTTGGAATAGCGTTCAATGCGCGCAGCAGCGGAACGAGGAAAATGCGGGCGGTCACCAGTGCCGAGACGGGATTGCCAGGCAGGCCCATGACGTGGGTGCGGCCCTTGCGGCCATGCATGAAAGGTTTGCCGGGGCGCAGGGCCACCTTCCAGAACGAGATATTGACGCCGCACGATTTCAGCGCCTCCTGCACGTAATCATGATCGCCCACCGAAGCGCCGCCTGTCGTGACCAGCACGTCTGCATCAAGCCCCTTGCGGATGGCGGCGCGCGTTGCAGCCGGGCTATCCTTGACGATGCCCAGATTGAGCACGTCACATCCGAGTGAGCGAGCCATGGCCTCAAGGGCATGGCTGTTGGAGGAATAGATTTGATCAGGCCGGGCTTTCTGTCCGGGCAAAACCAATTCATCACCCGTTGTGAAAATGGCGATGCGTGGGCGTTTGCGCACCGTGACGCGTGGGGCGTTGCCGGCCGCCAGCAAGCCAATGTCGCGTGGCCGCAGTGTTGTGCCAGCCGAGACAAGGACATCGCCCTTGGTGAAATCAAGGCCAGCGCGCCGAATGTTCTTGCCCTTAGGCGTGTCATGGATGACGTGCAACGTGTTGCCGTCACGCTCGGTGTTCTCCTGAATGATAACCGTGTCGGCGCCCTTCGGAACGGCTGCACCCGTAAGAATACGAACGGCGGTGCCTGCTTTCACTTCACCCCTGAACGCGTGGCCAGCATTGCTTGCACCAATGATGCGCAGGCGGGCGGGCACCTTTGCAACATCGGTATGGCGCACGGCATATCCGTCCATGGCGGAGGCAGCGAACGGGGGCTGGCTGCGTTTGGCGACAACATCCTTGGCGAGCATCCGGCCCAGCGCCTTGTCCAGTTTTATGGTTTCGCATGGCATGGGCTTAACACCGTCGAGGATGCGGGCAAGGGCGTCGTCGACGGGCATCAACGCCATAGTCACTCGGCCTTGTATGTGCCCGACTTGCCGCCGGATTTTTCGACGACGCGAATGTCGGTGAGGGTCATGGCGCGGTCCACGGCCTTGAGCATGTCATAGATGGTCAGGCAGGCGACCGAACATGCCGTTAGCGCTTCCATTTCAACGCCGGTCTTTCCCTCCACCTTTACGGTGGCTTCGACATCGATGTGGCTGGCGGCTAGCGTGAATTCAATCGTCGCCTTGGAGACGGCGAGGGGGTGGCAAAGCGGAATGAGATCAGAGGTTTTCTTCGCCGCCATGATGCCCGCAATGCGCGCCGTGGCGAGAACGTCGCCCTTGCTGGCGGTGCCGCTGGTGATCAAAGCCAAGGTTTCGGGTTTGGCGTTGACGCGTCCGCGCGCAGTTGCGATGCGCGACGTAACCTGCTTGTCCGACACATCCACCATATGCGCTTCGCCGCGGGTGTTGATATGGCTGAGCTTGCTCATGGTTTCGTGAGGATGGCCTTGGTGGCTGCGGCGACGTCCGCCTGGCGCATCAGGCTTTCGCCGATCAAGAAGGTGTTGACGCGCACTTTGGCCAATCGAGCCAAGTCTGCGGGCGCAAACAATCCGCTTTCGCCCACGATCATCCGGTCCTGCGGGATCATGGGCGCGAGACGTTCGGTGGTGGCGAGCGATACTTCAAAGGTGTGCAGGTTGCGGTTGTTGATGCCGATGAGCGGAGATTTGAGATTCAAAGCACGTACCAATTCGGCTTCGTCGTGCACTTCGATCAGCGCATCCATTCCATACGCGAAGGCGGAGGACTCCAGATCGGCAGCGCACGCATCATCCACCATGGCCATGATAATAAGGATGCAGTCGGCACCCCAGGCTCGGGCTTCAGCCACCTGATAGGTATCGAGCATGAAATCCTTGCGCAGGGCAGGCAACGCACAGGCCTTACGGGCTTCGGTCAGGAATTGCGGCGCGCCTTGAAAGCTTGGTGTGTCCGTCAGAACCGAAAGGCAAGCCGCACCACCTTGTTCATAGGCTTTGGCGAGGGAAGGCGGGTCGAAGTCGGCGCGGATCAGGCCTTTTGAGGGCGAGGCTTTCTTGATCTCGGCGATCAGCGCCCATTGACTTGCCTCTTGCTTGGCCGTGAGGGCGCGGCGAAAACCGCGCGGCTTGGGTTGCGCCTTGGCGTGCAGTTCAAGCGCGGTGAGACTGAGCGCTCGTTTTGCGGTGGCCACTTCATCGCGCTTGTAAGCGGCAATCTTGTCGAGGATGGTGGCCATCAGCTGTTCGACACTTCAACGAGGCGGGACAGAACTTTGTTCGCAGCACCTGAGGCGATTGCCTGTTGCGCCTGCTTGACGCCCGTTTTCAGGTCAACGGCTTTTCCAGCCACGAGCAGGGCAGCACCTGCCGTCATGGCGGCAGCATCGGCGAAGGCGGAGGGTTTGCCAGACAGCACCTCGCGCAGGGCTTCAGCGTTGTGGGCGGCATCACCGCCTTTGAGATCATCGATGTTTGACCGTTTGATGCCGACTTCTTCCGGCGTCAATTCAAAGGTGCGGATCTTGCCATCGCGCAGTTCAGCGATGAATGTAGATCCGGTGGGAACGATTTCATCAAATCCGCCTTCGCCGTGGCAAATCCAGCAGCCCTCGCTGCCGAGATTGTTGAGCACGTGGGCGAGCGGCTCAACCCAGTGTTTTGAAAAGACGCCTGTCACCTGGCGCTTGGCAGACGCCGGGTTCGACAGTGGGCCGAGCAAATTGAAAATGGTGCGGGTGCCCAATTCCACGCGCGTGGGGCCCACATGCTTCATGGAGCTGTGATGGGCAGGCGCAAACATGAAACCAAGTCCCGCCTCGGAAATGCAGGCGGAAATTTTTTCAGGCGGGATGTCCAGCTTGACACCGAGGCCCAGCAGCACATCGGCTGAACCCGATCTGGATGAAAGGGCGCGATTGCCGTGTTTGGCGACAGTCAGGCCGCAGCCTGCGGCCACGAAGGCGGCACAGGTTGAAATGTTGTAAGAGCCAGAGGCATCGCCACCCGTGCCAACAATGTCGATGGCATTTTCGGGAGCGACGACAGGCAGCATCTTCTCGCGCATTACCGTGACGGCACCGGTAATTTCCTCGACGGTTTCGCCGCGCACCCGCAGTGCCATGAGAAAGCCGGCGATCTGCGAGGGCGTTGCATCGCCCGACATCAAAATGTTGAAAGCGGCGCGTGACTCTTCGCGGGTCAACGGTTTGCCGTCGGCAACTTTTGCGAGGAGGGGCTTAATGTCTGTCATGCGCGGGCCTTGGCCAATTCGAGGAAATTCCTGAGGATAGCGTGGCCATTTTCAGACGCAATGCTTTCCGGGTGGAACTGGACGCCATGGACGTTCTTCGTTTTGTGCTGCAGACCCATGATCAGGCCGTCGGTTTCAGCGGTGATTTCAAGTTCGGCGGGCAGAGATGCCCTGTCAACTACGAGGGAGTGATAGCGGGTTGCCGAGAAATCATTTGAAAGGCCCTTGAAGACGCCTTTGTCATTGTGGTGAACGCCGGAGATCTTGCCGTGCATCTGGGTCGGCGCACGCACCACCTTGCCGCCAAAAGCCTCACCGATGGCCTGCAGGCCGAGGCAAACGCCGAAAATTGGTATGCTTCCGGCCGCGTGCTTGATCAAGTCGATGATGATGCCGGCGTTAGCCGGCTCGCCGGGACCCGGAGAAATGACAATCGCTTCCGGCTTTGCTGACATAACCTGGCCGACGCTGATCTTGTCATTGCGATGAACCACGGTTTCGGCACCCAGATCTCCGAGGTAATGATAGAGATTCCAGGTGAAGCTGTCATAATTGTCGATGAGGATGATCATTGGCCTCTCCCGGCCCGACCGGCAAAGCGCACGGCTTCCTCTGCAGCGCGGAACAGGGCCTTGGCCTTGTTCACGCATTCCTGATGCTCGTTTTCGGGGATGCTGTCGGCAACAACACCGGCGCCCGCCTGCACATACATCTTGCCATCCTTGACGATGGCGGTGCGCAAAACGATGCATGTGTCCATGTCACCATCTGACGAAAAATAGCCAACGCAGCCGCCATAGACGCCGCGCTTGTCCTTTTCCAGGCTGTCGATGATTTGCATGGCGCGTACCTTAGGTGCTCCTGACACGGTTCCGGCCGGGAACCCCGCAACCAATGCATCAATCGCGTCATGTTTGCGCGACAGCTTGCCCTCAACGTTAGAGACAATGTGCATGACCTGGCTGTAGTATTCGAGGATGAATTTGTCGGTGACCTTGACCGAACCAATTTCAGCAACGCGGCCCACATCATTGCGCCCAAGGTCGAGCAGCATCAAGTGCTCGGCACGTTCCTTCGGGTCTGCGAGCAGTTCCTGTGCCAGCTCCTTGTCGTGTGTGGGCGTGGTGCCACGGGGGCGGGTGCCCGCAATGGGGCGGATCGTAACTTTGCCATCGCGCACGCGCACCAGGATTTCCGGGCTTGAACAGACAACGCTGAAGCTGTCGAAATTCAGGTAGACGAGAAATGGTGCGGGGTTGACGCGGCGCAGGGCGCGATACAGCGAGAAGGGCGGAAGCGTGAATTCGGTTTCGAAACGCTGCGACAGCACCACTTGGAAAATATCGCCGGCGGCGATGTATTCCTTGGCCTTCAAGACCATGGACTTGTATTCGTCAGGTGACTTGTTGGAGGTTTGCGGCTTGACGGGCGGCACGTCGGCTTCGCGCAGGGTCATGTCGAGTGGACGATCGAGTGCGTCAATTACCTCGGAGATGCGTTCATTGGCACGCGTATAGGCGGCCTTGGCAGATACAGCCTTGTCAAAGAAAACTGGTGCCGTGAGAGTCACTTCATCGCGCACGCTGTCGAAAATCGCCATGACAGTGGGGCGTATCATCAGACCATCAGGCAGGCCCAGACGGTCCGGGTTTGGAGACGGCAACTCTTCCATCAGCCGCACTGTGTCGTAGCCGAGATAACCGAAGACACCGGCGGCCATGGGTGGGGCGCCTTCCGGCAACGAGATCTGGCTTTCGGCGATAAGGGCCCGAAGCGATGTCAGGGGGGCGGAAGTTTCATCCTCGAACGGACCGTCTGGTGATTGGCCCGCGTGGCGGTTGATGGAGGCGGTGTTGCCTTTGACTTTCCAGATGATGTCAGGGTTCAGGCCGATGATCGAATAGCGGCCGCGCACTGCACCACCCTCAACTGATTCCAGGAGAAAGGAATAACGGGCATTGCGCGACAGTTTGAGCATGGCAGAGACAGGTGTTTCCAGATCAGCCACAAGGCGCTGCGTCACAATTTGGTTTTCGCCCCGCTCGTAGGCGGCGCAAAACTGTCCGTAGTCAGGCACGGTTGCCATGCTGCGCGCGCCTATTGCTGCTGCTGATCGGTTGTGCCGCGGATATCAGCCCACAGCTTGTCGTTCAGAACAATCTTTGCGCCAGACTTGAGAGCCTGCACGAAAGCCTCGTTCATATCGCTGGCGAGGCCTTTTTCCATCTGCTGGCGGATGGCCTTAGCCTCTGCCGAAGCCGGATCAAAAGCCGGAATTTCAACTTTCGACACCTCGATGATGCGTGCGGACTGGCCATCGGGTTCGGGAGCCCAGGTCAGGGCCTTCTCTGGTGAGCTAAACAAGGCCTGGGTGGCGACACCGTCAAAGTTCTCCGCCGTCTGGCCACGCGTGACATGGCTTGCCGTCTTGACGGGCTGGCCAAGTTCCGTTGCAATGGCATCCAGTGTTCCTGTTGTGCCAGCCTTCGCCAGAATGGCCTTTGCCTTGTCGGCGGCCAAGGAGCGGAGTTTGGCTGCGGCCCAATCGGCTTTCACCTGATCCTTGACGTCGGCGAGCGGTCGGAGCGCTGAAGGAACAACCTCGCGCACATCGTACCAGACATAGCCGTCGTTGACTGTCAGGGCGTCATTCTCCACGCCGACGTCACTGGCATAAATTGCCTTCAGCACCTCGTCGCGGGCCGGCAAAACCACATCCTTACCGGACTTGTCGCGGCCGTCGGCGGTGATGGCCGGAACAACAGTAACGGGGATGCCCAGCTTGGCCGCAATGTCTTCGAACTTTGTCGAGGCGGCGCGGGCATCTTCAACCTGGTCATAGAAGGGTTGCAGCTGTTCTGCCGCTTTGTCGAGTTGTACCTTCTTGCGCAGGTCATCCTTCACTTCATCGAGGGTAGGCTGCTTTTCAGGCGTGACTTTGACGGCCTTCAACAGGGCAGTGTTCAGCGCGCCTTTCACCGGGGCGCTGACCTCACCTTCCTTGAGTGCAAAGGCCGCATCAGCTATTGCAGGGTCGAGGAAGTCGTCATGGGTCTTGTCGGTGAATGTGATGTCACTTTCCTTCTGTTTCAGCTCCGCGGCGATTTTCAAGATGTCCTCGCCCTTGTCGAGGCGGGCCTTGACTGCGGCTGCGGCATCCACAGACGGGAAAGACAACTGGATGATGGTGCGCTTTTCCGGCATGAAATAGGTGCCCTTGAACTTTTCATAACCGGCCTTGAGGTCATCGTCGCTGACGGTGACCTTGGACGCGATATCTGCCGGTAAGACGGACATGACGGCGACAGAGCGATATTCCGGTGCGGTGTAAGCGGCAGGCGTTGATTCATACTGCTTCTTGAGATCGTCATCCGAAGGCTGGGGAACATCTGTCGGATTGACGGAGAATGTCACATAACGGGCATCGCGCGATTCATTCTTGTAGCGGAGCAGGGCCTCAGTCATGGCGGCGGGCAGTTGCAGATTGTCGCCAGCGGCTGAAATCAATGCCTGGCGCAACTGGTCATGTTTCTGGATCTGGACGAACCCCTGTTCGCTCAAATTATTCTGGGCGAGGATGCCGCGCATGATATTGACGTCAAACTTGCCGTTGGCGTCATGAAATGCCTTGTTTGACATAATAAGATTGGTGATCGCCTTATCGCCTACGGCAAGGTTCATGCGGGTTGTTGTGGCGTCAACAGCGGATTGCGCCAACAGCCTGTCGAGAACCTGCTGGTCGATGCCGGCCTTCCGCGCGTCCTCCATGGACATCTGCGCCCCTTGCTGGCGGCTGATGGCATCAAGGGTGCGTTTGAATTCCTGGCGATAGGTTTCACTCGAAAGTTTGGAATTCCCGACCGTTGCCAGATCGACGGCGCCGAACATCGTTCCGATCAGATCGCTCATGCGGGAACTGACGCCCCAAATGGCGAAAGACCCCACGAGGAGCGATAAAAGCACCTTGGCAATCCAGCCCTTGGCGGCCTTGCGGAAGAACTCGAGCATCAAACAGCCTTTCAATCGGAAAGACACCCGGCCGCAGACCTTGCGATTCCGGGTGCCGTTGCAGTGCACCTATCATAGGGGATTGGCGGAAGCTCCCGCAAGCTTTGCGTGGTCCGGCGTCGGGGGATTTTCCATTGCTGGCAGGCTTTTGGGGGGCTAAGAGGCGCCTTCAGTCCAAAATGATCTGGGGAATGGGGAACATGGCACAGGATGCAATCAAGCCACTGGTGGCTGGCAATTGGAAGATGAACGGCACCACGGCACAGTTGAAGGAGCCGCGTCTGCTGGCTGGCATGCTGCGCGATGTGAAGCTGAAGTGTGACGTCCTGGTGTGCCCGCCTGCTACGTTGTTACGACGGGTCAAGTCGGTCATGAAGGGTTCCAAGATCAAGGTTGGCGGGCAGGATTGCCATGCCGCTGCTTCTGGTGCTCATACGGGCGACATTTCTGCAGAAATGCTGAAGGATGCAGGTGCGACCTATGGCATTGTCGGCCATTCTGAACGCCGCACCAACCACAAGGAAACAGACGCGGTTGTGTCGGCCAAGGCCAAGGCTTGCCATCGCGGCGGGCTCATTGCCATCATCTGCATCGGTGAGACACTGGATGAGCGCAAATCCGGCAAGACGCTGGACGTTTTGACAACACAGTTGAAGGGCTCCATCCCGGAAGGTGCCACGGCTGCAAACAGTGTGATTGCCTATGAGCCGGTTTGGGCCATTGGCACGGGCCTGACGCCGACCACAGCTGAAGTTGCCGAGGCGCATGCCCACATCCGCAGCGAACTTGGCAAGATTATGGGTGCAGATGGTGCCAAGACACGCATTCTCTATGGCGGGTCGGTGAAGCCCGGCAATGCTGTTGAGTTGATGTCGACTGCCAATGTGAATGGCGCGCTGGTTGGCGGGGCAAGCCTGAAAGCTGTTGATTTCATCGGCATCATCAAGGCTTATCTCTAAGCCTTACTGACAACCCTTCAAGATTGATGTGATGCCGCTGCAGTTGTCACCAGCTGCGACTTCCGGCGTTGGTGAGGTGCTTGCAGTTGCGAAGTCGGTCGGTGAGCCGCGTTTCAGGTCGGCCGTCATGGGCCGCACCGTGTCGGGAGCGAGGCGCGAGCGGTAGACATGCAGGTTCTGCAGTACCTTCTGCACATACTGACGCGTTTCGTTGAAGGGGATTGATTCCACCCAATCAACCGGGTCAACAGCACCACCGCCGGCGACCAGATGCACCCGACCGCCGACATGGACCCGCTCGGCCACCTGGTGGTCGTCTGGAACGGGAGCGGCACCCTCGACGGCGACGGCGTGTTCATGCAGCGGTACTCGGTGAACACGTCGCGGGAGGTGCCGGGCGGGTCCGACAGCTGGGACCCCGAGGGCGAGGACGGGTTCGAGGTTTCCGTCGCCGCCGGCCCCGCGGCTCCGGCGGCCGCCCAGGGCGGGTTCTTCAGCAAACTGTTCGGATAACCCGTCCCCCAGGCAACACACAGGGTCACCCATGACCGCCACAGAGACCAGTCCCGATGCCGTGTTCCCGAATACCGTCGCCGAGGCGGTCTGGGCCGCGGTCGTCGGTCACCGGC
>CALMEZ010000271.1 GCA_937864985.1 uncultured Alphaproteobacteria bacterium
GGCTAGGGAGTCAATATGGATGAAGATCACGATTGGGCTGAGGCGTGCGAAGAAGCCGATGAGAATTTCAAAAGGCAAATGGTGAGCTTGGCTACAAGGTTCACCAAGGTTATGCTGATTCTCGTGGTGCTGCGTCACGCAGTATGGCTAGCCTATGAGCTATTGAGGTGGTTGTTTAACTCCTCATTTCTCCAAGTGTCCGATGTTTTTTCAGGGATACCCTTGGCGGCTCTGCCAACTTGCCTGTTAATCGCTGCCGGAATGGAATATACCTTGATCTGGCGACTGCTCCACAGGCCGATACAGGGGATCTGGCTTTGGTTGGCGGAACATGTCATGGAGCTGAAGAGACAACGCACAAATGGGTCTGGGTGGTAGGGCTCCGGGGGATACCCCGGAGCCGCAATACTCCAAAATCCTTACGCTAGTATTGACAAAACACTCAAAAACTGCTACGATAGTTAATCCGAATAGGACTGACATGGATTTAACACCTAAACAGCAAACAACCGAACTTATTCGCCAGGCACAAAACATATTAATTGTGACTGGTCGAGAGCCTAACAACGACCAGCTAGCTAGCTCCGTTGGTCTTCAGGCTGTACTTACGAAGCTGGGCAAGGTGGCGAACGTCGTTATTACTGACCGCCTGCCTAAGCTAGAGAGCGTGCTTGATACCTCTAAGGTGGCCCGCGACATGCAGGGCGTGCGCGACTTCATCGCCGACGTCAGCATCACATCGGTGCGCAACCCGAACCTGACGTGGCTGCGGGATCGGAGCGGGAAGTTGAATGCGGCGTAAGGCAGAGGACGGCAATGCTTTGCTCTGACTTACATGCGCAGCGTCGCTTATGCGCCGATCCGCGCGGGCGGAATGGCGCGGCGCGTATAAGCCAATAACACGGCCATCATGACAAGCAACATGAGGCCTTGTTCGCCGACAAGATAATCTGCGGCGCTGCTTTGTGCTTCGGCAGGCTCAAACCAGTTCTGGAAAAAGAAATTGTGGCTCGCATGAAAGAATGCGGAGGGCCAGACGCTGTCTGATTTCAACCGCGCCGCGCCGAGGAAACAGGACAGGAATATGCAACTCAGCCCAAACATGAGATTGCCAGCAATGGGGTGTGGGCTGCTGCCATAGGATGTCCCGAGAAGGCCCGGCAGATGGTAGAGGAACCAATAGGCGCCGAGCATCAGCTGGCCCGGCCAGAAGCCATAGACGCGCGCAAGGACCGGTGCCGCAAAGCCACGCCAACCAAGTTCCTCGCCGAGCGCTGTGCCAAGCGATACAAACAGGCCCAAGACCAGAACCACGACCGGCAATGATTGACCGGGCAGCTTGATCACACCGGCTGCTGCAAGTCCCTGCTTGATCAGCAGGGTGTAGACAATCGGCACGGCGATGCACGCGATGATCCAGACAAAGGTGCTGCGATTGCCCAACAAGCCGAGAGGCGAAAATGACCGATAGATCACCAGCGTTGTCACAAGGCCCGCAACACCGGGTGCCCACATCATCAAGGGCAGCACATAGCCGCCCAACGCGTCCAGGCCGCGGCCGGTGAAGATGAATGCATACAAGATGATGCAGAGCACCGTGACCAGTGAAAAATATGTGACAAGCGCCTTGCGATCCTGGTTGCGCTGGGTGTCGTCAGTCATGTTGAGCCTCAAAACGAATGTCTGTCTATTGTCGATGAATAGCTTGTGCACGCCACGCCATGTCAACCCCGCGCTTGTCGCATCCAACTCAGGGTTATTGCTGGAACAAAAAAACCGGGCTCATCACCCCGGTTTCGCATTCTTGATGCTGGATGGACCGTTCATAAGTCCGTGCCACTACGGCCCGGTTGGCGTTCACCACGTCATCGAGGTGGTCTTTTTGCTTTTCTTCTTCCTTCTTGATTTGATTGATCTACCGACAAAAATGTCTTTTGCAGCTCAGATCGAAGACTGATCAGGACCAGCTTTGTGGCAGGGCTGACATCACCCTTTGCCACGCCGAGAAGAAGCCCCGTTACAGGGAAGCCGAATTTGGGGAAGGGTTCATACAAATCGCCTCGTGAGAGCTCGGCCATAACAGAAGGCTTCAGGCAGGATGTTAACCCCAAACCATCTTTGCAGAGCTTGATTGCCAAAAGTGGATCCGACACAGAGATTTCCTGGGAAAACTGAAGATGTAATGTGCTGCCAGTACGCTTGTTTTGCAACAACAAGGGGCCTGGCTTTCCTGTTGTTGAGAACTGCAGGAGGCGATGTGGCAGCAATTTGCCTTCCCGGGCGACTCGCGCCTCAATGCGTAAAGCCTTTGGCGCCACCAAAACCGGTTCAACGGCTGCGCTGAAGAAAATGTCAAAGCCCGTGATCCATACATTGCGTGTGACACGGAGCACAATGTCAATGCGTTGCCGCCGGGGATCAACAAGCTCATCCGCTGCCAGCAGCCTGAGCGCGATGCCGGGATTTTGCTTTGTGAATTTGCTTATGAAGCTGTCAAGCCAAAGGTAACACACCTCGCGAGGTGCAGAGACCACGACTTGACCTCTTGGCATTTCCACGTCGTGCTTGAGGCTGAGAGCCGTTGTTGCGGCCTGAACGATTTTTTCTGCCTCTTCAAAAACGTGCTTGCCACGTTCAGTCAGAACCAGTCCGCGCGGTGTCCGCAAGGCAAGTTTGAAGCCATAATAGTTTTCAAGAATGGAAAGGCTTCTGCTGAGTGCGGACACCGCAAGCCCGGAACGCTCGGAAGCGGCCGCCATGGAGCCGGAGCGGATAATTTCAACGAAACTGGCAAAGTGTCTCAGATAGGATTGTGACATTCTAGAAATTGGAACCCTGTCGTTATGATCTTTCTAATTTATGGAACCATTCAAGCTGGTCTAGTTTCGAGTTGCAACTTGAAAGGACGACAGATGAAGAAGTCATTCGCACTCAGCTTTATTGCCATTGTCCCAATGATGGGTGCCGCAAATGCGGCTGACGGCATGCCGGAACTTGAGGGCCATTGGAAAAGCCTTGCATGCGAACTGCGCCCGCAGCAGGGGCAGAAGGGGGTCGAGGCCTGGTACCTGCAACGTGACATCGTTGTTAAAGGCAACACCATTGATGCGCGCTTCAAAAATTTCGCCGACCCAAGCTGCACGGTTCCCCTCTATGATTTGCATTTCGTGGGTACGGTGAAGGTGAATGGCGATTCAAAGGTGGCCCCAGGTGCAAAATCGGCTGACATCGTTGTGGACAAGCTTGTCGAGTTGACGCCGAAGGTGGAAGGCTTTGCAGGCTTCTTGAATTCTGCAGGCAAAGGGTCGTGCGGCGCCGACCTCTTCAAAGTTGGCAGCACACAGAATGTGCGTGAAACGGGGTGCAAGCCGATCGGCCTTCCGCCCAATGCAGTCACAACCGAGTTTGAGACGCTGGTGGTCCACAATGATGGGCTCTTCTTTGGCGCCCGTCCGTTGGATGGCTCCATGCTTCTCAAGCCGGAAAACCGGCCAACAGCCTTGCAGGTTCCGCTGTTCAAAGTCGAATAGTCTGAAGGCCTCAGTCACGATCTGCAAAAACCCCGGGCTCATCACCCGGGGTTTCGTATTCTTCAGCGTTGCGTTGAACGTTGGACTTAGAAATCCATGCCGCCCATGCCGCCACCGCCGCCGGGCATTGGCATCGGGGCCTTGTCCTTGGGCTTTTCGGCGATCATGGCTTCAGTGGTGATCAGGAGCGAGGCAACCGAGGCTGCGTCCTGCAGGGCGATGCGCACGACCTTCGTCGGGTCGATGATGCCCTTTTCAACCATGTCGCCATATTCCTCGTTCTGGGCGTCGAAGCCGAAGTTGCCAGAC
>CALMEZ010000272.1 GCA_937864985.1 uncultured Alphaproteobacteria bacterium
GCGCCTTGCGCTTGGCGTTCTGACGCGGAGCATAGGGCACCGGATTGGCCAGCACCTCGAGGCTGCCGGATGCAGCCACAACGATGAGGCCAATGCCGATGCGGCGGCAGAGCTTGAGGGCTTGCGAGGTCACACCGCGCTTGGGCCGAGCAATGGCCACGTAGACATGATCGGTCATCGCCAAACGGTCCACCGCCTGAAACAGGAGTTGCAGTGTCAATCCTGTCTTCAGTTCGACAATGACCGGCGGCTCGTCACCCCGCAGCGCTACCACGTCACAGGCTTTCACCTCCGACTTCACCGCATAGCCCTGCGTTTCCAGAAATTGCTTCACTGGCAAATAGAGATCGGTTTCGGCCATGGCGTTCAATAGGTTGATTCTTGGACGCAGCGAAAGCTGGCCGTTCCAATCACTTCTTGTAAAGGGACGGCAGGATGAAATCGGGTTCCGGGAATGGCGGCAGGGATTTCCACCAGCTCTCAATGGTAGCGGGATTGGCCGTGGTGATGAAGGTGTGGACGTTCTCTTTGCGCGCCGACACATCCTCGGTGTAGCAGGCCATGCCGACAAGGCGGCCATCTTCGCGCACCAATGGGCCGCCACTGTTACCAGGAAACCCGAAATTGGAGACCTCAAACAGCCGCCCCTTGTCGCCGGGAAACACCGTATTTCCGACAATCGTGCCATGGGAGGCATAGAGCCTGTCACCTTTTGAATCGCCATCGCCCTTGTCAAACAGTTTGAATTTGCCGGGATAGCCAAGGAGAAACAGCCCCTCGCCGGGTTTGAGGTCGGCGATGTTCACAGTATCCGTTCCTTCAATTTCGCCAGGTGTTGCGGACAGTCCGAAGATGATGATGTCGCCCGCCCGCTGGAAATAGGAGTCGGATTTGTAGAAGAGGGACATCTCTTCCCGGTCGGACTTGTAACGCGGCTCTTTGAGAAAGAGTTTGGTGAAGAACTTCTGCTTTTTCGGCCGCGCGCTGACGTAGACAAATTTGTTAATCCCGCCGTTGCGCTCGTCGGTGAGGGCAAGCGGTGGAATGATCTTGTCCTGCGCAATGCCGTTCAGGTCTGCGGCCCATGTGAGCCAGGTTTCCGGGTTATGGCGGCAAGTATAATAGGTGTCCTTGCCGACGCGAAATGCTGTGCCCGATGTTATCGTTGAAAAGACCGGGCACTTTTGCAGGTTCTGTCGCTTGCAGGTTTCAATCTGGAACTCGCGGGTGGAGCGGTCAATCTTCCTGTTGCCCTTGATGGTGTTCTTCGGGTTCTTCAAGTCAACCACCGTTGGCATTTCGCCCTTGGCGCGTTCGCCGAATGAATAAAGGCGGAACACGCGTTTGCTCCAGTCCACCACGGCCTTGTCCTTGATCTTGGCAACGGAACGGTAGCCAGGCCATTTTTTCTGGAAGGTTGCTGCTGCCTGACGGTAATCCTCCTGCGTCGGGAGCGCTGCCTCAACCGCCTCCGCCGGGGCAGGTTGTGTGGTGGCGAAGATATCCTCTGGGATGGCGGCAGGATAAGTGACGCAACTGTTCCAGTTCTGTCCGGACGGGCGCGTGAGGGGTTCTGTCGCCTTCGATTGCGCGCCACCCGGGACCCATCCGAGACCAAGCCATTGCCGCGGATCGTCCGGTGCCTGACGCGCAATGAAGTAATATCCTGTCTCGCTCCACTTCAGCAGATCATTGTTGCGGTAATCCAGGATGTAGTCGCCATCAGCGCCCTTGTAGGACAGGACCAGCGCGAACCGCTGATGATCATCCATGACCAGCGTGAGCCGCAGCGATGCACGCCGGAAGCCCTGCTTGATCAACAGTTGCTGTTTGGCAATGGCATATTCCTCGCAATCAACCGCCGACTGGCGCTCGGGGTTCAGCCATTTGTCTGCCGTACCGTTGCGCGCCTGGTCAGACATGTAGACCTTGTCGGCATTCACACGCCGGTTGACATAACTGACGACAAATGCGTCCTGCTTTTCGGGCACGCCTTCATCCCAGCCGCGCGCGCAAACAGGGCTCACACCACTGTCATATGTAACTGTTTGGCAAAGTTCGGCAAATCCCGGAGGCTCCGCGATGCTCGCCCGGTCGGTGAGAAAGTCTGACGCTGATCGTGCAGAAGCAGTGCTGGCGCATAGCGTCAGCAACATCATTGCAGTCAAGAACAAACGGTTCATCCGTAGCCCCGGTGCATGTGGATTTGCAGCAGGTTTGCAACATTTGCGGGTGCTGGCAAGAGTCGGACGAAACTTATTCGAGTGGCCCGAACAGTGACGTCCGCTTGCTGGCGACACGGGGCAGGACAACGACGCGGGTTCCGACGCTAACGCGGTTGTAGAGGTCGATCACATCGATGTTGAACATGCGGAAGCAGCCTGATGTGGTGGCCTGCCCGATGGTTGTTGCCACTGGCGTTCCGTGGATGCGGAACTGGTTGTCCTTGCCGTCATTGAGCAAGTACATGGCGCGCGCGCCCAACGGATTATCCGGGCCGCCGGGCATACCATCTTTCCATTGAGCGTAGTTGACGTGGCGCTCCAGCATGTCGGCGGTGGGCGTCCATTTTGGCCATTCGGCCTTGCGGGCGATGATGGCCACACCCGACCAGCGCGTTCCGGTGCGGCCGACTCCGATGCCATAGCGAATGGCGCGGCCAGCTGGCAGAACGAAGTAGAGGAAGAAGCGCTGGGTATCGACGACAACTGTTCCGGGCGGTTCATCCGTCTTGAAAGCAACTTCACGGCGGCGGAACTTGTAGTCGACCTTGTCCGGATCCGACGCGAAGACAGGAAATGGCTCTTCGGCGAGAGTTGGTACCGGAGCTATGAACAGCAATAAGGCAGTGAGCAAAATTCTCCGCCGCTTCATAAAGACACCACCTTCCGGCTCCCCGCCAATTTCCACTTCTCATGTTGTCCATTAAGATGCAGCTACATGGCTATTTTATGCCAGAAACAACGCCTTTCTTTAGTTTGGTACCTGTCGCATCGCTCTTAAGCCAGCATTGAAGCTTCTTTGGAATATAACTGAAAGCGCGACAGCTTTCATCCGAATCGCAAACCCTCAGGCAATTCTCCATGTTGATATCATCAATTGATTTGTATTCGGTGCCTATGACATCTGTTCGCTGCATGATGCTCAACATCGAATGTTTGATATCGGCTTGAAAGGAATTCTTCACGCCAGACGTCGCTGGGGCATAGAGAACCGCAAGATCAGCGCCCGCCTTCAGGAAGCACGTTTTTGATTTGCTGTTATAAGTGAATGCCTGACACGAGGAATGCGCAGAACAACTGTCTTCACATGCCGCAATTTTCAGATTCTTAAGTGGCATCCCCTGTAAATCGTTGCCGAACAGGTCGACACCCGTTGAAATCTTAAACTCAGCCTGATTGGCGGGCGCTGGAACGGCTGTGCTGTTTCCCGCAGATTCAGATGGTGAAAGGCTTTCGACTTCAATGCCAAGCGTTCGTGCATCATCACTTGTCAGCCACTGGATGGAGTCGGGGGCAGCTTGCGTGATGTATGCGATCGCGCTTTCACGGAGGCCCAATTGGTTAAGATAGGATCCGACCAAAGCGTTCGCCATCCCGCTTTCTTTGAGATTTCCGTTATCATTGGTGTAGGCTGCGTGAAATCCAATCTTTGAACGCGACCCGAGGAGCCTTCTGGTTCCGCCTAACCATGCCATGGCGCAAGCCGAAGCGCACATATCGCCGTCTGCGACCATTGTTGCAAATTGCTTTAGGCGGATAGCCTTTCCAATGCCCAGGCCGGCCACGACAGCGCCTCCATTGCTCTTAAACGCTATGACCGCGTTGTCGATTTCAAGAACCGTACGGGTGAATGTCTTTTCATCACCTGCAATCATATCCCCGCTGATTGTAACAATTGCCGGGGTTGTTGCAGTTTCTGGACTTAAGACCGAAATGTCGGCCGCTTCTGCCGAAGCTGCCAGCAGACATGATAGCAGCCCAATACACCAACGCATGAAGACCATTTTCGCCGATCCCATTTTTTGGAAAGGCTACTGCAATTATGAATTGCAAGTCTAGTGCTTTGCAGCCTTACGCCCGCACAGCGTTGGAATAGGCGTCCATCAGGGTGCGGGACATGTTGCCGGGCTTGAAGGTGTATGGCCCGATTTCCGCAACGGGAGTCACCTCGGCTGCGGAACCGACGATGAAGCACTCGTTATAGGTTTTCAGGTCTTCCGGCATGATGCGGGTTTCGATCACCTCCATGCCTTGTGACTTGGCGATGGCGATGACGGTCTGGCGCGTGATGCCGTTCAGGAAGCAATCGGCGATCGGCGTGTGGATGGCGCCATCCTTGATGAAGAAGATGTTGGCGCCTGTGCATTCGGCCACGCGGCCCTGCCAATCCAGCATCATGGCGTCGGCATAGCCCTTCTTCTCCGCCTTGTGCTTG
>CALMEZ010000273.1 GCA_937864985.1 uncultured Alphaproteobacteria bacterium
GCAATTGCTTTTCGCCGATGGAGGGCCGGCTTACAGCGGATATGGCGCGTGGCTCGGGCTTGCCAAAGGGAATTTCGAAAACCTTTCGGACCAGGCGGCGACGGAAATCTACGGTCGCGGAACCAGACTTGGAATCATGGCATCTGGCAGGGGAACAACATATTGGTTTGTTGTTGGCAACCGAAAGGCACCGGCTGGCCGCGCCTTATCAGCCTCACGGGAAGACGTGCTGGCCGCATTGGCGGGATGGCCAGATTACGCTGCCGCATTGGTAAATGCGACAGACAATAACCAAATCAGTTATGTATCGTTTTATGACCGGCCAGTGGCTCGAAACTGGGGAATTGGCCGGATTGCGCTGATGGGCGATGCCATTCACCCGTATTTGCCAAATCTTGGGCAGGGTGCCTGCCAGGCTATTGAAGATGCGGCTGCGCTCGGAGCGTTGTTTCAGGCAGGACGCGGCGCACGTGAGATCATTCCACTGTACCAGACCATGCGCCGCGTGCGCGCGCGCATGTTCCAAGTGGAATCGCGCCGTGCTGGTGTTCTTGGCCAGTGGCAAACCCTATTGAATGTTCCGCTACGAAATTGGTTGCTCCAGTCGATGCCAGAATTGATGCTGGAGCGACAATTGAAGCGGCACTTCGAAATCACTTCGCATTGAAGTGAATACGAGCAGCAGAGGAAATGTGATGACAGCGACTTGGCGCAACTCACCCACACACCGGCAATGGCTGTCGGCGCAGGCCAACAGCCTGTTTGATTTCTACCAGTTCGAGAGCATCAATCCGCGCGGCGGTTTCTTCGAATTGTCTGATGATGGCCGGCCGATCAGCGATGTGCGGCAGCTGCACGCGACGACGCGCATGGTGCATTGCTTTGCCATGGGGCATTTGCGCGGCCGACCGGGCTCAGATGCGCTTGTCGATCACGGCATGAATTACATCTGGAACGGCCACCGCGACACGAAACACGGTGGCTACATGTGGTCAGTGGATGATGCAGGCCCCAAGGATGACAGCAAGCAAGCCTATGGCCATGCCTTCGTGATGCTTGCCGCAGCGAGTGCCAAGTGCGTTGGCCATCCGCTGGCCGACAAGGTTCTGGCTGATGTGACTGAGGTGATCGAACGGAAATTCTGGGAGGCCATTCCAGGTGTCACATCCGAGGAATATGCCCGCGACTGGTCAAGGATCTCGGATTACCGCGGCCAGAATTCCAACATGCATCTCACAGAAGCGTTGATGGCGGCGTTTGAAGCCACGGGCGAAAGTGAATATCTGCGCAAGGCCGAAAGCATTGCCAGTTTCATCATCGGCAAACATGCGGCAAGCCTCGGCTATCGTGTGGCCGAACATTTCGATGCGCAGTGGGCCCTCGACAATGACTATCGCGGCTCGGAGATTTTCCGCCCCTCAGGCTCCACACCCGGCCATTGGCTGGAATGGTCGCGCCTGTTGATGCAGCTGTGGGAATTGGGTGGGCGGCATTTGGCCTGGCTGCCGGAGGCATCGACTGAGTTGTTCCGCTCATCCGTCACGCTGGGCTGGGACAAGGAGAAGGGCGGCTTTTTCTACACGCTGGATTGGAACAATGTGCCGCGCCTGCGGCAGAAACTGTGGTGGCCATCCTGCGAAGGCATTGGCGCTGCGGCCTTCCTCGCCGCCCATGACAGCGATCCGTTCTATGAGGAGTGGTACCGGCGCATCTGGGGCTTCTGCAACAACCACTTCATCGATCATCGCCGTGGAAGCTGGCATCATGAGCTGGGCGAAGACTTGAAGCCTCATCGCGGCTTCTTCACGGGCAAGCCCGACATCTATCACGCGCTGCAGGCCTGCCTCATTCCGCTCTATCCCGCCACATCAAGCCTGACCAAGGCCATGCTGGCTCAGAGCCAATAACGCCAGGCATAGATCAGCGTCATGGCCGTGCCGCAAATGATGATGACGGCGCGGACAATGTGGTTCGGCAGAATGTGGGTGAGCTTGATGCCGGTGTAACCGCCGGCCAGCGTGCCCAGCATCATCACTAGGGTTGGCCCCCAGGCGATGAGGCCCGCCCAGGTGAAAAACGCGATGGCCGAGAGGTTGCACAGGAAGGCGAAGATATTCTTCACCACATTGAGGCGGCGCAATTCGGTTGCCGATGTGGCGCTGAGGATCGACAGGATGACCACGCCCGCGCCCGCGCCGAAATAGCCGGAGTAAACGGCGATCGGCACAAGCAGGCCCATGCGCAGGCGCACATGTTCACTGCCGCCACCGGCCCATGCCGATAGCGTGCGCTGGATCGCTTTCGAGAAGGCGAAGATCAGCGTGGCGAGGCCGATGAGCAGGGGCACCGAAGCGGTGAAGGTTTTCTCCGGCGTGGCCAGCAGCAGAAGTGCACCCAGCCCGCCGCCAACAACGGCGATCACCATACTGAACCAGAAGGCCCAAGTGGGCCGCGGCAGAACCTTGATGTCCGTCAGAAAGCCCGCGCCATTGCCTGATGTGACGGCCATGGCATTGCAGGCGTTGGCTGTGATCGGCGGCAGCCCGGCAAAGAGCAGGGCGGGGAAAGTGAACAGCGATGCCCCACCCGCCATGGTGTTGGCAATGCCACCGAGAAAACCGGCGACGAGGAGCAGGGCAGTGGTGGAGAGGGGCATGGCGTTGCGTAGCTCACTCAGGCCATTGCGTCATCACTGAGAATGTACAATCCTTTGAATGTGCCTTTGATTGAACTAATTGCACTCAAACGTGCAGGTGATCTTGTCAAAGTTGCGGTTCATCAAGTCTTCCGGATCGATGGCAAAATAAAACGCTCCGACGTCACCAGTCTGCCAGTTGATGCCAGAGTCGCTGTCAAACTGCATCAGCAACACTTGTTGTTCGCGGATTTCACTGGCGAATCCTTGGATGTCACGCCCGATACCCAGCATCTGATGCCTTGTGTGGGAAAAGTCGCGCCAAAGATGTTTTTGAGTGGGATGATGCTGTGCCCTCAGCCGTTCCAATACAACGGCGGGCAAGGTGCTTGAAAAGTCAGACGTCGCCTGCAAGCCAAATTCTGCACTTTCGCGCACTGCTTCCGAAAGCCAATGCATGGTCATGCGCCTTGCTGCCTGCTGTTGCTTTTCAACAGGCACGGGCGCAGTCCCCAAGCCACGGGACACGGCATCGTGTTCGCTCGCTGGTTTGCAGCCTGGAAGACCAATCGCAAGCTGATTGATCCAGTCCAGGAAGTTGGCTGAGTCTTCCTTGGAGACTGCATTGGCCAAATTGTTTGCCAACGCCTTGTCAATCCAATATCCCGTCTCACGCCAGAAATTCTGGTTTTCAGGCAGAGCCGCAACGCCGGGCAGGTCAGTTGTTTCTGATGCATATGGCTTGTTGCTATTCAACCATTGCCGCGCCATGCCACAGAAGACGAGGATGCCATGATAATTCCATGGAAATCCTTGCAGGTTTTCAGGTCCCAATTCGCCGTAATATCCAAGATGTGGCAATCCGCCTGGTTCGCCGTAGAATGTGGCGAGATAGCTGTTGCGCGTTTTAGCCCATGCGTCGAAGGCTTGGTTTTTTTCCTCACTGTCGAGAGAGTCCAGACCCTCTGGAAGTTCAATGGTGTTGAGCCATCCCATGTCCATCTCAACTTTGCGATAGGTTTTGGGCAGTGGCACCCTGCCTGCTGGCAGGCCATATTGCCAGACCCGGTAGCTTTGGCTGGGCGCAAGGCCCAGGTCAGCGGGTGGAGTGACTTCGGCCAGATCTGTATTGACCTCTTCAACATAGATCACGCAATGTTTTTCCAGATCGCGCTGTTCAAAACCTGTCGAAGGGGCAAAGAAATAGAGAATGCCCTTGTCCGGCAACAGGTGTCTGTTTGGCCCGCTGGGGATCATTGAACAATCAACTTGGCCCATGAAATGGATCGGCCGCCGACTGCCGTCGTTGTTTGTTGCGACGGGCCAAACAAAATCCTTACCGGCAATCGGCGCGCCGCCGAAAAATGTCAGCGATGTCATTGGCAGCCGTGGCGGAAACACATGCCGGAAAGCAAGATACTGCTTCTCGCTTTGGATCAGGAGTTTCTGGCGGGTTTCAGAATCAAGTTTTGTGTTGGCTGCCTTGTCTGCGGGACCTGGTCTGTATTCGGCCTGCAGTTCCTTGCCAGATTGCACGATTGTGCTCGGTTTGCCCGAGCTCAGCATTTGCCGCAGGCGCTCCTGATGGAAAGGCTCCGCCAACTTCGCGCGCGCCGTGCTTTGAACGGAACTGCCCAGTTCGCCATTCCTTTTCAGGCCTTGAGCGGCTTTGAGTGCCGAAGACGTACTGGACGCGACTTGCCTTGCAGCTCGAAACACACGGCGCGCAATCATCAAGGGAAAGACCACAAGGCTGATGAACAGCAGTGCCGCGACGATCAGGGTTACGATAATTCCGCCTAGGTCAAGCTTGAATCCGAGCAGCGACAGTTCTGCAACAACCACAATCATGCGTCAGATATCCCTTTTGTGTGTTTTGAAGTAACATTGGTGAAGGCATCGTAAATGCGCCGCTCCCCCAACGTCGTCTTCCTGATCGGCTCAAGACTGTTGTTGGGCGGGTGTGGTGATTGGATGCAGCTGTGGAATGTAGGGGAATATAGCTGAAGGACCGCGCGGTGTCAAGTATTATTTCCTTTGTTAGGAAATGGCCTTGAATTTGCCATGCTTCGCCACAATTGCCGCGCCAAACCACAACCCCTTGACGTTTTCCGCCTGTGCCCATACAAGCCTGCCCCATGACAACGAATATCGTACTCGTAGGACCGCGTGGCGCCGGGCAGGGTTAACCCTGCCGGATACTCGGTGCTGCGCGGTAAACAGGCTCCCTCGGGGGCCTTTTTTATTGGCATTGAAGGCGTTAGAGACGGATTGACGAAAAGGATTGTGACATGGCTGCAGACGACAATGAGATGATGACCGGCGCTGAAATGGTGCTGCGGGCGCTGGCCGAGCAGGGCGTTCAGCATGTGTTTGGCTATCCCGGCGGGGCCGTGCTGCCGATCTATGACGAGTTTTTCCAGCAGGAGAAGGTGAAGCACATTCTGGTGCGGCACGAGCAGGGGGCGACGCACATGGCCGAGGGCTATGCGCGCTCCACCGGCAAGTGCGGTGTGGCGCTGGCCACCTCCGGCCCTGGTGCCACCAATTGCGTGACCGGCCTCACCGACGCCATGCTCGATTCCATTCCCATGGTGCTGTTGACGGGGCAGGTGCCCACGCACCTCATCGGCAATGACGCCTTCCAGGAATGCGATACGGTGGGCATCACGCGGCCCTGCACCAAGCAGAATTGGCTGGTGAAGGACGTGAACGACCTGAGCCGCACCATTCACGAAGCCTTTTATGTGGCCATGACGGGCCGGCCGGGGCCGGTCGTCGTCGACATTCCGAAGGACGTGCAGTTCGCCAAGGGCAAGTACACGGGCAAGGAAGGTGTCGTCGTCAAGTCGTACCAGCCGCGCGTTGCGGCGGATGAGCAGGCGATTGCTGCCGCCGTTGATTTGATCGCCGGCGCCAAGCGGCCCGTGCTGTACACGGGCGGCGGCGTCATCAATTCCGGTGACAAGGCCACCAAGCTGCTGCGCGAGTTTGTGGAGATGACGGGCATTCCCATCACCTCCACATTGATGGGCCTTGGCGCGTATCCGGCCTCTGGCAAGGAATGGCTGGGCATGCTCGGCATGCACGGCATGTATGAGGCCAACATGGCCATGCATGATTGTGACGTGATGATCAATGTGGGCGCGCGCTTTGATGACCGCATCACCGGGCGGCTCGATGCCTTCTCGCCGGGATCAAAGAAGATCCACATCGACATTGATCCGTCATCGATCAACAAGACGGTGCGCGTTGACATCCCGATTGTGGCTGATGTGGCGCATGCCCTTGAGGCGATGATTGGCCAGTGGAAAAAGCGCAAGCTGAAGCTTGATGCCGCGGCGCTGGCTGACTGGAAGGCGCAGATTGCCAAATGGAAATCTGTCGATTGCCTTAAGTATCGCGCCAACAAGGATGTGATCATGCCGCAATATGCGATCCAGCGGCTCTATGAGCTGACCAAGGACCGCGACACCTACATCACCACGGAAGTGGGCCAGCACCAGATGTGGGCGGCGCAGTTCTATCGCTTCGAAAAGCCAAACCGCTGGATGACATCCGGCGGCTTGGGCACCATGGGCTATGGCCTGCCTGCCGCGGTTGGCGTGCAGGCGGCGCATCCGAAATCATTGGTCATTGACATTGCCGGCGATGCCTCGGTGCAGATGACCATGCAGGAGTTTTCGACGGCGATCCAATACCGCCTGCCAATCAAGATCATGATCCTCAACAACCACTACATGGGCATGGTGCGCCAGTGGCAGCAGCTGTTGCATGGCAACCGTTTGAGCGAAAGCTATTCGGATTCACTGCCGGATTTTGTGAAGCTGGCGGAAGCCATGGGTGGCAAGGGCCTGCGCTGTACCAAGCCTGCCGATCTCGACAAGGCGATCATGGAAATGATCAACACGCCGGGGCCAGTGATCTTCGATTGCGAGGTCGCAAACCTCGCCAATTGCTTCCCGATGATCCCTTCCGGCAAGGCGCATAATGAAATGCTGCTGGGGGCCGACATTTCGGATGAAGAAGTTGGCACGGCGATCGATGCCAAGGGTAAGCAGCTGGTTTGAGGATCAAGAAAATGAACGCGCACAAGCAAGCAACCGGCTCGGCCTATTTCATCGACACCAAGAAGGTCGAGTCACAGACGCATACACTGGCGGTCATTGCCGAAAACCAGCCCGGTGTCCTGGCCCGCATCATCGGCCTGTTTGCGGGTCGTGGCTACAACATTGACTCGCTCACTGTTTCAGAGACGGAGCACGAGAAGCATGTGTCACGCTTTACGATCGTGACCACAGGCACGGCGAATGTGATTGCGCAGATCAAGGCGCAGCTTGAACGCATGGTGCCAGTGCATTCGGTGGCGGACCTGACCGTGCAGGGCAATGCGCTGGCGCGCGAGCTTGCCATGGTGAAGGTGAAGGGCGCTGGTGACAAGCGTGTTGAGGCGCTGCGTCTCGCTGATGCCTTCCGCGCCCGTGTGGTTGATGCCTCGACGGACTCTTTCGTCTTCGAACTTACGGGCAAGCCCGACAAGGTCGACCAGTTCATTTCGCTGATGGTGCCGCTGGGCCTCGTCGAGGTGGCGCGCACCGGCGTTGCCGCGATTTCACGCGGGCCAGAGGCGATGAAAATTTAATTCTGCCGGTCACTGTTTCGACGCGATTAAGGCGCAGCCTTTGAATTGTTGAGTTTCGCCTGCACATAGGCAGGCTGAAAGGGTGCGCCATGTCAAAGCCGACCATCCACACGAAGCCGCTTGAAGAAGAATTGGAAGACCGCAAGCGGCTGATTGCCTATCAGATCTGGGAATCTGAAGGCCGCCCCGAGGGCAAGGCCGAGGAGCATTGGGAACGGGCCTGTCTTGTCGTGATGTCGATCGATGAGGATGCAGATGTAGCGCAACCTGAATGGTTGCAGCGCGATGAAGATTCTGAGGCATCGCAGGCATCGCGAGGCCAGGCCAGTGCAGCCACTGGAAAGCGGGCTGCCTGACGTTTCCCGGTTGAGGCTGCTACTTCAGAACAATCCGCCCTTCGACTTTGGCGTTGACTGTGCCCGCCTTCTTGATCAGCACCATCACGTCATTGGCGATCAGCTTGCCGCCGTGTGCGTCAACCAGGACTTTGCCGCCAGAGAAGGCTGTGTAACCATCACCGCCTGTGAGTATGTAATCATTGGTGGCGAGCTTGTATTTTGCAGCGGGGTCCAGAGGTTTACCACCGATGGTCACAGAGACAACGCGTGACCCTGCTGGTTTGGATTTGTCGGCGGTTACCACCATGCCGGAGACATGGGGGAAGCGGCCAGCGCCATCCTCGATCTTGCTGAAGCCGTTTTCGAGCGCATCCCAAACCTGTTTGCCTGTCACCTCGGTGAGCACCGTGATGTTGCCGAAAGGCAGTTCGGTCAGCACGTCGCGGCGCGTTAGGTCACTGCCGGCGGCATATTGTTTGTCGCCGCGAATGCCGCCGCCATTGGTGATGGCAATGTCGGCCCTCATAGCATCCTTCATGGCGTCGGCGATCAGATTGCCGATTGCCGCCTCCTGGGTACGGATGACGTTGCGGCGCGAATCCAGAGGACCTTCGGTCTTGCCGATGACGACGTTCAGTTCCTTGTCGAGTTCGGCCTTGTATTGGTCAACAACTTTCTGCGTTTCCGGATCAGGCTGAACGGACGCCGTGTCAATGAACCGGAAGTTGGGTTGCCAGGAGAGGCTGCGCTTGCCGTCTTTCTCCTGCACGTCAACGGTGAGATCAATCGGCACCAGATAGTTGGCATCGGTTGAGGTGTCGACATAGGCCGTGATGCCGTTGTATTGCACTACAAGGTCATGATCATCGCCTGAGACAATGACATCAAAGGCCTTGCTGGCCAGCATCTTCTGGTCATCAGAATGCGGGGCCTGCACGACGCCAACCACGAGGTCTGCGCCATCCTTGCGGGCCTGCTTTGCGGCGGCAATGGCGCCGTCAGCCGTTGGGCCAAATTTAAGGTCGCCTGTGGTCGCCACTTCCGGCGTTGTGTCCTGGGCAACAGGCACCAGTGCCACTTTTACACCTTGCAATTCCTTCACCGTCACGCCTGCAAGGCCAGGCATAGGCTTGCCGTCGGCACCGGCGATGTTGATGGCGGCCCAAGGATATTTCGAGGCCTTTGCTTGCGTCATGAAATTTTCAACGCCGAAATCAAATTCGTGATTTCCCGGCACGGCCAGATCGAAAGGCACAATGTTGGTGAGCGCCACCATGTTGGCGCCCTTGTCGAAGCCGGAGAGCAGGGACGGCGAAAGCATGTCGCCGTCGAACAGATACAAGGTGTTGGGATTGGCGGCCTTTTCGGCGCGGGCCACGGCATTCAGCCTTGCAATGCCGCCACGCTGCTTGCCGCCTTCGAAATTATAGGTATCGCCGACACCGAGAATGGTGATCCTCACTGTTTCGGCGCTGGCCATGGATGCGCCAGCAAGAAGTGAAAAAAGCAGAACGCCTGTTTTGGTGATTGTCTTCATGGTGCATCTCCGTTTGGCTGAAATTTCGTACTGAGGCGGAATTGTTTCAAACGCGTGTCACTCTTCCTTGATCGAGGCGAAATCCTGCGTGCACTTGAGTTCACTGGCATGGGCGATGGCGCTTTTCAGAAATTCCCTGAAAAGATCGCCAAAGGCCTGATACGGGTTGAAGTCGGCCTTGCTCGCTTTCAATGAATCGGCCACGCCTTGGGCATGCAGATAAAGGTGGGCGCACGCATCGCCTTTGCCGTCTGGAGGTGCACCCTTTTCGATTGCCGTTGACAGGCATTGTTCGATGAGGGCCGGGAAATAGATTTTCTCGATCGGAAAGAGGTCCTTGCCGGACAGGCGGCCTGTGAAGGCATTGCACTTGGCGAGATCAGACTTGGCGCTTTCCGGTGTTATGGCGCTTGTGGCATTCATGATCTCGCCCATGAAGTCTGCGTCAATCGCCTTGGGTTGTTTGGCGGCGGAGATGCGTGCGGCGTCCAGCGTGGGTTGAAAGGCGGTGTAGTCATCGTTCTTGCAGCCAAGGCTTGGTCCCATGTGCATGGCGCTATCCAGACGATCCACCAGATTTGCCATGAATTCGCCTTCGGTGCCTTCGATCTTGAGCCAGCCGTCCATGGCAGCGGCAAGCTTGGTGGTGTAGAGGTAATAGTGCTTGCAGTCGTCGCCCACCTCGTCATCGAAGCCGCCGTTGTTCATGGCGTAGGCAAGGCAGGATTCAATCTCTGCCTCAAAGTAGGTGCGTTGCGTGTTGTTAAGACTGGGAATCGAACCTATTTCGCCAGCAAGGGCCTTGCATTTCGCGGCTGAATCGCGTGCCGTTTCCTTGTTGATCCCGTTGGATACTTCAATGACCTTGTTCATGAAGTCCCGCGTGGCTTCGGTGTCCTGGGCAGATGCCGGTGTGCCGCCAAGCAAAAGCAGTGCAAGCATGAGCAATACGGCGCGAAAGTGATCGTAGGCGGGCATCGTGTTCTCCCGAGTGCTGACCCCCATCGGGGTAAGCCTAGGAGTGAGGCACCGAAACGTCAACGAGGGATGCTGTGCTGCGGTTACTGCAGGGCCGCATCAATGGCTTTGGTGATTTTTGGCCCCATGGGTTTGGCGGGCGTCGAAAACCAGTCGATGAATTTTCCGTCCTTGCCGAACAGGTATTTGTGGAAGTTCCATTTAGGCCGGCCCAGCATTCCTGCCTGTTCGCCGGCCCATTTGTAAACGGGGATTGCGTCAGAGCCACTGACGACAGATTTGTCAGCGAAAGGGAAGGTCACGCCATAGTTGTTCCGGCAGAAGGTGGCGATCTGCTCATTTGTGCCGGGCTCTTGTCCGCCGAAATCATTGGATGGCACGCCGATGATGACAAGGCCCTTGTCCTTTCGCGACTCCCACAGTTTTTCGAGTTCATCATATTGCGGGGTGTAACCACATTCGGAGGCCGTGTTGACGAGCAACACAACCTTGCCCTCAAACTGGGCGAGCGGCATGGGCTTTCCGTCATTGCCCGTGATGGTGAAGTCGTGAAGCGTCTTATCTGCGGCCATGGCGGGAACTCCAATGACAAGTGAAATGAGAGGGACGAGGATGGCTGCGGCTTTGATCATGGGCCTATTACGCCGCGACGCAAATTCGGGATCATAAGTGAAGGCCCGGCGCTTCGTAACCCACGCGCTCGACATATTCGGTATAGCCGCCGCCATATTGGTGGATGCCTTCCGGCGTGAGTTCCAGCACCCGGTTCGACAGGGCGGCGAGGAAGTGCCGGTCATGGCTGACGAAGAGCATGGTACCTTCGTAGTTGGCCAGCGCCTTGATGAGCATCTCCTTGGTGAGGAGATCGAGGTGGTTGGTGGGTTCGTCGAGCACCAGAAGGTTGGGCGGGTCATAGAGCATGCGGGCCATGACGAGACGCGCCTTTTCACCGCCAGAGAGCACGCGGCACCTCTTCTCGATGTCATCGCCCGAAAATCCGAAGCAGCCGGCGAGATTGCGCAATGAGCCCTGCGTGGCTTGCGGGAAGGCGTGTTCCAGCGACTGGAACACCGTGTCATCGCCGTCCAGCAATTCCATGGCGTGCTGGGCGAAATAGCCCATCTTCACTGAAGCGCCAATCGTGACGGAGCCCTTGTCGGGCTCGGTTGTCCCGGCGATCAGTTTCAGCAAGGTCGACTTGCCGGCGCCGTTGACGCCCATGATGCACCATCGCTCCTTGCGGCGGATCTGGAAATCGAGGCCGTCGCAGATTGTCTTCGCGCCATAGGCCTTGCGCACGTTGGCGAGGGTCACCACATCCTCGCCGGAGCGAGGTGCTGGAGGAAAATCGAACATCACGGTTTCGCGCCGCCTTGGCATTTCGACGCGCTCGATCTTGTCGAGCTTCTTGACGCGGCTTTGCACCTGCGCGGCATGGGAGGCGCGGGCCTTGAAGCGCTCGATGAATTTCAGTTCCTTGGCCAGCATGGCTTGCTGGCGTTCGAACTGCGCCTGCTGCTGCTTTTCATTGAGGGCGCGCTGGGCCTCATAGAATTCATAGTCGCCGGAATAGGAGTTGAGTTCGCCGCCATCGATCTCGATGATCTTGTTGACGATGCGATTCATGAATTCGCGGTCGTGCGAGGTCATGAGCAGGATGCCGTCATAGTCCTTCA
>CALMEZ010000274.1 GCA_937864985.1 uncultured Alphaproteobacteria bacterium
TTGGCCTTGTTGGCTTCGTTGGCGCGCAGCGCCTTGCCGCGGGGCAGCAAGAAGTTGCGGGCATAGCCGTCCTTGACCTTCACGGTTTCGCCCATGTGGCCGAGCTTGGATACGCGTTCGAGGAGAATGACTTCCATGTGTGTTCTCCTTAGCCGATCACGTAGGGCAGGAGGCCCAGGAAGCGCGCGCGCTTGATGGCGCGGGCGAGTTCACGCTGCTTCTTGGCGCAGACAGCCGAGATGCGCGACGGAATGATCTTGCCGCGCTCGGAAATATAGCGCTGCAACATGCGAACGTCCTTGTAGTCGATCTTCGGCGCGTTCGGGCCAGTGAAGGGGCATGACTTCCGGCGACGGAAGAAAGGCCTGCGGGCTTGTGGTTCGGCCATCAGTTGAACTCCCCTGGCATGCTGTCATCATCGTCACGGCGGCGATCATCGCGGCGGCGCATCATGGCTGACGGGCCTTCCTCGAGTTCCTCGACGGCGACGGTCATGAAGCGGATGACGTCTTCGTTGATTGACATCTGGCGTTCCATTTCGGCGATCGGCGCGTGCGGACCGGAAATGTTCATCAGTGTCATGTGAGCCTTGCGGTTCTTGCGGATGCGGTAGGTCAGGGACTTGAGGCCCCAGTTCTCAACCTTTTCCACCTTGCCACCACCAGCAGTGATGACGCCCTTGAACTGCTCCACAAGCGCATCAACCTGCGCCTGGGTTGCGTCCTGGCGAACCATGAATACATGTTCGTAGAGACCCATGTGGGTGTTTTTCCTTTCGTTTCACAACCATGCATCACCGGCGCAGAGCCTCAATCGAACCAGGGAAAGGTTCGAAAGACCGATCACGAGTGAGCGGGGACACAGGAAGCCGAGGGATTTACCTCTATCCGTTTTTGCGGACCTTCCGTTCAGCCACCAGCCATGTGATGCTTGGAATGGGCGGCTTATGGCGGAAACCGGCGGCAAAGGCAAGGGGAGGGATACGACCCTATAAGCCCTTGTCTTGAAAAGAAAAATGACAGCACGCGCGGTCATTTCCTGGCCTGCTTCAATTTGAAGCGTTGTCTTGGACCAGTCGAGCCACAAGACTGCACCATATGGGCGTCATCAGATTCCTGCGTCAGAAATGGACTGCCAGCTTCTTTACCTGGCTCACTGTCGCTTGCCTTTTGTTGCCAGCCTTGCTGGCGATTACACCATCTTCAGCAACAGCTGCCGAGCGTGCGTTTTATGCTGATTTGGGGGCAAGCAACTGCTTGGACCTCGGCGCAGGCGGCAAAGGCAAAATGCCGGCCCATGACGGATCGCAATGCTGCATCCTGTGCGCAGCATCTGCGCCACCTCTTCCACCCGCGCCTGATCAAGATGCGGGCTTGAAGCCACAGCGCAAGCCTGTTGTGGTTGCGTCAACGCCCAGCCTGGTGGTTACGCGTGCAACGCTCAGTGCTGTGGCCACTGAACCCATCACCAGCCGCGGACCTCCGGCCTGATCTTCAACATCATCTGATCGCCGCTCCGACCGCCATGAGGTGGCGGAGCATTTCATCTTTGATTTTGAGGATCTTCTCATGTCCACTACATCCGCGCAGGCGCAGCCTGCCACGAGTACACGTCTCTATCGCGCCGTCTGGCGATGGCATTTTTATGCCGGTCTCTATGTTGTCCCTTTCCTGCTCATGCTGGCCACCACAGGATTGGTCATTCTTTTTGTCACCGGCGTTTCTCCTGAATATGGCGATTGGCTGAAAGTCGATGCCAAGGGTGAAATGTTGTCGCCATCGAAGCAGGCAAACTTTGCACTCGCAGCTCATCCCGATGGCAAGGTCAGCCAGTACATCGCACCCTGGGGTGCGCAGTATGCCGCCCTTGTTCGCGTCAATCTCGAGAGCGGCAACCGCGTGCTGGCGGTCAATCCCTATGACGGCACAATTCTGCGGGACAGCCCGCAAGACAATACCTGGAACCAGTTCATGACCAACATCCACGGCAAGCTGCTGATTGGTGGCAACGGTGGTCCTGGCGATACGGCCATCGAAATCGCCGCGAGCCTTGGTGTCATCATGGTGATCACTGGCCTTTACATGTGGTGGCCACGCAATGGCCGGTCCTTTGGCTCTGCATTGTCGCTCAACTTCCGGCAGAAGGACCGGGCGCTGTGGAAAAACCTTCATGAAACGCTCGGCAGCTGGATGTCCATCATCCTGCTGTTCTTCCTCATCTCTGGGCTGGCATGGTCATTCGTCTGGGGTTCCAAGATGACACAGGCGTGGAGCACTTTCCCGGCCGCTAAGTGGGATGCCGTTCCGCTCTCTGACAAAACACATGCCAGCATGAACCATGGCGCCCTTGAAGAAGTGCCGTGGACATTGGCACAAACGCTGTTGCCAAAATCCGGCTCGGATGCGGGCACGGTTGTACTGCCGGAGGGAACGCCTGTCGTATTGGATTCGGTCTTCATGCTGGGTCGAGCCATTGGCTTGGACGGACGCTTCCAGATCGCGTTTCCGGGCGATGACACAGGCGTCTGGACCCTGAGCCAGGACTCGATGAGCTATGACAGCACAAACCCCACAGCCGACCGCACAGTTCACATTGACCAGTACACCGGCAAGGTCTTGGCCGATGTGAAATTTGCGGACTACCCGTTCTTCGGCAAGGCAATGGCTGTGGGCATCGCCCTGCATGAAGGCCAATTGGGCTGGTGGAACGTTGTCATCAACACGCTCTACTGCTTGTCGGTGATTTTCATCTGCATTTCCGGCGTCGTGATGTGGTGGAAGCGCAGGCCCGTGGGGCAGCTTGGTTCTCCCAAATACCCTCGGGACTTCAGGCTTTCGGCTCCCGTTGGTGTACTGGGCCTGATCTTGGCTGCAGCATTTCCATTGGGTGGTGCGGCGATTGTTCTCTTTGCCATCATTGACTTCTTCCTGCCCAAGCGCCTGAAGGAGGTTGGCCAACAGGCGACTGCGGCTGAATAATGGGAGGCGTCCATGAAGACACCTACCAGTCACCGCATCGAAGTTCTGCTTGATGGCCTGGCAGCTGCGAGCATCTTGGCGCCTCTTTCACGCTCAAGCCCGGCTTCGGCCGGGCTTGATGAGAGAGCAATCATGCGGGCAGTGGCCAAGAGGTTCGACCGTCCTGGCAATCCCGTCATGTTTGGTCCGGTCATCGTTGTCGGCAATTGCGCCATCGCTGACTGGTACCAGGAGGAAAAGGGTGGGCGGGCTCTGCTTGGGCGCAAAGACGGAAACTGGTCTTTGCGCCTCTGCAGCGGTGACTCTTTGAAAGACCCGCTGGTCTTGGTTGCCAACGGCATCGCGAGGCCGGATGCAATCAAGCTGGCACGGGAATTGGCTGACGCAGAAGCCCGAACCTCCCCGGAGGTTGATGAAAAGTTCTCGCTGTTCCCAGGAACCGAGGTCTTGGGTCATCAAGACTGAGGTCAATTGAATTCAACACTCCTTGCCTGCGTTTTCTAAACGCAGGCACACCCCTCAACTGAAAGAAAGGAAACGAAGATGAAACTGTTTAAGGAAATCTGTTTTGCCACTGCACTGACGTTTGCTGCCCTTGTGGCTCCGGCGCCGGAAGCGGGTGCCCACGAGATCAAGGCTGGCAATCTTGTCATCCATCACCCGTGGGCGCGTCAACCCATGAAGATGTCGGAGGTCGCTGCAGGCTTCATGCAAATCGAGAACAAGGGAACCGAAGACGACCGTCTGATCAAGGCGACTGCCGAGATCACACCCACCGTCCAGATTCATGAAATGAAGATGGAAGGCGATGTGATGAAGATGCAGGAACTGCCTGATGGACTCGTCATCCCGGCGGGCAAGACGGTGGAGTTGAAGCCTAAGTCGTTCCACATCATGTTCATGGGCCTGAAGTCGAAGCTGATGGAAGGCGAGGAAATCAAGGGCACGCTGGTCTTTGAAAAGGCTGGCACAGTCGAGATTGACTACGAGGTAACGAACCCTGATGCCGGGATGAACTGATGAGGCGCAGGCGCTTCATTTTAATGGTGGCAACCCTTTGGATGGCAGCGCTTGCTGCCATCCTCTTGGTCACCCGTGGCTCGACACATTGGTGGACCAGCGTTGCGTCGCGGCCGGTCATTGGTCAGCCATTTCATCTGGCGGCGGCGCGTACTGGCGGTTTTGTGGATTCTCGTGACCTTGTGGGCAAGCCTTACGGCGTGTTCTTTGGGTTCACGCATTGCCCGGAAGTCTGTCCCACCACACTCTTTGAGATGTCCACGGCGTTTGGGGAGCTCAAGGACGAAGCCAAGGACTTTCGCCTGTTTTTCATAACCGTCGATCCTGAGCGGGATAAACCTGAGATTCTGAAAGACTATCTCAGCAATTTCGATGCGCGCATCGAAGGGCTGGTGCCGACACTTGACGAATTGCCCGATCTTGCGCGTTCCTTCCGCGTCGTTTACGAGAAAGTGCCATCGAGTGACGGCGGCTACACCATGAACCACACGGCTTTGGTGTTCCTGTTTGACAAGCAGGGTGAATTCAAGAGTTCGATTTCATTCGGTGAGGACCCTGATGTGCGGTTGAAAAAACTGAGGTTGATCATCATCGAATGAGCCTGCCGGTCAAACTTCTCATCACCAGCAACATCCTGCTGCTGGTGATTGCCGGTTGCCTTGCTGTTCTGGTTTTTCGCACGCGCGCCGAAAATGACGTGCCGCGATTGACCAAGGCTGAGTTTGAGTTGTTGCTCTCCGGCAAGCCGGTGTGCCGGACACCAAGTGGCATCAAGCCTGCGCAGGTTGAGCCTTAGGTTCCGTTGCGGCCCTGGCAAGGCCGATTGAGGAAAGATCCTTGCTCCGCTTCACGCCGAACATCTGGCTCTCTGCCTTTTTCACGAACAGGTTGGCCAATGCGTCGTCGATGTTTTCTTTTGTGAATTGCGGCTTGATACCTTCAAATTTGCAAGAGGCCAGAACCTGTTCAACAATGAATTTAGGCTGGAAATAGGCGAGCGGCGCTTTGGCTGCACGTATTCCGAAAAGCACCTGGCTGTAGAATTCAAAGGTGAGCTGCAGACCAGATTTTGCAGCAAATCCGGCAAAGACCTTTCGGAACAGATCTTCGGCAGGCTCCACTGTTTCGAGCTTGTAGCTGATGCGGCGCTGGAAGGCCGGGTCCATCAGATCGTCAGGATGCATGTTGGTTGAGAAAATGACGATCTCGTCAAAGGGGATCATGACGCTCTTGCCGCTGTGCGTTGTCAGGTAGTCAACGCGACTGTTGAGCGGCACGATCCAACGGTTCAAAATGTCTTCGGGCTTGGCGCGCTGGCGGCCGAAGTCGTCGATCAGAAAGGTGCCATTCAGGGCCTTGATATGAAGCGGTGCCTCATAGAATTTGGCAACGGCATTATATTTCAAGTCCAGCATTTCGATGGTCAGTTCGCCACCTGTGATGACCATCGGGCGATAGCAGGCGACCCAGCGCGGATCGATGCGGCTGCGGCGCAGGTTGCCGCCACCTTCCTGCAGCGGTGGATTTGGGACCTGGCGATGCACCGTGGGGTCAAACACCTTCATGATCTCGCCGTCGATGTCCACGCAATAGGGCACGTAGATGACGTTCTGGAATATGTTGCCGACAATTTCGGCGACGGTGGTCTTGCCATTGCCGGCAGGCCCATAAATCAATATGGCGTTGCCGGAGTTTACGGCGGGTCCAAGCCTGTTGACGAAACGCTCGGTCATCACGAGCCCGTTGAAGGCCTCGTCCAGTCTTTGGCGGGTGACATGTTCATTGGTCACGCGCTGGCGCTGAATGCGTTCCTGATAACTCTCGAGTGAAACCGGGGCCGGCCCAAAGTATTGTCCGCGCGTCATGGCATCAGCCGCCCAATCGCGGCCGGCGCGCGTCAGGGTCATGCGCATTTCGGCCATGCTGCCGCCGGCCGAGGTCGAGGCGAGGGATTCGACGAGCTTGCGTTCCTTGGCGACTTGCAAGAGCTGGTTGACGATGGTGCTTGAAAGTTTAATCGCTTCGGCAATCTGGGAAGCTGTCTCGAGATTTTCAGTGTACATGCCCTTGATGGCCAGTTCGAGCAGGAACACCGGGTCAACGCCTGCGTCAACAATCGACACGGGGGCCTGCGGTGCCTCGTCGAGCACCTTGTCGATCTGTTCTTTGCCCAGAAGGCCCAGAGCTACGATGCTGTCTCCCAGCCTGCCGCCGTTGGTCTTCTGATGTTCAATGGCACGATTGATGTTTTCGGTGGAAACCAATCCCTTGGCCACCAGGATATTACCCAGCTTCACTCAGTGCCCCCGCATTCGCCATCCTGCCCATTCATTCCGGGCAGTTCATGAATTGCCGTTTGTTAGCAAGGCACTAAGTCACTAAAATTGAGATTTCATTACCAAGACGATCCGCATCAGACCCAGGTGAACAAAAGGTTGTTGCCCAGGTACGACTTTGAATTGTTTCAAGCCGGTCCCGGCTAACCGTAGCGTTTCTGCAAGTGATCGATAAAGTACTTGGCTTTGAGAGGTTCGCCCGTTGCCTGCCGCATGATTTCCGGCGTTGAGGCAGTGGAGGCCTTGGACCAGATGTTCTTGCGGCGCCACTCGGTTGTGCCTATGAAATCACCGCGGGCGATGTCGTCGTTCACAGCGGGGTTTTCCTGCCGGATCGCCGCCCATTGCTGTGCTGCCATCATGGCGCCCAGCGTGTAGCTGGGGAAATAGCCAAAGGCGCCGGATGGCCAGTGCACGTCTTGCATGGGGCCGTCCTTCATGTTGTCTTTTGTGGAAAGGCCGAGGTACTCGGTCATCTTCGCATCCCACGCGTAAGGGATATCGGCTGGCCTCATGTTGCCCGACACAAGCTCTTGCTCCAGTTCAAAGCGCAGGATCACGTGCATAGGGTAGGTCACTTCATCGGCATCGACCCTGATGAAACCCGGCTTCACGCGATGGACGTGACCCAGCAGATCCTGCTTGGTCCAACTTTCAAAGGTGGCTTCGCCCAGGTGCTTGTGGAGCAGGGGCATGGCCCAATCCCAGAAAGCCGGGTTGCGGCCCAGTTGCTTTTCGACAAACAGGCTTTGGCTTTCGTGCATGGCCATGCCGCGCGCTGAACCGCTGGGCCAATGGCCCCATTGTTTGGGCAGGCCTTGTTCGTACAGGCCGTGGCCCGTCTCGTGCATGATGCCCATCAGGGCCGAGAGAAATTCATCTGTGCGATAGCGCGTGGTCATGCGCACATCGCTTGGCACGCCACCACAGAAGGGATGGTGCGAAATGTCGAGGCGGCCATGGTCGAAATCAAAACCAATGGCCTTCATCACCTCAAGGCCCAAAGCCTTCTGTGCCTCAATGGAATAGGGTGGTGATAGCGGTTTCAGTTTCACCTTTGCCTGCTTTTCGACAGCGAGGGGAATGAAGTCTTTCAGGAATGCCTTCAACTCGGCAAACACGGGCGCAATGTCGGCAACACGCGCACCGGGGTCATATTGCTCGGCGAGAGCATCATAAGGTGAAAGCTTCAGCGCATCGGCCCGCAATTGGGCTTCTTCGCGCATGGTTTCGATCACGGCTGTCAGTGCGGGAAGAAACCCTTTCCAGTCTCCGTTCGGCCGCGCTAAACGCCACAGCTGTTCGCAGCGCAGGCGCTGTTCGGTTTGTTTCTGCACAAATATGGGCGACAGGCAGGTGCGGTTGATATAGCTGCGCTTGAACTCGGCAACGGCGATTTTCTGTTCGCCGTCCAGTGCTTCGCTTTCTGCCTTGGCAATCCAATCCGCGATGTGAGGTGCGGTCGCCATTTCATGGTACATGCCGGAGAGGGCGGCCATGGCTTCGGCGCGCTTTTCACCGCCACCTTCCGGCATCATGACAGCTTCATCGACACCCAGCATCGAGAGGGCATGGCTCAGGGAATCAAGTTTGCGGCAAAGGTCGTCGAGTCTGGAAAAAGACATTTCAAGATCCAAGTTTGAACGGCAATTGTAAGTAAAAACTGGCGAAACTGCCAGAGAGAAGCTGATTTTGCGAACCCGTCATGGAATCCATAAGCTGTTGTCATCCTCCAAAGGCATTTCGTGTACCGTCAACAAGGAGACGACGACATGAACCGCAACATTTTGGCAATCCTCGCTATACTTTCTCTCAGCTTCTCAGGAATGAGCGTTGAAGCGAAGGGTGTCAACAATTTCGTTAAGAAGAAAATCAGCAAGACTGCAACAGTGCCCGCACCATTCTCAAAGGGCGACTACCTGTTTACCTGCAGCAGCTGGGGCGATTGCGGAAACTACAATATCGCAAAGTAGGTGAAGACGCGCGGCGCATGCGCGACAATCAGGTGAATGTGCACAAGATATTCGTGCGCCCTCAACTTGGTTCATAAGTTGTGAAGATTACTTCAGACGAAGAAGCCGGAACTGGCCTGTTTCCCAAGGCGGCAAATAGCGCAGCACCAAGCGCTACTAGTTCCGGCTCACCTACGACGATGATGGGTTCACCAAAAATATTTGCGCGGCTTTGCATAATTGCCGGGCAGCGCGCCCAGCCGCCAGTGGCATAAATAGGTGCCTGCGGAACACCGGCGCGCGTCATGGCTGCCCAGAAATGCCGGGTCCTTTGGGCGAGATCATCCAATACGGGGCGCAAGGCGTCTGGAATGGCAGCGCCTTTCTGCAAGGCAGCATAGAGACTGGCCACATCCTCTGTATGCTGTGCAAGTGTGACGGAAAATTCGGACATGCCAATGACGGCTGCGCCTTTTGCGCCGCTGATCGGCAACGTCACATAAAGTCCTTCAAGGTCACGATCGGGCATTAGCGTTGCAGTTTCACCGTAGGTGGCGTTGGCGGTTCCCATGGAATCAATGCGCGCATCTTTTCGGATCCGGCGAATGGCGGAGGCCGCCACGGGATGGTCATGGCCGCCCGCCACCAGCAGCGTTTTTTCATCGGCCACGCCCGCGCTGATGAGCGGCCCTTGGCGCAGCGTGCCCACAATGCCACCGGCTTCCACAAGAGGTGGCAATGGTGGAGCGCCAACATGTTCCAGAAGGCCCGGAATCCATTGCCGCGTGAAAACATCGTAACACCCGGTCCGCGGGGCGAGTGTGGCTGACATGAATGGCTGACCTGCCCAAACGGCGATGGCATAGTCGGTCATGGTCAGCCAGTGCTTGGCGCCGTCCGACTCTCCCGGCTTGTTGTCGCGCAGCCATTGCCATTTTCCGGCAGAGGACGAGAAGTCGAGCAGGATTGTTGGGTAAGCCCGTGCCATATCCGTCTTGGCCAAGGCCAATGCAAAAGACTCGCCGCGCCTGTCATTCCATTGGATGGCATGGCCGAGGGGCTTCAGGTTCTCATCAACGCCAACACCATCTTCACCGATTCCAGCAGACGAAATTGCTGTCAGCTTTCGGCCGCGCGCCACGGCCTTGCAGCCTTCAATGATCAATGCTTCGGACGTCGCCACAAGTTCGCGGGCGTCTGTCACGACACCCAGTTCGTCACGCTTGTGTGGTGCTGGAACGGATTTCACCCACAGTGTTCTGCCCCCGTCATCCAGCAGCAGAACCTTGAGATTGGTGGTGCCGACATCGATGCCGCAGGAAAGGCCGCCCACGTTGCTACCAGCGGCGCTTGAACTGCGTCCGTGTGGCCTTGGCCATTTCGCCGATCAACCATGAGCATTCTTCCGGCGGGCGTTGCCAGACCTTGCGTCCCACCACCGCGCCCTGTGCGCCTGCTGCAATGGCTTCGCTGACGTCTTTCAAGGTGGACTTGGCATCACCTGTCAGCGGCCCGCCAGCGACCACGATGGGGATATCCAGTTCGTCGCAGAGCTTTGCTGTAGCGTCTGGGCCGGGGAAGGTGATCTTGATGATATCGGCCCCGAGGTCATAGGCGACACGCGCCACTTCCATTTCCGCGAGGATGATTTCCGGCGTGCGCGGTGAATTCAGGAACACGGGTTCCACCATCACCGGCATATGCCACTTGGCCGCTTCGGAAATCACCGTGCCAATGCGCTGGCAGTAATGCAGTTTTTCCTCGTCATTGACGTTCCAGGGCAAGAGCAGTTTTACGCAATCCACGCCAAGGCGTGCCGCATCTTCCACGGAGGCCACCAATACGCCTGTGCCCTTGTCGGGCTTTGATGTCGGCCAGAAGGCGTCAATGGCCATGATGCGGGCCATTTGCGAAGCTGCCGCAAGTTCCACTTCGGAAGCCTTCACAATGCCGGTGGACACCATGAAGCCTGTCACATCTTCCTTGAGGAACCGCTTCATCACCTGCACGGGCGCTTCCAGTTGCGGCACGCGGCCCCAGACAAGACCATGGTCAATCGGCACCACAAGGGCAGCACGGTCCGGGCGCAGAACGCGATGCATGCGGTAATTGTTGCTGAAGCGACTGTTGGCCACGTGCGAAACTCCTGTTGAGTCGGCGGACCATAGCCGAAATGCCCCACCAGACAATGGGTGGGGCAGGGCTTTGCGCATGCCGTCAATGCATGACAAAACGTGAGCGATCCGCGTGGCGCGGTCTATTTCTTGCCGTTCATCTTGCCGTTTCCGGGCCGAAGGGATTTGGCGAGGATATGCTCATCGCGGCCGATCACATGTTCCGTTGTGCCGACCAGCAGCGAGTCATAAGATCCCACAAGCTTTTTGTTCTTTTCCGGATATGGCAGGGAGGCCAGGAAATGCTGCATGCAGGCGATGCGGGCGCGCTTCTTGTCGTCGGACTTGACGATGGTCCAGGGCGCGTCTGCCGTGTCCGTGTAGAAGAACATGGCTTCCTTGGCTTCGGTATAATCGTCCCATTTGTCGAGTGAGGCCTTGTCGATGGGCGACAGCTTCCACTGCTTGAGCGGATCATTCGAGCGCGCCTTGAAGCGGCGCAATTGTTCTTCCCGCGTCACAGAGAACCAGTACTTGAACAGCTTCACGCCGGAACGCACCAGCATGCGTTCGAGGTCCGGGCATTGGCGCATGAATTCGAGGTATTCGTTGGGGGTGCAGAAGCCCATGACGCGTTCCACCCCGGCGCGGTTGTACCAGGAGCGGTCAAAGAACACGATTTCCCCACCGGCCGGCAGGTTTTCAATGTAGCGCTGGAAGTACCATTGGGTGCGCTCGCGTTCCGTCGGTTTTTCAAGAGCCACGACGCGGGCGCCACGCGGATTGAGATGTTCCATGAAGCGCTTGATGGTACCGCCCTTGCCGGCGGCATCGCGGCCTTCAAACAAAACCACAATCCTCTCGCCAGAGGCCTTCACCCAGCTTTGCACCTTGAGAAGTTCAACCTGCAGCTTCTCCATTTCATGCTCATAGGCGGAATTGCCAATGCGCGTCCTGTAGGGATATTCGCCGGTTTCAAATCCATGACGGATAACCTCGGGATTCTTCCGGTCAAGGTAGGTGCTTTTTGCCGGGCGCGCTGGGTCGGGTGTTTTGGCTGTAACTGGCACCGTGTCGTCAGTGCCGAGGACTTGAACGGGAGTTTCAGGGGTTGCTTCAGGGGTTGCTTCAGCCGTTGCAGGCGATGGCATGGGTGGCGTTGGGTCTTCTGTGGACATGTTGCGTTCTCCTCCCTGTTGTAAAGCGTGAAAGCTTAAACCGTTGGACGAAAAGTGGTTTGATCTCGATCAAGCTCCCTGAAATTCGCCATGGTATGGGAAATCATGGTTACGCGCATGCCCGTTGGGGCAAAACCCAATCGCCCGGTCGCAGCACCGTCTGCCGCACCGGTTCCTGCCACACCTTCTGTTCCGGCCGTCCTGCAATCTGGAGCGTTGGCCGGTCTTGAAGACAGGGCGAAAGACATCATCGTCAAGTCCATGCAACCCCTCAAGATCCCGGTTGGCGGCAAGCTGTTCCGGCCGGGGGACCAATGCTTCAATTTCCTCGTCGTCAAGGATGGCAGCGTCAAGGTGTTGGTCACCACGGAAACGGGACGTGAAATTGTGCTCTATCGCGTCAAGGCCGGGGAAACCTGTGTGCTCACATCGGCCTGCCTTTTGTCCGGGGCCGTTTACGATGCCGAAGGCGTGGCCGAAACCGACGTGGATGCCGTGATCCTCCCGAAGCCCGCCTTTGAGGATTTGCTGGCCACCTCGCCTCGCTTCCGGCATTTCGTGTTTTCGTCTTATGGCATGCGGCTTCATGATCTGGTGGCGCTGTTGCAGGAAATCACCGTCAAACAGGTGGACAAGCGACTGGCCCGCCATCTGGTTTCAGGAACAGCTGCGGGTGTGATCGAAAAAACCCACCAGGAACTGGCCAATGACCTCAACACCGCGCGGGAAGTGGTGAGCCGGCTGTTGCAGGATTTTGCCGAGCGCGGCTGGGTTGAAACGGGGCGGGGCTCTATTTTGGTCAAGGATGGCAAGGCGCTGGAGGCTTTCGCGGCGGGATGAATCCAGTTACTGTGACCAGGTCACAGACGGCGAGGGGAGCGGCTGCTAGTCTTCACCCGTCATTGCAGGAGACCAGACCATGACAAAGAATGTTGGATCCATTGACCGCATCCTGCGGATCATCCTTGCTGTTGCTCTCTTGGGCTTTGCCTTTTTCTCCGGCCATCCCTACGCCTGGGTTGGCTACATCGGCATCATTCCGCTGATCACCGCACTGATCGGCAATTGCCCGGTGTACAGCCTGGTCGGATTGTCAACCTGCCCGGTTGCCAACAAGTAACGCGCGTGTTCCCCGGCTGGCCAGCGGCTGGGGATGTGCTTTCCGCTTTGATCGGGCCTGTGCTATGCAATTGCTTCATGTCAATGGAGCTTTGAGCCATGGCCTTTTGGAGCAAATGGTTTTCTTCATCCACAGCTGAAGAAAAGCCTGTCAAGCAACTGGAATACAAAGGATTTGTTATAGAGGCCGCGCCTTACAAAGAGGCTGGTCAGTGGCAGCTGGCGGGAACGATCAGCAAGGATGGGAAAAGCCACCGTTTCGTGCGGGCCGACAAATTCACCGACCGCGATGAAGCGGCTGATATTGCCCTGTCGAAAGGGCAACTGATTGTCGATCAGCTGGGTGACGGAATGTTCAAATCGTGAGCCGGCAGAGACGGCTGATCACGCGGACGGCGCGGAATGTCACGTGGTCCGTCGGTATCATTGTGATTGCACTCGCAGTTGGCGCCATCGGCTATCACTATTTTGGCAATCTCGCTGAGCCAAAGATACCCATGACGTGGGCGCTGGCCATCGACAATGCGGCCATGATCCTGGCCGGCGAGGGGCCCTTGGGCGATGGCATGCCCACCGAAATGGGCCGCATTTTCGAGAGCGTCTACGCGCTGATTTGCGGCTTTCTGTTCTTTGCGATAGCAGGCTTTGCACTTGCGCCGGCACTTCATCACATCCTGCGAAATTTCCACCTTGAAGATGAGCAGCGGCGCTAGGCGAGTCAAATGGTCAGCAGACGCAAAATGATGCAGGCAAGTGTCGGCACCGTCACCGGCATGGCTTCGGGTTTCGGTGCAGGGCATGCAAGCGAGCCGAACTCTGCCAAGACAGCAGGATTCCACATGCCCCTCGAGTCAGATGTGCATGCGCGCACCTTCATGCAGTGGCCCGCCTCAGCTGCAATCTATGGCAGTCAGGACGATCTCGATTCAGTGCGCGAAAAAATAGCGCTCATCGCCAACAGCATTGCACGTTTCGAGCCGGTGGTGCTACTGGCCCGCCCGGAGACGATGGCGGATGCCGCAACGCAGCTTCGTGAAGGTGTTGAAATCTGGCCGATGGCTGTTCAAGACCTTTGGTGCCGGGACAGTGGCCCAACGTTTGTCACCAACGCCAAGGGTGAGCTTGCGATCAGCGACCTTGGTTTCAATGGCTGGGGCAACAAGCAGGCCCACGCCGACGATTCCCGCATTGCCCAGAGCATTGCTGAGAAGATGGGGCTCAAGGTCTTTGCCAATGGCTTGGCAGGCGAGGGGGGTGGCATCGAAAATGATGGTGCGGGCACATTGCTTGCCCATGCCAGCTGCTGGGTAAACCCCAACCGCAACGCAGGCACACAGGCCGAAGTGGAACAGTTGCTTCTCGATGCCTTGGGAGCCGAAAAAATGATCTGGGCCCCCGGCGTCATTGGTGCCGACATCACGGATTTTCACATCGATGCCCTGGCGCGCTTCGTGAAGCCGGGCCAGGTGCTGATCCAGCTTCCCGAGAAGATCATTGATGGTGACCCATGGTCTGCCGCAGCGTTCAAGACCTATGACATCTTGAAAAAAGCGACCGATGCGCAGGGCAACAGGCTTGATATTGTGGTCGTTCCCGAGCCGGTCAACATCCGCTCAAGGTCCAAGGACTTCGTGAACAGTTATGCCAACTACTATGTCTGCAACGGAGCGGTGATCTGTGCAGAATTTGGCGATGACCGGGCTGATGCAGAAGCTGCAAGCATTATCGGCCAGCTTTATCCGGGGCGTGAAGTTATCAGCATCAATGTGGATGCCATCGGCGAGGCGGGCGGCGGCATTCACTGCTCCACACAGCAACAACCGATGGCAAAATCCTAACTGCCGATCACATAGTTGAAGCTGATGGAAATGCGTTCGCCTTCGGCGCGGTTCAGCGGAACCTCATGGCGCAGCCAGCTTTCCCACAACAGCAATGATCCAACGGCGGGGCGGATGCTGACATGGGATTTGAAGTCAGCTGGGGCTTTGCTTTTGCGCGGCGGCACCGCCATCATGCGGGCCAGGCGCGGGTCTTCATAAACGATGGGACCAGCACCTTCCGGCACTTTCACATAATAGGTCCCGCTGATCACGGAATTCGGGTGGATGTGGCCGGTGTGGTGGCCGCCTTCGGGCATGACATTGACCCACAGCGAGTCACAGACCGGGCGGCCTGATCCGATGTCCCAGTGCAGGGCCTTGGCAAAGGCAAGGGCGTGCTTGTCGAGGATGCGTTCCAGTTTCTTGAAAGCCGGAATGCGCCAGGACAAATCATTGAGCGAGGCATA
>CALMEZ010000275.1 GCA_937864985.1 uncultured Alphaproteobacteria bacterium
CGGGATGTCGAAGAAGCCCTGGATCTGGCCGGCATGCAGATCCATGGTCAGCACGCGGTCGGCGCCTGCATGGGTGATTAGGTTGGAAACCAGCTTGGCCGAAATTGGTGTGCGCGGCCCAGGCTTCCGGTCTTGCCGGGCATAGCCGAAATAGGGGATGACCGCCGTGATGCGGCGCACGCTGGCGCGGCGCAGCGCATCCGTGATGATCAGCAATTCCATCAAATGGTCATTGGCCGGAAACGACGTGGACTGCACAATGAACATGTCCTGGCCGCGCACGCTCTCCTGAATTTCGACGAACACTTCCATGTCGTTGAAGCGCTTCACCACGGCCTTGGTGATGGGCATGTGCAGGTAGGAACAGATGGCTTCGGCAAGGGGCCTGTTGCTGTTGCCGGAGATGATTTTCATCATGTGCTGCGCCCGAGTCCCTGTGTTCAGATGGGGGCGTCTATAACAACCATGTGAAGGCGGGAAAAGGGGGAACTGCCGCCATGCACAGCAGAATCATGAACTATTGTGACGCAGCCTGAACCTTGCCCACCAGCTGGAAAATTCCATCAGCAGCAGCACCCGTGGCGGCCTGCGCCGTCTCACTCCAACCGCTGTCGAGGGAGGCAGCCGGGACGTCGTTTTTCTGCGAGATGACACCCAGAACCTTTCCTGCCGGTGTTTTCACCGTCCAGTCAATGGCCACCGTCTGTGCGCCGGAATGAGACGCGGAAACATTGAGTTTTCCAGCAATGGTCAACGCATCCTTGCGCGCCGAATTGAGCACCGGCCACCCCGCTTCACCCAGCTTCTGGCGCATGGCTTCGGTCAGCGCCGCATTGCCCTTGCCGTTCGCACCAGCCACCGGAGCCACATAAACATTTCTTATTGCACCATCATCAGCGCTGCTGGCTTGCTGCACGGGAGGCGGCGCAGGAACCGATTCCACCGGCGCGGCCACCGGCTGGCCATTGGCATCAAGCGTCGGCCGCAGGCCAGGCCCATCCAGCGTTTCATAGTCAATGTCTTTGGCTGCGTTCGGGCCAGCCTGGACCAGCGCCTCCCACGGCGGCCGCACAAGTGATGTCGGCACAACAGACTCCGGCTGCTCTTTCGCCAAAGGCAATTCCGACGCCGTGCAACCGCTGAGCGCAACAAAGAGCAGAATGGCAGAAACGCGCTTCACGAAATCATCCTGTTCCCGAAAATCGCGCCGGTCACTCTCTCAGCGCAATGGCCGACACAAGCCGGCCATAGTCCTTTTCTCCGCGATGGGTGGCCCGGCGATAACTGTAAAACCGTGCCTCGTCAGTATACGTGCAAAGGGCCAGATCATGCGCCGATTTCAAACCCATGCGCTTCAGCCGTTGCATGATGTAGCGCGGGAGGTCGAACATGAAATGCCCTTCCTTGGCCGAAGGCTCAAAGTATTGCCGGTTGCCTTCATCTTGCGACAGGAAGGCGGCCGGAAACTCTGGTCCCACCTCGTAGGCGGCACGCGAAATGGTGGGTCCCAGCACCGCAACGATGTTGCCGCGCGCCGCCCCCAGCTTTTCCATGGCCCTGACAGTGGCCTCTGCAACACCTGTCAGTGCTCCTTTCCAGCCGGCATGGCAGGCACCAATCACGCCGGAGGTTGCATCGGCAAAAAGCACCGGCCCGCAATCTGCGGTGAGGACACCAAGCGCCAGACCCTTGGTCTTGCTGACCAAACCGTCGACTTTGGGCCGCTCATCGGCTGTCCACGGTTTTTCAACAACTGCCACATCGGCACTGTGCACCTGATAAGCCGTCACCAGATGTTTCTCGCCCACGCCAAGTGCGCGCTCTACAACGCCCCTGTTCATGGTCACGATCTCCGGATCATCACCCGATCCCAGCCCGCAATTGAGCGAGGCGAAAATGCCAGTGGAATGTCCACCGCCTCTTGTGAAGAAACCATGGGACAAGCCGGGCAATTGCAAGGCGTCTGATTCAATCATGCTGCACCAAATGGATAAATCGGGGTTGCCGCCGTCCCGGCCACTGCCATCACCTTGAATAGCTGGCCCATCTGGTCGCGATGTGCAAGCCTTTCTGTCGCCGTCACCAGATTTTGCCGGGCATCCCCAGAAATTGTCCGTGCAAGGGTCTCCGTGCGCGCCGAAAGCCCCATGGCTTCGAGGAAATCGCCTTGCGGCATCAGCCCGAGAACATGCGCCCCTGCGCTTGCGAAACCCTTCGCCAGCGCCTCAAAATCCACATGTGAGGTCACATCCGCTTCGCCGGGATGATCAGTGATCGCGCAATAGGCATGGGCCTTCATCGCTTGCAACGTATCTCCCGGTGCTGACACTACATGACCGTAGTCAATCATCAGGGCAAAGCCACCGCATGTCCTGAGATGATCACCCAGATGTGTGGCAATTGTGTTGCGGATCGCAGCATCTTCAAAAACGCCCTCCCGCGCAATCCGCTGCACCGAAGGAACCAACACCACGGCAAGCTCATCACCCCGCAGGCCGACACAACGCTCAAATACATGGCCATTGCGCCGTTCAAACTGACGGATCGGCAACGCATCGAAAAACTCATTGGCAATCATGATGGTGGGCAACGCAGGCAGCGAGGCAATCGATGCATGCCACGTCGCATCCGGCACTTTTTCACGCTGGACATCGCGCAACACCGGGCTTGTCTCCACGAAATGCACCTGCGCCGCCTTGCGGCAATTCGGTGCTTTCGTCAGTACACGGAGCATATCTGCCATCAGGGTGCCGCGGCCCGGCCCCAGTTCCACCAGCGCAAAATGTGATGGCGAGCCGAGCCCAGCCCAGGCCTGTGCCACCCAGACACCAAGCAGTTCACCGAAGACCTGAGAGATTTCCGGTGCCGTGGTAAAATCGCCCTGCGCCCCGAAGGGATCGCGCGTCATGTAATAGCCGTGCACGGGGTGTCCGAGGCAGAGTGCCATGTAGCGGTCCAACGGCATGGGGCCATCTTCCGCAATCATGCCTTTTAAAATGGCAGCCAGCGCCGTCATCAGGTGGTCCGCGACCGCCACAAGAGCCAAATGCCCACGGCCACCAGCGGCAGCGACAGGACCATGCCCATGGTGATGAACCCGGCAAAATAGCCAAGGAAGGAATCCGGCTCCCGGAAGAATTCAACAAAGATGCGCGAACAGCCATAGATCAGGGCATAGAGGCCGGAAGCGCGGCCAGGATGCTGCAAAGCGCCAAAGTGATGCGTCGCAACGCGGATGACCGCAAACAGCAGCAGCCCTTCAAGCCCCGCTTCATACAGCTGGCTGGGATGGCGCGGCAGTTCTTGCCCGGGGACAATGAAGGCCCATGGCACATCGGTAACGCGTCCCCACAATTCGCCATTGATGAAATTGGCAAGCCGCCCCAACCCCAGGCCGACGGGCGTCGAGGCAGCGCCAAGATCCAGCAGGCGATCCAAGCCAATCCCATGCCGCCTGCCATAGATCAGGCAGGCCATCACAACGCCGAGAAAGCCGCCGTGGAACGACATGCCGCCATCCCACGTCTTGATGATCTCCAGCGGATGGCCAAAATAGAACATCGGCTTGTAGAACAGCACATAGCCAAGCCGGCCACCCAAAATCACTCCCAGCAGGAACCACAGGAAAATGTCATCGGTTTGCTGCACAGTGAGTGTCGGGCGCAGGGCGCCCCACAGCCGCGGCAGTGACACCAGTTGCTTGATGTACCAAAGTGCAAACAGCAGGCCCACGACATAGGCCAGCGCATACCAGCGCACGGAAAACGGCCCCAACGAAAAAGCCACTGGATTGAAATCAGGAAAAACAATTGCCGCGAAGTCCATGTCCCATTGTGAAGCCTCGCGTTGGCAAGGTCAAACCATTCACCAAATTGCCTCATGCGGCAGGATTGGGGCTTGTTTTCCGGCTTGCATGTACCTAGCTATGTGCCAATTGCAGGGACAGCCATCATGAACACCACATCTTCACGTTTCTTTGACGAACTGGCGAAACTGATGACCAGCGCAACGGGTGCTGCCCAAGGCGTGCGCAAGGAAGTGGATACGCTGGTGCAGACGCAGGTCGAACGTGTCCTCAACAATCTCAACGTCGTGAAGCGTGAAGAGTTTGATGTGGTGCGCGACATGGCCGAGAAAGCCCGAAGCGAAAATGAGCGTCTCGAAAAGCGAATCGCAGAGCTTGAGTCGAAGCTCTCGAATCCTTCCGCCTGATCACGCGAATTAATTGTGTGGACGAATCGGGCCTAGCCTTGCCGCTTTGCCCTTCGTGATTCATTTTCACCTCTGCCAGCGACACCTGATTTGATTCTTCCGTTGGCAGAGGAATTCATGGGCACTACGTCTTCGTATTTGAATGAACTGTCGAACCCGCTGGACCGCGTTGAGCGCTTGGCGGAGAAGCGGTCATGGCCGATTGATCGGACAAGCAACGACGAAGTGGTGATGTCCGTCGCTGGCGCCTGGTGCGGCCTCGACCTTTCGCTGTCATGGCGTGAAGAGATCGAAACACTTGAAATCGCCTGCGCCTTTGACCTGAAGTTCAGCGATCAGCGCCGCGGCGAGATTCTGAATTTACTTGTTCAAATCAACAGCGGTCTGGTGCACGGCCATTTTGACCTGTGGGAAACCAATGGCCGTATTGTTTACCGCAATGCCTTATGGCTGGCCGGCGGCGCTGAAGCGAATGACGCCCAGTGCGACGCCCTGATCCGAGCCGGCCTCGATTCCTGCCAGCACTATTATCCGGCCTTCCAGTTTGTCGCCTGGGGCAACCAGACGGCCGCCGATGCCTTGCGCAACGCCATGCTCGAAACCCAGGGCGAAGCATGATAGGCAGGCCCCATGAAGATTTCTCTCAAGGGTAAACTTGTCCTCATTGGCGCTGGCAAGATGGGCGGCGCCATGCTCGACGGCTGGCTGAAAGCCGGCGTCCCAGCATCCCAGATCATCGCCCTTGATCCCAACCCGCCCGCCGAGGTGAAAGCGCTGCTGGACACCAATGGCATCAGCCACAATCCTCCGTCCGCGACGATCAAAGGCGTTGAAGTGGTGCTGGTGGCCGTCAAGCCGCAGGTGATGGATGAGGTGCTGATGCCCTTGTCCGGCCTCTCCGCTGAAAAACCGCTGATCTTGTCCGTCGTTGCGGGTAAGACTATTGCCAGTTTGGCAAGCCACTTCGGCGAAACTGCCATCATCCGCACCATTCCCAACACACCGGCGGCCATCGGCCGCGGCATCACGGCCATGGCGGCCAATTCGCACGTCAGCGCCGCGCAGAATGCCCTCGCCGAACAATTGCTATCATCAATCGGTGACGTGGTGCGCGTGCCACATGAAGAACAGATTGATTGGGTGACAGCCGTGTCCGGCTCTGGCCCGGCTTATGTGTTTTATCTCACCGAATGCCTGGCGGCTGCCGGCGAAAAAATCGGCCTCGCCCCGTCCCTCGCCATGCAATTGGCCCGTGCCACCGTGTCTGGCGCTGGTGAACTCATGCGCCAGAGTGGCATCGAAGCCGAAACACTGCGCAAGAATGTGACGTCACCCAACGGAACGACCTACGCTGCCCTGCAGGTGCTGATGGCCGATGACGGCATGAAGCCTCTGATGGAAAAAGCCATCGCCGCCGCTGCGCGCCGCTCGAAGGAGCTTGCAGGCTGATGGCCGAAATCACATTCGCAGATTTTGAAAAGGTTGATATCCGCGTCGGCACCATCGTCGCGGCAGAGCCCTTCCCTGAAGCACGCAAGCCGGCCATCAAGCTGCGCATCGATTTCGGACCAACGATCGGCATCAAGAAATCATCAGCGCAGATCACCAGGCATTATGCAATTGAGACACTCATCGGCAAACAAGTGGCTGCCGTCGTCAATTTCCCACCCCGGCAGATCGGGCCGTTCATGTCAGAAGTGCTCACGCTGGGATTTCCGGATGGAGACGGCAGCGTTGTGATGATCGCACCAACGCAAGCCGTGCCGAACGGCGGTAAGCTGTTCTGAACTAGACCGGCAGCTTCACCGACGCCCGCAACCCGCCCATCGGGCTGTCATCAAGCAGAATGTCACCGCCGTGGGCGTGCGCAATGTCGAGCGCGATTGCCAGGCCAAGGCCCGTTCCCGTTTCATCAAGGTTGCGGGCATTGTCCAGCCGCACGAAGGGACGGAACGCGTGTTCCCGCTCCTCGGGCGGAATGCCCGGGCCATTGTCATCGACATAAATCCACAACCGCTGATCCTTGATCTCGCCTGTCACATTCACTTTTGTTCCATAGCGCGCTGCATTGCCAATCAGATTGGCCAACAGCCTGCGAAACGCATTTGATTTCAGAAGCACATTGTCGTGGGGCAATGTGCCGGTCGCAATCACCGTATCTGAGTCAGGTCTGTCGCGCTCGACAGACTCGATTGTAGCCGCCACGGCTTCTGGAACCGAAACAGCCACGACCTGCTCGCCGCCATCACCTTTGACAAATGCCATGTAGTCTTCAAGCATGTGCTGCATCTCATCCACGTCTTCCTTGAGTGGATGCACCTTCGGATTGTCGCCGATCACGGCGAGTTCCAGCTTGAAGCGCGTCAGGATGGTACGCAGGTCATGGGATACACCGGCCAGCATCGCCGTGCGTTGCTCCACATGCCGCGCAATACGCCGCCGCATGTCCATGAAGGCAAGGCCGGCCGAGCGCACTTCCGTCGCGCCGCGTGGGCGAAAATTGGCGGTGTCGCGGCCGAGGCCAAAATCCTGTGCCGCCTTGGCCAGTTCAAGGATCGGTCTGATCTGGTTGCGCAGGAAAATCGCAGCGACCGACAACAATGCTGCCGTTGATCCCAGCAACAGCATCAACAGCCACGGGGTGCCCGAAGCCCAGGCGCGGTTTGCGTCCGTCTTGAAGGAAAAGATCTGGTTGGGTTCGGCCTGCACCTGGATCTCGACTTTGCCATCCTGTGCTGCGCTGTTCACCCAGAAGGGGCGCGTTGTCTCGCGCGCCAGGTAGCGCTGCATCTTGGAATCAAACAGCTGGTAGAAGGCCGCTGATTTCAGTGGCGGCAATTGCGCGCCCTGAAGCACATCCACTTGCAATTCAAATTGGTCCTGCGCTGCCTGCTTCATTTGCTCGATTGCTGCGGGACTCTTATCTGATTTCTCATAGCCATCCAGCACCAGGCCAATGTCTCGCGACAAGGAATGGCTGAGCACGCGGGTTACATTGTCCCAATACCTGTCAAGAATGGCATAGGTCATCAGAAGCTGCATCAGAAGCACCGGCACGACCAGGATCAACATGGCCCGGCGGTAGAGGCCATGTGGCAGATAATGTTCAATCACCCTGTTGAAGCGGTTGTACAACGTTGCCGTGGGCGGTTGGAATTCAGTGCTCATGCGTCATTCACCTTCCACAATCAGGCAATAGCCCTCGCCGCGCACGGTTTGCAGATAAACCGGCTGGGCCGGATCCCGCTCGACCTTCTGCCGCAGCCGATTCACTTGCACGTCGATGGCACGTGCGTTCTCATCACTGCCCTGCGGCTGAAATGCGGCGCGCGCCACCGGCCGCCCGTCAGCAGTGATCAGCATGCGCAGAATTTCGCGTTCGCGGCCCGTGATGTGCACATGAACGCCGCCGCGCTGCAATTCGCCTGTTCCAGTGTCAAACACACAATCACCAAACCGCACAGCGCGAGACGCAGCGCGCGGCACTGCGCTGCGCCGGGTCAGGTTGCGAAGCCGCAACAACAGCTCTTCCGGCTCGAAGGGTTTTCCAAGATAGTCATCACTGCCCTTCGCCAGCCCCTTGATCCGGTCAGAGGCATCGCTGCGCGCCGATAGCATCAGGATGGGAATAGCATTCGAAGCGGCCCGCAGATTGGCCGCAAAGTCGAGACCATTTTCACCTGGCATCATGATGTCGAGCACGATGACATCATAGGCAATGCCGGCCATGGCGCGCCGGGCTTCGGCCGCGTTGGCAGCAGCCGACACGCGGTAACCATTGTTGGAGAGGAAAGACACCAGAAGCTCGCGGATGCGCTTGTCATCATCAACCACGAGTATGTGGTGGGCATCATCCATGGTGGCGCGCCCGGTTGATCCAGTCCTCCGCCGCCCTGCGGTTTTCCGGCGAAATCAATTGCAACAGAAGTTCCTGATAAAGAGCGCCATCCTTTTCACCCATATGCTTCATGGCGTCCTGGAAACGCGCCAGCTGCGGCGTGATCAGTGTGTCCCACAAGGCCTCACCCGCCTGCGTCAGGTAAAGAAGTCGCTGGCGCCGGTCTTCCGATCCTTCCCGCTGGACGACGTAGCCCTTCTCCAGCAATTCCTTGAGAACGCGGCTGAGGCTCTGCTTGGTAATACGCAGGATGTCGAGAAGCTGCGCAACCGTCATACCCGGATTGCGGCCAACGAAATGCAACACCCGGTGATGGGCCCGGCCAAAACCAAGATCTTCGAGAATGGCGTCTGGCCCCGCCACGAAATCGCGATAGGCAAAGAACAGCAGCTCGACCAGGGCGACTGCGTCAGAGTCATGCGTTTTCGACAGGGGCGCAATTATGTCAGTCATGTTGACATATTATATAGCTGTGATAGCTTTTCCAAGACAATCTTCAGTCCTTGTGAACAGCCCGCAGCCACCAAGCGGCGCGCCATGACTTTACAGGCTTGAGGGCAAGAATTCAAAAAGAATGGGAGTCACCACATGAGCATCATTCCTTTCGACAAGCGCGACGGCCACATCTGGTTCAATGGCGAAATCGTGCCGTGGAAGGAAGCCAAGGTGCATGTGCTCACCCATGGGCTGCATTACGGTTCATCCGTGTTTGAGGGCGAGCGCGCCTACGGCGGCAAGATCTTCAAGTCGAAGGAACACACCCAACGCTTCCGCAAGTCGGCCCAGATCATGGATTTCGACCTGCCCTTCAGTGACGATGAAATCAACGCCGCCAAGGACAAGGTTGTGGCGATGGCCGGCGGTGGCGACCAATATGTGCGCCCCGTCGCCTTCCGCGGTTCGGAAATGATGGCGGTCTCGGCCCAGAACAACAAGATCCATGTGGCGATTGCCACCTGGGCCTGGCCCTCGATGTTCGATCCCGAAACCAAGATGAAGGGCATCCGCCTCGACATCGCCGACTACGCCCGCCCCGATCCCAAGTGCGCGCCGGTTCATGCCAAGGCCGCCGGCCTCTACATGATCTGCACCATCTCCAAGCACAAGGCGGAGAAGAAGGGCTATGCCGACGCCATGATGCTGGACTGGCAGGGCCGCGTGGCCGAATGCACCGGCGCCAACATCTTCTTTACCCGCGACGGCGCGCTGCATACGCCGATCGCCGACTGCTTCCTGAACGGCCTCACCCGCCAGACGGTGATCGCCCTTGCCAAGCAGCAAGGCCTTGAAGTGATTGAGCGCCGGATCATGCCGGAGGAGCTGAAGACCTTCAACGAATGCTTCATCGTGGGCTCCGCCGCCGAGGTGACGCCGGTTGCGGAAATCGGCCCCTACACCTTCAAGCCCGGCAACATCAGCCGCACCATGATGGACGCCTACACCAACTACGTGCGCCTCTGACCTCACGCGCAATGTTGTGAATTGATTGCTGCGGCGCAGGCGCATAGTCTGCGCCGCATGCGTTTGTCCCGCCGTACTCTGTTGCTGTCGCCCATCGCCGCTGCCTTTGTGCCCGCTGTGGCGCGCGCCGATGAACCCTTCCACATCTCGCCCTACGAAGAAGACAAGGTCGAGTACAAATTCCGCAAGCGCATCGTCGATTTCAAGACAGACGAGGCGCCGGGCACCATCGTCGTCGACATGAAGCGTCGCTTCCTGTTCCTCGTCCAGCCCGGCGGCAAGGCGATCCGCTACGGCATCGGCGTGGGCAGCAGTGCCACCCGCTGGAGCGGCACGGCAACAGTCGCCCGCATGGCCAAGTGGCCGAAGTGGACGCCCACCGAGGAGATGATGTCGAAGCACGAACACTACGACCAGTGGAAGGACGGCATGCCGGGCGGCCTCGACAATCCGCTGGGTGCCCGCGCGCTCTATCTTTTGAACGAGGGCGGGAAGGACAACCAGTACCGCATCCACGGCACGCCTGCGCCCTACACCATCGGACAGGCCACCACGTCCGGCTGCTTCCGCATGCTCAACACCGCGGTGATCGATCTCTACAATCGGGTGAAGGTGGGCACCAAGGTCGTGGTCCTGCCTTACAAGGGCGGCATCTTCTAGGCCGTCAGAGACGGATCGATTCGAAACCTGCCTCGCATTCCTCGCTGACGATGCAGTCCTTCATGGCTTCACGGGTGGCGCTGTCATATTTGCCATTGATCTTGAGGTGCGGAGCGACCGTGTTCTTCAGGCGGACTTGCAGCATCAGGATGATCTTCAGTTCCGGCTGCTTGGCGAAGTATTCGGAAACCTCCAACGCCTTGTCCACTTCACCAGCATGCGCCAACGCGAAAACATAGGGTACGACCAGAGTGCGTTGGTTGGCTGCGCTTGGATGCTCGAACGCACTCCGGTAGTTTTCGACAGCCGACTTGTAGTCGCCTGCTCTCTCCTGATAGCCAGCCAACTCGGCCTTTATGTCCGGCATCATTGCTGTCTCAAACTTGGCCGCGAATGCTTCAAGGGTCTTTGCTGCGGTCGCGTCGTCACCCAGCTTCGAGTAAATCTGCGCCATGTCCTGGAACGGATTTGACTCGGCGAGCATCCCGTAGCGGCGGCGCTTTACTGGATCGAAGGTCTTTGCCGAGTTTTGGAAACTGGCGAGCGCTTCCACATGCCGGCCAAGAGAGTCGTATACATCTCCGCAGGCGGAGGCGACGTCAGGAGACATCGGATCAGCCTTGACAGCCTCGTCGCAGAGCTTTCCCATTTGCTCAGGCGGGCCATAGTACATCATCACCGCAGCCTTGAAGGCTTTGAGCCTGGGATTGTCCGGAAGTGCGGCCAGCCCTTTGTCCAGAAGGTCGATTGTCTTCTGCTTGTCATCGAATCCAGCACGGACGGCAATGGCGAGATAGGGCTCGACGTATGCCGGGTCTGCGGCAATGGCATCGGCCCAATATGCATAGGCATCCTGCCATGCCGACTCGAACGGCTTTTTGTGTTCCTGCCAATGTTCCTGTACGGCAAGCCCGACCTGAAACAGTATTTTTGCCCGGTCCGTAGCCGATGTTTTCCTGTTGCGTGCAAGCTCCAGACACGGAGCCTCGTCTTCAAAACGCATGACTGCTTCGATTGAAGCAAAACAACGTGCCTTGTCGACTGTGGCACTTGAAGGCAGGGCCATAAGAAGCTGCCAGCCGAGCACAGCAGCAACCTGGCGGAGCAGTTTTCTCATCTGAAGTGACATCAGCGCCTCATGCAATCCTGGTCGATGAGGCAAGCCTCAAGTCCGTTCTCGGCTTCAATGCTCCACGGGTCAGCGGTACCACCGTCGTAGTAGCCGTTTTGCAGAAGCTGCGTGATGAGCGCCCGCTGATAGAAGTCGTTGCGCTGGCGCGCCCACAGGAAATCCTCCTTGGCCCCCTCAAGATCGTTCGATTTCTTTTTCACAACCCCGAGAAAGAAGCGCGGTGCGGCCTTGTACCAATCCGGAATCTCCTGACTGATCAGTTTCTCGGCAGTCACCTTCAAATCGGATAGCCGCTGCAGCTTCGAGAGCGACTGCATGCGCTTGAGTGCCACATAATAGCAATCTTCGTCGATATCCCGCTTTTCGCAGAGAGCATATGCCTTGTTCGTCCAGGCGAGCGACTTCTCCAGATCGGGCTGGGCGGTTTCGTAGCTGTCTGCAATCATCAGAAAAAGAGCCGAGTCGTCCGGATAAATCTTGAGCAGTTTCAGCGCGGCTTGGCGGGCCTCCTCCGCCTTGCCCATCTTGATCAGAATTCGGTTCCGGCTCCAGATGATATCATCAAAGAAATTCTTTGTCTGAAAATCAGAGTTCGTCCAGAATTCCGTCTTGTTCAGTTTCTCCCGACCCTCGGCAATGAGCGCATCGTAAGTGGAGAGCGCTCTTGCGAGATCCGATGCCTTTTGCTCGTAGAAAAGCGCAAGGTTGGAACGGGCGAGGTAATAGGTTGGATCGAGGGAAACAGCCTGCTCGTAAGCCTGGCGTTCCTTGTCGCGGTCGCCTTCGTAGCCATATATGTAGCCTATGGCGAAGACGGCGCGGGCGCTTCGCGGGTTCTGCTCCAATGCATTGCTGAAGTCGGTGAAGCCGCTCTCCGTTTGTCCGACCCGTAGATAGGCCCAGCCGCGCTGGATGCGGGATTCGTTCAAGCTGCTGTCAATCGCGATTGCCTTGTTGAAGTCTTCAATCGCCAGATTGAATTGCTGTTGCCAATAGTTGGCGTTTCCCCGCTGTTCGAGAAGCTTTGCCCTTTCTGTTTCGGTCAAGGCTGAGTTACTGAGTTCTCGGGTGCACAAATCAACTGTCACCTTTGACGCGCGGAAGGGATCTGACTTGAGACATGCCGCTGCCTGCGCCTGTGCACAAAGAAAGCAGAATGTTGCAGTCACGACTGTAGTGATGATTGCCCGCATGTTCCCCGCCTTGCGTGAACATTCAGCATGACAGGCAATGACTTCCACTCCCTTTCCCGGCTTGCTAAATTTGTCATTAAGCGGTTGGAAATACTTCCCCCCGAATCGGGCTATTTCCCTGTCATGGCCGAGACCGATCTCTATCTTCCCGTGAAGCGCCACCTGGAGGCGCAAGGCTATGTGGTGAAGGCCGAGGTGAAGGGCTGCGACGTGGTGGCTGTGCGCGGCAACGAAACGCCCGTCATCGTCGAACTGAAAGAGGCCCTGACGCTCAAGCTGCTCTATCAGGCGGTGGAACGCCTGACTGTTGCCGAACATGTCTACATCGCCATCGCAAGGCCGAAGCGTGGCGTGGGTGCCTCGGCGCTGAAGCTCTGCCGCAGGCTGGGCCTCGGCCTGATCGTGGTGACGTCGGCCGGCTCGCTTGAAGTGATGGCTGACCCCATTCCCTACGCGCCCCGCACCAACACGAAGAAGCGCGGCCTGCTGCTCAAGGAGTTCAACGCGCGGAGCGGCGATCCCAATCTGGGTGGGAGCACGCGGAAGCCGCTGATGACGGCCTATCGGCAGGATGCGCTCAAATGCGCCGGCCATCTCGCCGCCGAAGGTCCGGCCCGCATCAGGGATGTGAAGGCCGCCACCCGCGTTGACCGCGCGCCCGGCATTTTCCGCGACAATGTCTATGGCTGGTTCGCCAAGGTGGAGCGTGGCGTTTATGGATTGACCGAAGAAGGCCGTTCTGCCCTCAGCCGTTACGGCGGCGACTTCAGGGGATAAATGCCGCCCATCACGCGGTGCCAGCCCCAGGCGATGAAGACAAGAAGCAGGCTTCCCGCCAGCACGGGTACGAAGAAGAACGTCCACGATGCCTTGGTGAGATAGATGACGAGCGCGGTTGCGCCCGCCGGCGGATGCACGACGCGGAACAGCACCGTGAGGCTGATGGTGAGGCCGCAGGCAAGAGCGGCGACCCACACATGCTCCGGCCAGAAAGCGGCAAGCGGCAGCGCCACGCAAGCTGCCACGATATTTCCACCCACGAGATTGATCGGCTGCGAGAGCACCGCCGTGGGGGCTGCGAACAGCAGCACGGCTGACGCACCGAAGGGCGCCATCAGCCAGACGCCGCCCAGCCACAGGCCCATGAGCGCCAGCACCATGATCGCAAGTGCCGCCCCTGCCCCGGCGAAGACCGCCGAGCGCACATGCATCGGCGGCTGGTGCCGGTAAAAGAAATCCTTCACGCCTTGATCTTGACGGGCTCTGCCGCAAGCTCCTTCATGAAGCGCTTCACATCGGCGGCGGGCACTTCCACCACATCGCCGCGCACGTAGCGCCGCAGCTTGTGGCGTGACAGGTTCCGGTAGAGCAGTGCGAGCAGTACGGCTTCGAGTAACAGCGTGAGCAGCGGGCCCAACGTGTCCGCTGTCGGCCGCCCAGTCGACGGATATTGAAGCACTAGCATTCCTGTTAACGCCAGGGAAATCGCAAACATGGCCACAGAGGCGATGCGCATTGTCCATAGATGAGTGTTCGAGCGCAGGGCTTCTGCCTGTCCTCGATTCCAACCATCATAGATCCGCGCATACCACGAAAGCTGTGCATGCAGTACTTCGGGGTGCTTCCAAGAAATATACGCGTAATAGATTAGAACAAGCAGAATGCTATAGGCGAAGAGTAGTGTGTATGGTCTCATGGATGCCTATGCGGCGATGACTGCACATCATTCAAGCCCGCCTGAATGCTATCTACGGCGCAGGCATGGTGACGAATGATTATTGCTCCGATTCTTGGGGAGTCGCGGTACGTTCCAGTATCGCCACTGGCGGGGTGTACTGTAGGACAAACCTAGTCCAATCAACAATCCAGTTAATACACCAAACCCGCTAGCTTCGGGCCAATCTGGGATGAGGATCAACATACCAATGAACCCGACTGGCACTCCGGCAAGAAAGAGCTCCATGTGTGACCGAATGGCCGGGTGGAAATCACGGTTTATGTTGCGAACCCCAACTGCCACACAGACAATGAAGGAAATAGCTAGTGCCAGGAGTTTGAGGAACAGCATAGGCGCAACCATCTTTGTCGAGGAACCTGGCAGTCCTGTCGTAGAGGTGAATCAAACGACTTTCATTCCCTTGCTGTCGAAGAGTGCGTGCAAAGTCAGCAAGTTATGTCCAAAGCTTATCACGGCGAGGATAACGGCGCATCGGTCAAAGGATAGGGATTAGGTGAACACCCTTCCCGGAAGGGTGTTCACCTCGCGTCACCTACCCCATACTGGTGACCTTCTCCGGCTCAATGACGATGATCACCCGCACCTGGTCTCGCCCCCCGTACCACGGATAGGGCCTGCCGATGTACTTCTGCGAGAGCATCTCGATGTGGTCGACCGCACCCTCGGTCGTCGTCTCCACCACGCGGCC
>CALMEZ010000276.1 GCA_937864985.1 uncultured Alphaproteobacteria bacterium
CCCGCCACTTTTCAAAAGCTTTTATCATCATTCAAGAGCATGATTTTAGGTCAAGATGGGGTTGGTGTCAAAACCAAAGGCATGTTGCCCCGATTCAGCTAGGCTTAGCGGGTAGGCATGAAATCTTGGATGCCAATGATGAAGGGTTTATGTACGTTGCTCCCAACTGAATCCTAATCTATCAAGCCATTTTATCAGTGTACCGACCCCAATCGTTGCTCAAGCTTGCACTTTGCAGAAACACCTATTTGTGTATATAATAGGCCAATATTTCACACATGAACTAACTCCCAATTCCAGATTGTTTTTCTGCTGCCTGCATCTCAAATTTTATCAACTGCATATCTCAGAGAGGAAATTCCACCATGCGAACACGATTCACATCCTGGTTAGCCCTACTCGCTATCTTGAGCTTGTTACTGGCGGCGTGCGCCGCGCCACCAGCCGGCGCCCCGGCGGCTGCGACAACTGGCGGACCGACAGTCAAAACGGTGGGCGATGGCGAAGGGGAAGTCGATATTGTCGCCTGGGCCGGTTATATCGAACGGGGCGAGAGCGACAAAAGCTATGACTGGGTGACCGGCTTTGAAAAGGAAACCGGCTGCAAGGTCAATGTCAAGACGGCGGCGACATCAGACGAGATGGTGACCCTGATGAACCAGGGTGGATTTGACCTTGTGACGGCATCGGGCGACGCGTCGCTGCGCCTCATTGCAGGCAAGAAGGTTCAACCGATCAACACCGATCTCATTCCAAACTGGAAGAACGTCGACGAGCGACTGCAATCCGCCGCCTGGAACACGGTGGATGGCGTGCATTACGGCACGCCTTACCAGTGGGGTCCGAATGTGTTGGCCTATAACACCAATGTATTCAAAGAAGCGCCCAAGAGCTGGTCGGTTGTTTTCGAAGAACAGAACCTGCCGGATGGCAAATCCAACAAGGGCCGCGTGCAGGCCTATTATGGCGCCATCTATATTGCCGATGCGGCGCTGTACCTGATGAAGGCCAAGCCGGAACTGGGCATCAAGAACCCCTATGAACTGAACAAGGACCAATATGCCGCGGCCATTGACCTCGTGACCAAGCAGCGCGCGTTGGTTGGCCGCTATTGGGGCGATGCTGCGGTGCAGGTCGACGACTTCAAGAATGAAGGTGTTGTTGCCTCTTCGTCATGGCCCTATCAGGTGAACCTGCTGCAGGCCGACAAGAAGCCGATTGCTTCCACCATCCCAGAAGAAGGTGCAACAGGCTGGTCTGACACGACGATGATGCATGCGGAAGCTGCTCATCCAAATTGCGCCTACATGTGGCTCAATCACTCGCTCGACGCCAAAGTACAAGGCGACGTGGCGGCCTGGTTCGGCTCAGTTCCGGCTGTGCCTGCGGCTTGCAAAGGCAATGCCCTGCTGACCGACACAGGTTGTGACACCAACGGCTATGCCAACTTTGACAAGATCTGGTTCTGGCGCACGCCCATTGGAAAGTGTGAAGCGGAAGGCACCTGCGTGCCCTATTCACAGTGGTCGAAAGACTTCGTGGCTGTGCAAGGCAAGTAACACCTCCACTGCGCCGGAGTTTCATTTGAACTCCGGCGCTTCCATTTTTGGTGATTCATGACATCTGCCGTTTCTTTCCGCAATGTGTCGCGCGTGTTCGGCACAGTCCGCGCCGTTGACAATGTGTCGCTTGATATCGCGCCTGGCGAGTTTTTCGCAATGCTGGGGCCTTCTGGTTCCGGCAAGACAACCTGCTTGCGCCTGATTGCTGGTTTCGAGCAGCCGACGTCTGGTTCCATTTCCATCTTTGGCGTGCCGTGCGAAAATCTTCCGCCGTACAAGCGCAACGTCAACACCGTGTTTCAGGATTATGCGCTGTTTCCGCATATGACGGTGGGTCAGAACGTGGCCTATGGTCTGATGATCAAAGGCGTGAACCGCGCCGACCGAGAGGCGCGGGCCCAAGCCGCGCTCGATATGGTGAAACTGTCGGGATACGGCGCGCGCCGCCCTAGCCAGCTCTCGGGTGGGCAGCGGCAGCGCGTGGCCTTGGCCCGCGCCTTGGTGAATGAACCAAAGGTGCTGTTGCTGGATGAACCTCTCGGTGCACTTGATTTGAAACTCCGCGAGCAGATGCAGGAAGAGTTGAAATCCCTGCAGAAGCAGCTCGGCATCACCTTCATCTTCGTGACACACGACCAGGGTGAAGCCCTATCGATGGCTGACCGTGTAGCGATCTTCAATGAAGGCAAGATCGTGCAGGCGGGCACGCCGAAGGATATTTACGAACATCCACGCACGCGCTTTGCCGCCGATTTCGTAGGCTCATCCAATGTGCTGCCGCCAGAATTTTGCGCCAAGAATGGCGGCCCGGCTAAATGGTGCAGCCTGCGGCCTGAAAAAATTGGCCTTGCCGCCAAGGGCGTCAAAGGCGTGATCACGGCCATTAGCTATCAAGGTGCGACGACTCGCATCTCTGTTGACGCTGATGGGACGAGGATCGCCGCCGCCCTTCCCGCCTCCGCCGTCGGCCACAAGATGGGAGAAACCGTGCACCTCGCATGGGCCGCCGACAGCCTCGCTCCGATGGAAGAGGCCTGATGACGGCGCTGTCTGATCTGTTTTACCGTTCCCGGTTCGAGTCGAAGGAAGTCGAAAAAGAAAAGCAGGTGGTGCTGGAAGAAATCCGGATGGTTCAGGATGACCCGGAGGATCTCGTCCAGGAGCTTCACATGAAGCACACCCTTGGCAGCCATCCGCTGGGCCGCCCCATCCTTGGGCAGGCTCCGAGAATCCAGGCGCTGGGGCGTCACGATCTGATTTCGTACGTCGGGTCTCACTACGACCCGGAACGCACTGTCGTCGCGGTTGCCGGAAATTTTACCTGGAAACGCCTTGAGCAACTCATGGCCCGTTATTTCTCCGCTCCACATAAGGGAGTGGCGGTACAACAGAGTCGGCGCCCGCCCGAGGTTCGTGGCGGTGTTCTGGTCAGGCGCAAAGCGCTTGAACAGGTCCATCTCTGCTTGGGACTGCAAGGATTGAGTGCCGGGCACAAGGATCGGTATGCAGCGCATGCTCTGAACGGTGTGCTCGGCGGAAGCGTGAGTTCACGACTGTTTCAAGAGGTACGGGAAAAACGCGGTCTCGTGTATTCGATCTATTCGTTCCTGTCCACTTACTCCGACGGCGGGATGACGACTGTCTATGCAGGTACACGTCCCAAAGAAGTCGAGCGAGTGGTGGAGGTTGTGTGTCGTGAGTTGAAGAAGCTCCGTAGCAAGGGGATTGACGCGAAAGATCTGGCCCGTGTTAAAAATCAAATGAAGGGCAGCCTGATGCTCAGCCTGGAAAGCTCGCATAGCCGTATGAGTAAACTAGCCAAGGATGAATTGACGCAAGGCAGTCACGTCTCACTTGAACAAATGATCGGGGAGATTGACCGTGTCACCACAGATCAGGTCTATCGTGTGGCGCAAACCTTGTTAGATCAGCGCTGTCTCGCGATCACGGCCCTCGGCCCTATTCCGGCCAAGAGTCTTCAGTCATTTGCGTCATAATTGGTCATGCGTCAGGCATCTCTGCAGTCGGTGCGGTGATAGGGTGGGAGAAAGAAGGGCCTATCGAGGCGGTTTCATATGGCTAACTGTTTGATCAGATAGAGCTTTGCTGTGGGCAATCGTCGTGCAATTTTCGAAAAACATTTTCTTGACACGTTTGGTGGATTTAAGTACCATGGCCGC
>CALMEZ010000277.1 GCA_937864985.1 uncultured Alphaproteobacteria bacterium
ATTTTTCGGCGGCCACCTGCTTGGCATCAATGGCGACGACAATGCACTGGCTGCCGAATTTTTCTGCTGCCTGTTTCACGAACTGCGGATTGGCCACGGCAGCGGAATTAATCGACACCTTGTCGGCACCTGCGAGCAACAGATTGCGAATGTCTTCAAGCGTGCGCACGCCGCCGCCCACGGTGAGGGGCATGAAGCAGGCCTCGGCGGTGCGGCGTACCACATCAAACATGGTGCCGCGGCCTTCATGTGTTGCCGTGATGTCAAGGAAGCAGAGTTCGTCAGCACCTGCCGCATCATAGGCCTTGGCAGCCTCCACGGGATCACCGGCATCGCGCAGGTCGACGAAGTTGACGCCCTTCACCACGCGGCCATCCTTCACGTCGAGGCAGGGAATGACGCGCATTTTCAGCATCAGCGGCCTCCAGACACACGCAACGTGGTGCCGGTGACATATGAGGCCTTGTCGCTCAGCAGGAACATGATGGCCTCAGCAATTTCTTCCGGGCGGCCGATGCGCTTCACAGGAATGTTGGGGCGAATGCGCTCGACGCGGGCGGGATCACCCGTGGAGCGGTCATGTATTTCCGTTTCCACCATGCCGGGGCATACACAGACAACACGAATGGCTTCCTCGGCGACTTCCTTGGCGAGGCCAATGGTCAGGCTTTCGATGGCGCCCTTGCTGGCGGCATACCAGACATATTCACCGGGGCTGCCCAGTGTTGCGGCGGCTGATGAAATGTTGACGATGACGCCACCCTTGCCGCCATGGCGGGTGGACATGCGTTTGACGGCTTCCCGCGCCGCGAAGATGACGCCGTTGACATTGATGGCAATCGTCTCGGTGATGACCTTGGGATCCACATCATCAAGACGTGAACTTCTGCCGGTGATGCCCGCATTGTTGACCAGCGCCGTGACGGGGCCGAAGGCATCTTCGGTTTCATCAAAGATGCGGATGACATCTTCGAGCTTCGAGACGTCGCCTTTGACGGCGATGGCTTTTGCGCCTGTTGCCTTCAACTCCTTGACCAGCGCCTCTGCGGCGGTTGAATCGGAGACGTAATTGACGGCGACACGATAGCCCGCTGCGCAGGCCAGCCGCGCTGTTGCCGCCCCAATGCCGCGGCCGCCGCCGGTGATAACGAGAACCTTATCCATTTCGATTCGCCTCCGAAATGAGTCGTAACGCTTCAGCCGGATTGAGCCTGCCATCATAGAGCGCGCGACCGGTGATGGCCCCTTCGAGCTTTCGCGCCTCAGGCTGCAGCATGCGGCGGATGTCATCCATCGAGGCAAGACCGCCCGAGGCGATCACCGGGATCGAAACGGCATTGGCCAGTTCGATGGTTGATGACCAGTTGATGCCTGTGAGAATGCCATCACGATCAATGTCGGTGTAAATGATGGCTGAAACGCCGGCGCCTTCGAATTTTTTCGCCAGCTCAACAACGCCGAGCGAGGATGCTTCGGCCCAGCCTTCCACGGCCACCTTGCCGCCCTTGGCATCAATGCCGACGGCGACTTTGCCGGGGAATTTTTTGCAGGCTTCTTTGACAAGTTCAGGGTTGCGCACCGCAACCGTCCCGAGAATGACGCGGGCCAAGCCCTTGTCCAGCCAGTTTTCAATATGCTGCAATGTGCGAATGCCGCCTCCCAGTTGAACCGGGTTGTGCGTCGATTTCAGAATCGATTCGACTGCGAAACCATTGACCGATTGCCCCTCAAAGGCACCGTTCAAATCGACCACATGCAGCCACTTGAAGCCCTGATCTTCGAAGGCCTTGGCCTGGGCGGCCGGGTTTTCGTTGTAGATGGTGGCCTGGGCCATGTCCCCCAGCTTCAGGCGCACGCACTGGCCGTCCTTCAGGTCAATGGCGGGGAAGAGGATCATGGCTTCCACCGCAGGAAATTGGCGATCAGATTCAACCCCAGCGCCTGGCTTTTCTCCGGGTGGAATTGGGTGCCCACCAGATTGTCATAGCCCACCATGGCGGTAATGGCGCCGCCGTAATCCGTGGTGGCGACCAGGTCTTCCGGCAACGTGCACTCCAGGTGATAGGAATGGACGAAATAGGCGTGAAGCCCCTGCTCTCCCGTTGATATGCCATTGAGCACCGGATGATCGGCGTGAAGCTTCAGGGTGTTCCAGCCCATGTGGGGAATCTTGAGGTTGGGATCTGTGGGCGTGATGCGTTTCACATCTCCTGCCACCCAGCCCAGGCCCTGCGTCACATCATATTCAAGGCCGCGCGTGGCCATGAGCTGCATGCCCACACAGATGCCAAGGAACGGAAAGCCACCGACGATGACGCGCTGCTGCAAAGCCTCGCGCAGGCCATCAACGGCCATCAATCCATTGCGGCAATCCTTGAAGGCGCCAACACCGGGCAACACGATGCGGTCAGCCTTTGCAACATCCTCAGCACGGCCAGAGACAATGATCTCGGCCTTGATGTTGTTGTCCTTCGCGGCCCGCTCAAAGGCCTTGTGGGCCGAATGCAGGTTGCCGGAGCCGTAATCGATGATAACGGTTTTCATGGCTGCGAACGCCCCATCTTACCGCTGTCATTCCCGCGAACGCGGGAAACCAGACTTTCAGCAATTGAGATTCTGAAAAGCCTGGGTCCCCGCGTTCGCGGGGATGACGGGCTCAATTTGGAACAGGACAGCGCCTCAACCACTGAGACTTCCCTTGGTGGAGGGTATGCGATCTTTCTGCCGTGGATCAATTTCCAGCGCATCACGCAGCGCGCGGGCCAGCGCCTTGAAACTGGCTTCGGCGATATGATGGGCGTTGAGGCCATAAGCGCTTTCAAGATGCAATGTGATGCCGGCATTCATGGCGAAGGCCTGAAACCATTCACGCACCAGTTCAGTGTCAAAACTGCCGATCTTGTCGCGCGGGAATTCAGCCTTGAAGACGAGGAAGGGACGGCCCGACACGTCGATGGCGCAGCGGCTCAAGGTTTCATCCATGGGCAGATCACAGGAGCCATAACGGCGGATGCCCTTGCGGTCACCCAGCGCCTTGGCGACGGCCTGGCCAAGGGCGATGCCGGAGTCTTCCACCGTGTGGTGATCATCGATGTGGAGGTCGCCTGTGGCGCGCAGCGTGATGTCGATGAGTGAGTGGCGGGACAGCTGCTCCATCATGTGGTCGAAAAAGCCAACACCCGTTTTCACGTCGAAGGCACCCGTGCCGTCGAGGTTGACGGTGCAGGTGACCTGCGTTTCGGTGGTCTTGCGTTCGACTGTGGCTTGCCGCATGGCGCTGTTCCCTATCTTGCGCGACGCCTTAGCAGATGCGAAAGGCCGTGACTATATCTTTCAACTTCAATGCTTTATGCGCCATCGTTCGGACGCCGAAACGGTTTCTTAAGACAGTGATTCAACGGCTTCCAGCACTGCTTAAAGGGCTTCAACCTGTTTGCGCAGCTTCTCAATGTCGAGGCTGCGAATGTGGCGGGCATTGCTGAAAAGCCAATTGCTGTAACCGAAGCCACCTTCATTCATTTCGCGGATGGCTGCCTCCTTAGACCAGCCCTGATACAAGATGCGCCATACAGCGACGATTCCGCCGGTCCGGTCCTTGCCATGCTGGCAGTGCACGAGTGTCGGCCCGCGTGCGAGGCCGCGCTGAATTGCGGCGAGTGACCGTGCCAGTTGTGGGTCATCCTCGTCGGCTGTCTTGAAGGCGCTCATCGGAACGTGCACCAGCTTCAAGCCGGTGAGTGTTGACTCATCGGGCTTGTCGTTGAGGCTGACAATGGTGCGGATGCCATAGGCCTTCGATGCCGTGATAATGCCCTGAGCGGTGGGTTGGCCGCTGCGATAAAATTTCGAAGTGATGCGATGCAGGTTCGGCAAGTCGTTACCGCCATCAAGCTTCACGGCCCAACTGGCAGGACGGGCGCTTGCCGCCGAAGGTGTTGCGACGATTGCGACTCCAAGACATGTTAGAAAATGCCTGCGATCCATGTGCCTGCCCTCCCCAAAAAAATCCTGCCCTTTATTTCGGGCAATCAACATCCTACATGTGCCTGCTGAAACAGGACAATCACATATGAGCGAACCCATTCAATGGCACGGCACGACGATCCTCACCGTGCGCAAAGGCGGCAAGGTGGTTATTGCCGGTGATGGCCAGGTCAGCCTTGGCCAGACGGTGATCAAGGGCAATGCCCGCAAGGTGCGGCCGCTTGGCACCGGCAAGGTGATCGCCGGGTTTGCGGGCGCAACGGCCGATGCCATGACCTTGTTTGAACGGCTGGAAGGCAAGCTGGAACAATTCCCATCGCAACTGACACGCGCCTGTGTGGAAATGGCAAAGGATTGGCGCACCGACCGTTACCTGCGCCGCCTCGAAGCCATGATGATCGTGGCCGACGCGGAGAAGTCGCTGGTCCTCACCGGCACGGGCAGCGATCTTTTTGATGCCCAGTTCTTTGGCAGCGGCACCAACAACGGCAGCCTGACTCTCGGTGTGAACGGCCCGCGTCCACCAGCTTACCAAGGTTTCAGTGCCGGCAAAACGGCCTATCAGTTCGACGGCGCCGGTTCCTACATTGAATTCGGCACCGGCCCGTCCTTGGTGGGCACCACGGACTTTACTCTTGAAGCCTGGGTCAACACCACGGCTACCACCTCGGGACGCATCATCCAACAGCGCGACGCCGGCGGGTTCGATGGCGAATACATGTTAACTGTGGGCGGCGACGGGCGGGTTGGTTTCCAGGTTTACGGTGGCGGCTACCAGTTCAACATGACCTCTCCCAACAGCGTCAACGATGGCAAGTGGCATCACATCGCGGCGGTTCGTCGGAACGGCACCAACGGCGTCATTTACATTGATGGCGGGGCCGCG
>CALMEZ010000278.1 GCA_937864985.1 uncultured Alphaproteobacteria bacterium
TTTGGAAAAATCCAGCTTCGTCAGCAACCCCCTTAAAGGTGTAGACTCTGCCGTTGCCTTTGTCGGCCCGCACAAAAACCTTAATGGTAGCCCCAGCCGTGGCCTGTCCCATAACCTGAAAGACATCACCCACCTGGTCATTGGGTTGAGGATCGTCCACGTGGAGTTGGCCGCCTGCGTTGTTATTGTTGTTGGTGTTCTGCACCTTGGCCTGAGTGGTAAAACTCCAGGTGCTGCTCATGACCTGACCATTGGCGGCCTGACCTTCCACCGTCACATTATGCACGCCATCACTCAGGTCATAGGCGGGGGACCAGGAAGCCTTGGTCTCGGTGCGGCTCAGCAAAGAGCTGACGTCCTTGCCATCCACGGTCATCGTGGAACGCAAGGCGGGTTGAGGAAATTCGGCGGCGATGAAAGGACGAGCGTTCTTCACCACGGTGTTAGCTGGCGGGTTCATGTTTTGGGCCGCAATGGCAGCGCCGGGCTTGGTTTCAACATTGTGGACAACAGTTCCAACCGGAACCGCGCCGATCGGCATGGCATTGCCAGGCTTCACGTCGACGTTGGCGCCGGAGATGACCGTGTCACCAACAGCCAGGCGCTGCGGCGCCAGGATGTAGGACAGCGTGCCGTCCTGATACTTGATCAGGGCGATGAAGGCGGTGCGGTTCGGATCATATTCCAAACGTTCCACCGTGGCCGGCATATCGTGCTTGGTGCGCTTGAAGTCGATCAGGCGATAAGCCGTCTTCACACCACCGCCCTTGCGGCGCGAGGTGATGCGGCCGGTGTTGCCGCGTCCACCAGACTTGGACTGACCTTCGGTCAAGGCCTTGAGAGGCTTGCCCTTGAAGAGGCCTGAACGGTCCACCTGGATCAGGTGGCGGCGGCCTGCGCTCGTGGCGTTGAATGTCTTGAGTGCCATATTGCTACCCTACCCTCAGAGACCTGTTGTCACATCGAGGCGTCCGCCTTCGGCGAGCGTCACATATGCTTTTTTCTTGTCGCTCAGCAGCACGCGGCGGCCCTTGAAAGCCTTGAGCTTGCCCTTGCGCACCAGCGTGTTCACCGAAGCAACCTTGACGCCGAACAGGCCTTCAACGGCAGCCTTGATCTCGGTCTTGGTGGCGTTCGGGGCCACGTTGAAGACAACCTGGTTCGAAGCCGAAACCATGGTGCCCTTTTCCGTGATGGCCGGAGAAATGATGGTGTTGTAGAATTTTTCCTTGCTCATTTGAACCGCGCCTCCAGCGCTTCAACCGCAGCCTTGGTCAGGACCAGCTGCTTGCGGCGCAGAATGTCATAGACGTTGATGCCGGCGATCGGCAGCACGTCGATGTTGGGAACGTTGCGGGCAGCCTTGGCGAAACCTTCGTTCAGCGTGGCGCCGTCGATGATCAAGGCGTTGGCCAGGCCCATCTTTTCAAAGGCGGCCTTGGCAGCCTTGGTCTTGTCGAAGCCTTCGGCCTTTTCAATGATGATCAGCTCAGAGGCCTTGGCCTTGGTCGACAGGGCATGCTTGAGGCCCAGGGCGCGGATCTTCTTGTTCAATGCGGTTTCGTGCGAACGGAAGCGCGGGCCAAAGGCCTTGCCGCCGCCGACGAAAATGCCGGACTTGCGCGAACCGTGACGGGCCGTACCGCCGCCCTTCTGGCGCCCCAGCTTGGCGGTTGTGCGGTTGATTTCACCGCGGCTCGTGGCCTGGTGGGTGCCCTGCTGACGCTTGTTCAGCTGCCACTGGACGACACGGTGCAGAATGTCTGCGCGCGGGTCGAGACCGAAAATGGCGTCGGACAGATCAACCGATCCGGCCTTCTTGGCATCAAATGTTGTGATTTCGATTTTCATGATTGCGATGCCCTACTCAACCTTGCGCTTCCGCGGCTGCCTTGAAGGCACCCGGCTTTGGCGCTGCATCCGGCAGCTTGCGCTTGACGGCGTCACGCACCGAGACCCAGCCGCCCGCCGAGCCCGGAACCGAGCCCTTGAGCAGGATCAGGCCACGGGCCACGTCGGTCTTGACGACTTCAACGTTCTGCGTGGTGACAGTTTCTGAACCGAGGTGGCCAGGCATCTTCTTGTTCTTGAAGACCTTGCCTGGGTCCTGGCGGTTACCGGTCGAACCGATGGAACGGTGGCTCACCGACACACCGTGCGTGGCGCGCAGGCCGCCGAAGTTCCAGCGCTTCATGCCGCCGGCAAAGCCCTTGCCCTTGGTGGTGCCGGTGACGTCGACGAACTGGCCGGCGACGAAGTGGTCCGCCGTCACTTCCGCACCGACCGGCATGGTCATGTCGGGAGCAACGCGGAATTCCTGCAGCTTGCGCTTCGGTTCCACCTTCGCCTTGGCGAAGTGGCCACGGTCGGCCTTGGACAGCCGCTTGATCTTGGGGGTGCCGGAGCCGAGCTGAATGGCGGAATAGCCATCCTTCTCGGCCGTCTTGTGGGCGACCACGTGGACAGAGTCCACCTTCAGCACGGTGACGGGCACCTGAGCGCCCTCTTCCGTGTAGACCCGGGTCATTCCCAGCTTTCTGGCGATAAGGCCTGAACGCATTTTTCTCTCCAGAGGCTCTTTGAACTCAGAGCTTGATTTCAACATCAACACCAGCGGCGAGGTCGAGCTTCATCAGCGCGTCCACGGTCTGCGGCGTCGGATCCACGATATCGAGCAGACGGCGATGCGTGCGCATCTCGAACTGCTCGCGGCTCTTCTTGTCCACGTGGGGTGAACGGTTCACGGTGAACTTCTCGATGCGCGTCGGAAGCGGCACAGGTCCACGGACCTGTGCGCCGGTGCGCTTCGCGGTGTTCACGATCTCGCGCGTCGAGTTATCGAGGATACGATAATCGAACGCTTTGAGACGGATCCGGATATTCTGGCGTTGCATGGTGTGCCCTGCCCTTACTCAGTGATCTTGGC
>CALMEZ010000279.1 GCA_937864985.1 uncultured Alphaproteobacteria bacterium
GACATCCACTTCTGGACCAGCACCGTCGGCATCATCATGTACATGGTGGCCATGTGGGTCTCCGGCGTGACCCAGGGCCTGATGTGGCGCGCCACCAACCCCGACGGGTCGCTGCTCTACCCCGACTTCGTCGAGACGCTGCTCGCCATCCGCCCCATGTACATCATCCGCATGCTGGGCGGGACCATCTACCTCGTCGGCATGGTCATCATGGCCTGGAACCTCCTCGCCACCGTGGCCGGCAAGAAGGCCGTGCAGAGCGAGATCACCGTCGTGGTCGAGAAGTCGTCCTGGACCGGCCCGCCCTGGGTCAAGATCGTCACCGGCTACCCGGTCCTGCTCTCCGTCGCCGCCATCTTCTCGGCGCTCTTCATCGGCTGGATCAACGTGGGCGTGTCGATCGCCATGGTGGTGGTGGCCCTGATCATCGCCATCGCCTTCTACGTGATGGGCGGTGACCGCCGGCCGGGCGCGCCGGTGTGGCACGCCGTCCTCGAGGGCCGCGCGCTCATCTTCACCGTCTTCGTGCTCCTCGCCATCCTCATCGGCGGCGTCGCCGAGCTGGTCCCGACCATCCTTATCAAGAAGGCCGTGCCGCAGATGGCCGAGGCGCAGAAGCCCTACTCGCCGCTCGAGCTCGAGGGCCGCGACATCTACGTCAAGAACGGCTGCTACGTCTGCCACTCGCAGATGATCCGCCCCTTCCGCGATGAGGTGGAGCGTTATGGCCACTACAGCCTGGCTGCAGAGTCGATGTACGACCACCCCTTCCAGTGGGGCTCCAAGCGCACAGGGCCGGATCTGGCCCGTGTGGGTGGCCGCTACTCGAACGAATGGCACGTGCAACATCTGCGCAACCCGCGCGATGTGGTGCCAGAGTCAGTCATGCCTCCCTATGCCTTCCTGGCAGACAATGACCTCGACCCCAAGGCGATGGCCGCCCACTTGGTTGCCAACCAGGAAGTCGGCGTTCCCTACACCCAGGAAATGGTCGACAGCGCGGCAGACGACATGCTGGCCCAGGCCAATCCAGACGCGGATAGCGCCAAGCTTCTGGCCCGTTATCCAAAGGCCGTGGTCGGCAACTTCGATGGTGATGCATCTCGTCTGACCGAGATGGATGCTCTCGTCGCCTACCTGCAGGTGCTCGGCACGCTGGTCGACTTCTCGGCCTACGAACCCGAAAAGAACGAACGCTGAGGTGCAATCATGAATCTTGAATATCAAACCATGCGCACCTTCGCCGACAGTTGGGGCATGCTGTTCATGCTGCTCTTCTTCGCGCTGGTCATCGTCCGCGTCATGAGCCCATCTGCCAAGAAGATGCATGACGACGCCGCAAATATCCCATTCAAGGAGCAATGATCCATGTCCACCAAACGCGAAACTGACGAACTCTCCGGCGTGGACACCACCGGCCACGAATGGGACGGCATCAAGGAATTGAATCACCCGCTGCCCCGCTGGTGGCTGTGGACGCTTTACGGCACCATCATCTGGGCCATCGGCTACGCCATTGTTTATCCGGCGATCCCGGGTCTCAATGGCAACAGCAAGGGTCTGTGGGGCTGGTCCAGCCGCGCTGACCTGCGCAACGAAATGGTTGCCGCTGATGCCGCCAAGCAGGCCATGACAGACGCCATCGGCAAGGCTGACATCAACGCCATCCTCGGCGACGAGAAACTGCGCACATTTGCAGTTGCCGCCGGTGCCTCCACTTTCAAGGTCACCTGCGTACAGTGCCATGGTTCGGGCGCCCAAGGCCGTCCCGGCTATCCTAACCTCAACGACGACGATTGGCTGTGGGGTGGCAAGCCGGAGGACATCGTGGCAACCTTGTCGCACGGCGTACGTTATACTGCCGACAACGACACCCGTCAGCTGCCGATGCCGGCTTTCGGCAAGGACGGCACACTGACTGCCGAACAAATCGACCAGACAGCCAACTATGTGTTGCAGCTCGCCAATCTGGAACATGACAACGACAAGGCCACCAAGGGTGCCGCGATCTTTGCTGAACAGTGTGCAGCCTGCCATGGCGACACAGGCGAAGGTGGTAAGACCCTGGGTGCTCCCCGCCTGAACGACTCGATCTGGCTGTACGGCAACACCCTTGCGGACGTGACGGCACAGATCAATAATCCCAAGCAGGGCGTCATGCCGGCCTGGCTGCCACGCCTGGGTGAAACCAAGGTAAAGGAACTTGCAGCCTATGTCCTCTCACTCGGAGGCGGTCAGAAGTAAAGTGACTCAAACAACACTCATTGACCGCCAAGACGTCAAGGCGGTCAACACCGGCGCAAAGTCTAAGGGCAAACTTTACGCCGGACGCCAAAAAGTTTTTCCAAAGAAGGTTGAAGGCACTTTTCGCCGCCTGAAGTGGATCATCATGGCCGTGACACTGGCCATCTATTATGTGACCCCATGGCTCCGCTGGGACCGTGGCCCACATGCCCCGGACCAGGCGGTTTTGCTCGACATGGCAAACCGCCGGTTCTATTTCTTCTTCATCGAGATCTGGCCGCAGGAATTTTACTTCGTGGCGGGCCTGCTGGTCATGGCAGGCGTGGGCCTGTTCCTTGTCACCTCCGTCGTCGGTCGTGCCTGGTGCGGCTATTCCTGCCCGCAAACCGTGTGGACAGACTTGTTCCTCGCCGTTGAAGGCTTCGTTGAAGGCGACCGCAATGCGCGCATGAAGCTTGATGCTGCGCCTTGGAGCGCGCGCAAGCTGTTCTTGCGCGTCAGCAAGCATTTGATCTGGATCCTGATCGCCATCGCCACGGGCGGCGCTTGGATATTCTACTTCGCCGATGCCCCCACCCTGCTGAAGAACTTTGTGACGCTGCAGGCACCCTTCATTGCCTACGCAACAGTCGGTGTCCTCACCGCCACAACTTACATCTTTGGCGGCCTGATGCGCGAACAGGTCTGCATCTACATGTGCCCATGGCCACGCATCCAGGCCGCCATGCTGGACGAAGATTCACTGGTCGTAACCTATAATGACTGGCGTGGTGAACCACGCAGCGCAGGAACCAAAAAGGCCGCTGCTGCCGGCATCGCCGTGGGCGACTGCATTGATTGCAACGCCTGTGTCGCCGTCTGCCCAACTGGCATCGATATCCGCAACGGCCAGCAGCTGGAATGCATCACCTGCGCCCTCTGCATTGATGCCTGCGACAACATCATGGACAAGGTTGGCCGAGAAAAAGGCCTGATCTCCTATTCGACCCTGCGCGACTACAACCACAACATGGCGATTGCATCACCCACACCCGGCAACATCTCGCCGAAGCTGGTGCGTGATGACACCGGTCATTTCGTGCAGGCGGTGAAGCATTTCAACTGGCATATCATTTTCCGCGTCCGCACCTTGATTTACATGGGCATGTGGTCGCTGGTCGGTCTCGGCCTATTGTTCCTGCTGCTGACGCGTGACCGGCTGGAAGTGAACGTCCAGCATGACCGCAATCCCGTCGCAATCAAGTTGTCTGATGGCTCGGTCCGCAATGGTTACACCATCAAGATCCTCAACATGGTTCCAGAACCCCGCAACATCAACCTGTCCATCCAGGGCCTGCCCGGCGCTGACATTTCGATCCCTGATGTCAGCGAAGCGCGCGGACGCAGCACCAGCATTCCGGTCGAACCAGACAAACTGCGTGCGCTCAAGGTGTTTGTGACGGTATCATCGCAGCTGCTGAAGCAGGGCAACACACCGTTCAAGATTATTGCCACAGACCCGCAATCCTTTGAAACGGATATCTACGACGCCACCTTTGAAGTGCCGGAGAACATGAAATGACAACAGCCACAAGCCCGAAGGAATTCACCGGCCGCCACATGCTGATGATCATGATTGCCTTTTTCGGCACAGTGATCGGCGTCAATTTCACACTCGCCTATTACGCCTCTCACAGCTGGACGGGTCTCGTCGTCGAAAATTCATTTGTGGCCAGCCAGGAATTCGACAAAGAAACCGCTAAGCTGCAGCAGGCCGAAGCGATTGCCCACGTATCGGAAAAATATGCGGCAGGGCACCTGACTGTCACCTTGGTTGATAGCTCGGGCCAGGCCGCTGCCGCCAGAAATCTCGTCGTAAAGCTGGGGCGGCCTTCACATGAAGGTGAAGACCGCAAGATCACGCTCAACGCCCTCGGTGCAGGCGTGTTCGGCGCTGATGTCGCCCTCGCCAAGGGCGTCTGGTCAGGCACGATCAGCGGTTCGGTTGAGGGCCACGACGACTGGCAGCGCCCCGTCCGCTTTGTTGTCACGGAGTAAAACATGTCCTGCTGTGCCGGACCCATTGTTGCTGACGTCTCGAAGACGCAAGCGCTGGATGCGCGGCAGATCACGCTGATTGAGGACCTGCGCAGCAATGCGCGCACCCTGCCCGATGGCAAGGTGAACTACCTGCTTTCGACGCCCGCCATCCATTGCGGCAACTGCATTGCCACCATTGAGCGCAAGTTGTCGCCCTTGCCTGGCGTCGAGTCGGTGCGCGCCAACCTGTCATTGAAGCGTGTGTCTCTGACACTCGAAGACAGTGCGGCATCACCCGCTGATGCCGTCGAACGGCTGATTGCCCTTGGCTATGAACCACAATCCATTTCAGCGGAAGAGTCCGGCCGCATGGATCCGGAGTTGAAGCAGCTCTTGCAGGCTTTGGCCGTTAGCGGCTTCGCTGCAGCCAATGTCATGCTGCTTTCCATTTCGGTCTGGAATGGTGCCGAAGGCGCCACCAAGGAACTGTTCCATTTCGTTTCCGCCCTGATCGCCATTCCCAGCGTCGCCTTTGGCGGCCTGCCCTTCTTCCGTTCAGCGATTGGGGCACTCCGTCGCCGCCGCGTCAACATGGATGTGCCGATTTCATTGGGCGTGACATTGGCCACCGCCATGTCCATGTATGAAAGCTTCATCGGCGGCGGCCATGCTTATTTCGACGCCGCCGTGTCGCTGCTCTTTTTCCTGCTCATTGGCCGCACGCTTGACCACATGATGCGCGCCAAAGCCCGGGCCGCTGCGGAATCGCTGCTCCGCATGGCAGCCAAGGGCGGCTTTGTTGTCCAACCGGATGGCGACACACTTTATCTTCCCCTCGCCAGCCTAGAACCCGGCATGCGCATCCGCGTGGCCGCAGGTGAGCGTTTCCCTGTGGATGGCACCGTGATTGAAGGTGCATCGGATATTGATCGCTCAATCGTCACAGGCGAAAGCGCGCCCGTGCATCTCGGCATGAGTGACAGTGTGGAAGCGGGGACGCTGAACCTGACAGGGCCGGTTGACATGCTGGCCACGCGCCGCGCCGAACAGTCGTTCATTGCCGAAGTCACATCGATGATGGCCGCGGCAGAAAACGGCCGTAGCACATACGTCCGCATCGCAGACCGTCTGGCTCGTGTTTATGCACCTTTCGTCCATATCGCAGCTGCAACCACCTTCCTCGGCTGGCTGCTATGGACCCATGGCGATGTTCACCAAGCGCTCACCGTGGCGGTTGCAGTGCTCATCATCACCTGTCCCTGCGCCCTTGGCCTTGCCGTACCTGTCGCTCAGGTGATCAGCGCCGGCCGTCTCTTCCAGGCGGGTATCCTGATGAAGGATGGGTCAGCGCTGGAACGCCTCGCCACCATCACCGATGTGGCCTTTGACAAGACAGGCACATTGACTTCTGGCACGCCTGCCATTTCGATCACCACTATCAATGACCCGGTTGAACAAGGCATCGCCAAGACCCTTGCTCAACGCAGCATTCACCCGGCATCCCGCGCCTTGGCAACTTATCTGAGTGCCGTCACAGCCTTGCCTGTGACGGATCTTCATGAAGTGCCGGGCCACGGTGTTGAGGCCATCTACAAAGGCAAATCCGTCCGCTTGGGCCGCCATGATTGGGTGGCTGAAATCGCCAACAGTGATGCAAGCCATTTGGAATCTGGCCCAAGCTTCGCGATTGCTGGCAAGCCCCTTCGTAGCATGTCGCTGAAGGAAACATTGCGCGAAGGTGCCGAGAGCACTGTTGCGACCCTGAACCGTCGTGGCATTCGCACCCGCCTCCTGTCCGGCGACGCGCCTGAACCAGTGCGCGCCATTGCCGAAAAGCTGGGCATCGCCGCATATTTCAGCCAATTGAAACCCGGTGAAAAATTGGAATCCCTGCGCGCTGATGCCGCCGCAGGCCACCGGACGCTGATGGTGGGTGACGGATTAAACGATGCCCCTGCTCTTGCTGCCGCACATGTCTCCATGGCCCCCTCTTCTGCCGCCGATGTCGGTCGCACTGCAGCTGACATGGTGTTCACACGCGACAGCTTGCAATCCATCGTCTTTGCCCATGATGTCGCGCTGGCGACAGAGCGTGTGGTGCGCCAGAATTTTGCGCTGGCCATCGTTTACAATATCTTTGCGGTGCCGTTGGCCATAACGGGTCAACTTAACCCACTGATCGCCGCCATCGCCATGTCAACCTCATCCATCATCGTAGTTGCCAACAGCCTGCGTCTCTATCGCTTGAAGCCGAAAGAAAAGGCAGCGCGCGCGACAGTCCCAGTCAAGACAACCGCACTCCGTGCGAGCCCCGCCACATGAATATGCTCACCATACTCATTCCGGTAGCGCTGGGCTTGGGCGCACTGGGCCTCGGCGCCTTCCTGTGGTCTTTGTCGTCTGGCCAATATGAAGACCTGGACGGTGCAGCCAACCGCATCCTGCTGGATGACAGCCCTAAAGATAACAAATAGGCATCAGCCGCTTTTCACGGCCTGATGCGCAACATCAAACACCGTGTGGAATATCCGCCCCTCAAACATCTTCACCAGCTCAGCTGTCTCGGCGCGGCTCTTGGCCCGCTGTTCGGATGCAAGTGCCAAGTCCATGGCCGCCTGATCGGGATAACCAATGGACAGCACCATGGCATAGTGGGGATCGGGCGTATCGGAATCTGCCTGCCGTAAAACGCGCACCTCGGCTGCACCCGGGAAATCCGTCCACAACGGCACCAGGCGCTCAGCCACAAATTTTGTGAAGGCAGCATCACAGCCGGGTTTCACCCGGCCTTCGAAGAAAGCACAGCGGATCAGCATGTCTTGTCCAATGAATTGGGGGCACGGCGGTGACCGCGCCCCCTGTTAAAGTGCAATCTCAGGCCTTGCCCCAAATCTTCTTGTAGGCGTCCTGATAACCATTACCCGGATCGAAGGTGTTCTTCGGTCCACCGTCGAATTCGACGTTGGCCTTGGTCACCACGTGCAGCGGCGACACATAGCCAGACCACTGCTCACCAGCGATGGCGCGGTTCAGTTCGTCAACCAGCTGCCAGCCCTGCAGGTTCAGTGGTTCAGCCACCGTGGCTGCCTGATATTGGCCGGCACGAATGCGCTGATAAGCCGATTCAGAACCGTCACCTGCCGACACATTGACCGGGGCCTGGCCTTCGCCCGCAATGCCGGCGGCCGCCAGCGACGGGCCCATGAAGTCAAAATACAGATCATTGATGGCCAGCGAATGCGTCCACTTGGCGCCGTGCTTTTGCAATAGCGTGGTGGTGAGCTGCGGCATGCGCTGTGATGTTTCGGCAATCGGCGTATCAACCCATTCAACCGTGGTGCCGCCCAGCTTCTCGATCACTTCCTGCATCTTCTTGGCCTTGGCGATGGCAATGGCATAGGTCGAGTCCGTGAAGAACACGCAACCCGGTTTGCCCTTGGCGTCGATGAAGGCCCACATGGCCGCCGCCGTGGAAACCTGCATCGGGTCTGTCGTCACATTGGCAAACACGCCAGCATCGGCCATCGGGCCGATCACCGGGCCGGCATGCCACGACACGAAGGGGATCTTCGCATCCATGGCCGCCTTCATGGCAGGCGCTTGTTCAACAGCGTCAAAGCCAGTGATGATGATGCCGTTGGGGTTCAGTGCCATGGCCTGCCCCATGGCAGCCGTACGACCGGCAACAGAACCACCACCGTCGATGGTTTTCACCGTCCAGCCGATTGCGGCGGCGGCTTCTTCGATGCCCTTTGTCACGCCAACATGGCCACCATTCTTCATGTCGCCAGCCAGGTTGACAATGGTCTTGCCTTCCTGGGCCTTGGGACCGGTCGTTGGGCCATCCCACTTGTCGACTTTCGACGCATACTTGTCGACGATAGCTTGTGCATCGGCCATCGAGTCAGCCATTGCAATGCGCGTCAGCACCGGCACGGAAAGCCCGAGCGCAATGCCCCGCATCAGAAGTTGTCTACGATCCATGGTATATCCTCCCTGTTTGGATTGGTTGTTGGATGGTTTCATGTGGATGGAGCCGTTGGAATGGATGGCGCTTTCTGGGCCGCCCCGCGCCGCCGCTGGGCATAGCCCGCAATGCCAATGGCGATCAGCAGCGTCACGCCATTGAACAAAGGCTCAACCCAGAAGGAGCCGCCAAATTGCTGAATGCCGGAAATGCCAACGGCCAGGATGATGATGCCAATCATCGTGCCCCAGACATTGACACGCCCCGGCTTGATCGTCGTCGACCCCAGGAACGCGCCAACCAGCGCCGGAAGCAGGTATTCAAGGCCCACGCTGGCTTGCCCGATGCGCAGCTTGGCCGCCAGCAGAACCCCTGCCAGCGCCGTGAACAGGCCCGAGGCAATGAACGAACCCATCACGAATTTTCGCACCGGAATGCCGTTCAGCGCTGCCGCCTTCGGACTCGCGCCAATGGCATAGAGGTAGCGCCCGACCGGCAGGGATTCATAGACAATCCACATGACGAGCGCGATTGCCACGACATAGTAGCCAGTGATCGGAAGCCCGAAGATCATCGTCGAGTTCAGCGCATAGAAACTGTTCGACACAACACCGACAATCTGCCGCCCGCCGGAGTGCCACATGGCCAGCGCATAAAGAATTGTACCAGTGCCGAGTGTTGCAATGAACGAATCGATCTTCGCCACTTCGACGAGAAGGCCGTTTAGAACGCCCATGAAGGCGCCCAACGCCAGCACAATAAGTACTGCAAGAAACCAGGGCACACCGAACATCGTTTGAAGCGAGATCGCCAGGATGTGCCAGAGAACAATGCCATATCCCACCGTCAAATCGATGCGCCCCGCCGACATGGGGATCATCACACCGAGCGACAGAAGAAGAATGATTGCCTTGTCGGAAATAATCGAACGGAGATTGAGCAGCGTGGGGAATGTATCCGGCAGAAGGATCGAGAACAGGATGATGAGGAACAAAGTCAGCAGCACAAGGCCGTAAACCGGCAGAAGACGCGAGATTTTCTGGCGCGTGCTCAGCTCTTTCAGTTCGCTGCGTGTCGGTTCCAGTGCGGTCGATTGGATGGAGTTCATCAGGCAGCCTCCGAAGCCGAGGCCGCATGAATCAAAGACTGCGTCGTCAGCTTGTCTTCACCAATTTCAGATACAATCACGCCACGCGAAAATACCAGGGCACGATGGCAGATGTGGGCCACTTCTTCGAAGTCCGTTGATACAACGATGACCGTCAGCCCCTGCTCCAAGGCGCGCACGATCAATCGATAGATGTCCGATTTCGCGCCAACATCCACACCTGCTGTCGGATCTTCGGCGATCAGCACTTTGCGGCCCGTCGCCAGCCAGCGCCCCACCACAACCTTCTGCTGGTTGCCGCCCGACAGGGCCTCAACGGGCAAGTGTGGATCATTGGGACGCAAGCCAACATCCACACCAATGGCCCGGGCGTTCTCCGCCTCCTGCTGCGGAGAAAGGAACGACATCAACGTCCGTCCAATGGAAAACGGATTGAGATACATGTTCTCGCGCACCGAAAGCGAAAGCGCCACGCTTTCCTCGGTCCGGTCCCGCGCCACAAGGCCGATGCCCTGTTCGAGGGCTTTCTGAGGTGATGACAGATCCAGCGACACCCCATCCAGCGTCACAGCTCCTGAACTTGCTTGCGCCCCAAACAACGCCCGCCCCACGGCCTCCTGCCCCGCCCCGCGCAGGCCAACAAGGCCAAGCACCTCGCCCTTGTGGGCGGTGAAGCTGATTGGCCCTGCCCCGAACGTCTCAAGATGTGCAACACGAAGCGTTTCAGCGCCGCGCTTCTGCTTGGCACGCACATAGAGGTCCTTGACCTCACGCCCCACGATCATGCTCACCAGCTCAGCGGGCGTTGTCGCCTTGACCTCCTGCACGCCCACCACCTTGCCATCCCGCAACACCACCACCCGGTCTGCGATCCGAAAAATCTCATCAAGACGATGCGACACATAGATCATGCCCACGCCCCTGGAGCGCAAATCGCGCAACACCTTGAACATGCGCTCCACTTCATTGGCCGGAAGGCTGGCCGTCGGCTCATCCAGCACCAGTACATCCGCTTCAACCGCCAAGGCACGGGCAATGGCCACCAAGGATTTTTCGGTGCGGCTCAAGTCCTGCACACGCTTGGTCGGATCGAAGTCGCAACCCACCATGGCCAAGGCCTCTGCAGCCCTGCGCTCCGTATCAGCCCAATTGATGAGGCCACCACGGCGCGAATAACCCTGGGCAAGACCAACATTCTCGGCAACCGTCATCCACTCCACAAGCCCGAGGTCCTGATGAATGAAGGCCACCTTCTGCTTTTCATTGGGGCGCGGCGGCTTGTGCGCGTAATCTTCGCCCTTGAACAGGATGCGTCCCTCGTCTGGCGTATGGATGCCGGCCAGGGACTTGATCAGCGTGGATTTCCCCGCACCATTTTCCCCGAGCAGCGCCAGCACCTCACCCGCATCAAGATGCAGCGACACATCGCGCAAGGCGGTGGTGCCGCCAAACCGCTTGGTAATATTCTGAAACGCCAGCAAGTGCTGTTTCAAACCAAACTCCCACGCATCATTCTTCGGCAGCGCTCTTGGTGGCACCTTATGTTATCGATAACATCGCTACGCCGAATTCAGCCCCCTGTCAATGCATGGCAGGTCAAAATCGACTGCTATTTGCCGTCCAGGAGCCGCATCACTTCGGCATTGTCCTTGGGACCAAGCCCCATGGCAATCAGCAGCCGGTGAATCTCCGTCACCGCGCTGGTCAATGGCAGCGGCGTCTTGGTCGCCAGTGCGAAGGCTTGCACCGAATCCAAATCCTTCAACATGTTGTCGAGCCGGCCTGTGGGTGAAAAATCACGCTCGGCAAACTTTACCATGAATTCCTGCATCATGCGGTTGTCGGCCCGGCCACCTGCCAGTGCTGCCGGGATCTTTCGTGGGTCAACGCCACCCGCCTCTGCCAGTTTGACTGCCTCCGCCACGGCCTGAAAGGCCACGGCACAGAACAGCTGGTTGATGAGCTTCGTCGTCTGCCCTGCCCCATTGCCTCCCATCAGGGAATAGTTTGCGCATAAGTCTTTCATCACCACGCGGGCGCGTTCAAAATGTTCGGCCGTTCCCCCTGCCATGACAGTGAGCTTTCCAGCCAATGCGCCGGGCACACCTCCAGAGAGCGGGCAATCCAGCCAGGGCATGCCAGCCTGCTGTTCCAGCTGGGCCGCCATGTCGCGCGTTTCACCGGGGTCAATCGACGACATGTCGATCAGCAACTTGCTGCCATTCGCGCGCGATGCAACGCTATTTTCGCCAAACACCGCGGCGCGAACGATGCGCGCGTGGTTGAGACTAAGAATGATGAAGTCACTGCGCGCAGCTGCATCCGCCGGCGACTGTGCTGCCGAGGCGCCCTTGTTCACAAGGGCCGCAACCTTTTCAGGGTCCAGATCAAAGACAGAGAGTTGGTGGCCACATTGCAGCAACCGCGTGCCAATGGCAGAACCCATGATGCCGGCACCAATCAAGGCAATCTTTTCGCTCACAAAATGTGCTCCTTCATCAGGAAATGGGCTGCTTTCGCCACTTGCTCATTGAGCGGCAACGCGATGTCGACGATCACGGCGCGCTCATCTTTGCCGGGAATCTCCAGCGTGGCCAGTTGGCTGTCGAGCAAGGACGCAGGCATGAAATGGCCTTTGCGCTCTGCGATGCGCTGTTGCAGCAGCGCCTTGTCGCCGTGCAACAGAATGAACGTCACGGGCCGTTGCGCCTTGGCCACGATCCGGTCCCGGTAAATCTTCTTCAACGCCGAACATGAGGCAATCACGCCATCTCGGCCAGCAAGGCTTTCGCCAACACGGTCCAGCCAGGGCCAGCGATCTTCATCTGTCAGCGGAATGCCCTTCGACATTTTTTCGACACTTGCCGCAGCATGCAGCCGATCGCCTTCCACGAATGTGGCTTTGACATGGCGTGCCAGCGCTTCACCAACTGTCGTCTTGCCGCAACTGGCAACGCCCATCACAACGGCAGCGCCCGCATACATGCTCACAGCACCGACGTGATGCCACCATCCACGTAAAGGATGTGGCCATTGATGAACGAAGACGCGCCCGACGCCAGGAACACGGCAGCACCCACCAGTTCCTCCACATTGCCCCAGCGCCCGGCGGGCGTGCGCTTTTCAAGCCAGGCCGAAAATTCCGGATTGTCGACCAGCGCCTGATTGAGTGGCGTCTTGAAATAGCCGGGGCCGATGGCGTTCACCTGGATGCCGTGCTTGGCCCAGTCGGCGCACATGCCGCGGGTGAGCATCTTGATGGCGCCCTTCGTCGCCGTATAGGGCGCGATGGTGGGCCGCCCGAGTTCGCTCTGCACCGAGCCGATGTTGATGATCTTGCCGGCCTTGCGGGCGATCATGCCCTTCGCCACCGCCTTGCCGACGATGAAGGCGCTCTCGACATTGACGCGCATGAGCTCGCGCCACTTCTCCAGCGGATAGTCTTCGAGCGGCGTGCGGAACTGCATGCCGGCGTTGTTGACGAGGATGGCGATGGGGCCTGCATCCTTTTCGATGGCGGCGATGCCGGCCGTCACGGCGGCTTCATCCGTCACATCAAAGGCGGCCACAGAGACCTTGAAATTCCTCGCAGAAAGGGCAGCCCGCGCCTGCTCCAGCTTGGCCGCATCGCGGCCATTGAGGACGACATGCGCGCCCGCCTCCGCCAGCCCTTCGGCGATGGCGAGGCCGATGCCCTGGCTCGATCCGGTGACGAGGGCGATCTTGCCCGCGAGTGAAAACCTGTTGCTGCTCATGGCGTGCCCTGCCTCATGCGAATGCGATCTGGACCTTCATGGCCCTGCTCCGGTCGTTCGCCAGTTCAAAACCTTTCTGCGCATCCTGCAAGGCCACGGTTTCGGAGATGAGCGGCTTCACGTCGATGAGCTTCTTCTGCATCAGGCTGATCGCCGTTGCATATTCGGGGTGGAAGCGGAACGAGCCCTTGAGCACCAGTTCCTTGGCGGTGATCTGCATCATCGGCAAGGTCATGTCGCCGCCCAAACCCAGTTGCAGGATGGTGGCGCCGGGCCGCATGGCCGGAATGGCACCGGTCAGTGCCACCTGCGCGCCCGAGCATTCGTAGAGAACATCGAAGGTACCCTTGTCCGGCTTGTAGGCATCGAGTGCCTGCGCGCTCTCCGCCATGTTGAGCGTGATATCCGCACCCGCCTTCTTGGCCATGGCGAGGGTGTAGTCGCTGAGGTCGGTCGCAACCACGAGATCGGCGCCGGCACGGCGGGCCGCGAGGATCGAGAGGATGCCGATGGGGCCGCAGCCGGTGACGAGCACCGACTTCCCCAGCATGTCACCCGCCCGGCGCGTAGCGTGAAGGGTAACGGCGAGCGGCTCCGCCATCGCCGCTTCA
>CALMEZ010000280.1 GCA_937864985.1 uncultured Alphaproteobacteria bacterium
CAAGGTGGAAGCCCTCAAGCGCTTGCGTGCAGGAGGCCGGAGTGTGGCGTTCGTTGGGGATGGCATCAATGATGCGCCAGCCCTTGCCGAAGCCGACGTTGGCATCGCCATTGGAACTGGCACAGACGTTGCAATTGAAAGTGCTGATGTGGTTCTTATGTCGGGCGACCTTGCGGGGATTGGAAATGCCATCGGCCTTTCGCGGGCAACCATCCGCAACATCGGTCAAAACCTCTTCTGGGCCTTCGCTTACAATGTGGTGCTGATCCCGGTTGCGGCCGGAGCCCTTTATCCCATGACGGGCACGCTGCTTTCGCCGATGCTCGCTGCGGGCGCCATGGCGTTCTCGAGTGTCTTCGTCCTGAGCAATGCCATGCGCCTGAAGCGCTACCGGGTGGGAGGCGCAGTCGTCCAAGCTTCTATTCGCCCACCACGTCTGATGCCCGCCGAGTGAAGGGAGGCATACGTCATGCAGGACGCGCAGATCGAAATCTACACCACGCCCACCTGTCCGGATTGCCTCGCCCTCAAGCGCTGGTTCAGGGAAAGGCAGTTGAACTTCATCGAACACGACCTCCGCGATCCTGCAGTGGCGGAGGATGCCCGGAAGAGGACAGGCGTCCGTGTTGCCCCGATCACGCTCATCAATGGGAGGGTCACCTTCGGCACTTTTGCCGAGCAGCGCCCGGCCCTTGAAATGGCACTCGGGGCTGCCCATGCTTGATGTCTGCAGATCCAGGAAGGGATTGCGCCGTGAACATTGGTGAAGCCGCCGCCGCGACAGGCGTTTCGACGAAAATGATCCGGTATTATGAGGAGATCGGACTGATCCGGCCTCCCTCCCGGACGACGTCAGGTTACAGGGTCTATTCGGAGGCGGACATTCACGATCTCCGGTTTGTGCGCCGGGCGAGGGATCTCGGATTTACCGTGGAGCAGATGACGGAGCTGATGGCACTCTGGCACGACCGGTCACGTGCCAGCGCCGATGTGAAGCGTATTGCACTCGAGCACGTGAAGTTGTTGGAGCAGAAGGTCCAAGAGCTTCAGGAAATGTCACAGGCGCTGACCCACCTGGCAGCAAATTGTCACGGTGACCACCGGCCGGATTGCCCCATTATTGCCGACTTGGCAGGCGACCACTGCCAGAGTGACCACAACCACGCCACAAGCCTGGGCAAAGGCTTCGAGAAACTGCGCTGAATTGCTCTGCATCAAGGACATTGCGGACAGAGGATTCAAAGGTAAGCTGTCATGTATCGGATGATTGTGATCACATGGGTGGCTCTGCTGTTCGGTCTCATGCCGATCAGCAGTCAATTTGCCATGGCGTCTGCCTCCAATTGCGGCCACGGAACAGCCATCCATGAGATGACGGGCCACGCTTCGATGGCAAAGCCGGACTGCGGCAATCATCACCAGACGCAGCAGCTGCCATGCAATATGGGTGGCAACTGCGCCTTTGCGGGCTGTACGGCCTTCATCGCCGCGGCAACTGCCATTCCACTGTCCTGGATGATGCCTGAAATGGCTTTTGTGGCCATCCCTACACGTGCTCCACAAGGGCAGCATCTCCTGCCGCTGGAAGAACCGCCCCGCGTGGCGGCCTGAACACCGAATTTCACCATTCTTCAGTTGCACGCGCAGAGTCCGGACCGGACCGCGCATTTTGAGAGACATATCACATGAACCGCAGATCACTCCTCACGGGTTCGGCCTGTGCTTTGGCACTTGGCAGCGTTCTCCCCAGCCTGTCGTCACGCGCTTTGGCTGGTGTGACCCGCAATCTGACGATTGCCACCCGCACCCTTGATATCAATGGCAAGGCTGCCACCGTCTATGGGCTGACTGGACCGGATGGGAAGCAGGGTCTTACCTTCAACGCCGGGGATGACTTCGACGTGTCCCTCGAAAACCGTCTCGCTGAACCCACAATGATCCATTGGCATGGCCTGACGCCTCCCAATGAGTTCGACGGGGTACCGGACATGCCGATGCCGCTTCTCAAGGCGGGTGAAGTGCGGGCCTATCGCTTTCCCGTGGGTGAAGGCGGCACACACTGGATGCACGCGCACACGCTGCAGGAGCAGAATCTGCTGGCAGCGCCGCTCATCGTCCGTACCGCTGAAGATCGAGCTGCGGACGAACAGGAAGTGGTGATCCTGCTTCACGACTTCTCGTTCACGCCCGCGGAGGAATTGCTCGCCAATCTGAAAGGCAACTCGGCCGGCCACGGCGGCATGAACCACGACATGAGCCACATGAACATGGGCAACATGGGCATGAACAAGATGGACATGAGCAATATGATGTCAGGGGGTGGCATGATGGGCGGGATGGACCTGAATGACATCGCCTATGATGCCTATCTCGCCAATGACAGGACTCTGGACGATCCGGAGGTCGTCAGGGTGGAGAAAGGTGGCCGTGTTCGGTTGCGCATCATCAACGGCGCAACGGCCACCGGCTTCACCATCGATACAGGCGGTGTTCCCGCGGCATTGATTGCCGTCGACGGGCAGGCCGTCGAACCTGTTGCAGGCGCTCGGTTCCCTCTGGCCATGGGGCAGCGTGCGGACATCCGCGTGGAGATTCCGAAAGACGGCGGAACTTTCCCTGTGCTGGCGCTGCGCGAAGGTGCTCCTGAGCGAACTGGCATCATCCTGGCAACTGCAAACGCCGAGGTGAAGCGCCTTGCGGTATCGGCAGAGACGGCTGGGCCTGTGCTCGATCTTTCGCTGGAACGTTCGCTCGTTGCAACCCGTCCGCTTGCGGCGAAGGATGCGGACCGGAACTACATGGTCCATCTGATGGGCAACATGCAGGGTTATACCTGGGCAATGGCCGGCGATGCGGTTCTTGCAAAGCCCGGTGAACGTGTCGAGATCGCAATGATGAACATGTCGATGATGTCTCATCCCATGCATCTCCACGGTCATCATTTCCAGGTCGTTGGCATCGATGGAGAGCGCTTCTCCGGTGCCGTTCGCGATACCGTGATTGTGCCGCCCATGCAGACCGTCACGGTCGCGGTCGACGCAAACAATCCGGCGAAAGCATGGGCGTTCCACTGTCACCACCTCTACCACATGGCGAGTGGAATGATGTCGACGTTTGGATATGAGGGTACGGCATGATCAAGTTTGGCGCGGGCCATGACAAGCCCGCGCCATTCTTTTGGATCAGGTCGAAGAGCGTCTCAAGCCACGGTTAGTGTACCGTTCCCGGCAGTGCGAAGTCCCTCCAGCGAACGACCAAAGTGTACGAGTAGACAGAGGCCGCGGCTATTCTTAAACCAGGGATTGCATTCGGCTTAGAAGCTTGGACTCTGGAGTAGTTTGATGGCGCAACGTGGGGTGGACTTTCTTGCAGTGGGAGTGGCTTTGACAGCCACGCTGATCACTACGTTTGTGGTATGTAACATTGCGGCTTATTTGCTGTCGAGCGCGCACTTTCCGAAATGCTGGGTGTGTTTGTTCACGGATGCCGAGCCTGGTTCGCACAAGAGCATGTCGGACGGTATTCTTGTGAGTGGCCTGTTCGGTATTGGCTTTTTCTACCGTGCTAGCCGGTGCCTATCGCTGTCTGGAAAGACCGGCGCGCTAGTCAGTTAGGTTGCTTGGAATTTTCGCGGTCAACCAGATTGAAAGCCCACGGAGCACATGATCAAGAAACCAAACTAGGCTTACCGAGGGATTGCCTGGGCCTTGTCCCATTCGTCCAGGAACGGGTTTTCGCTTCGTCTAATGGCCAGAAGCGCGAGGAGCGGTTGTAGCAGATTGCGAACCGCCTCGAAGCCATCGCCGACGAGGACAGCAAAAAGGACGGCAGCATTGGCGGTGGCGCCGGCAGGGGAGCCAGTTTCACTTCGCCTGGCGGAAAGGTAAAGCTTGTCGTCTGGCCTTCCACCGCTTTTTGCGGCGCAACGAAATCGCCGACCTTTTTCGCGCCGCTTTGCACGTCTTGCTTAACCTTGTCCGTATCTACATCCAATTTGGTATGACCCGGAGCGGCAGGATCCGTGCCCACTTTATACCACCCCAAATACCAGCCCGCGCCGGCGAAACCGACGACGAGCAAACCAATCAATGCTAAAATGTTTTTCATGGCTTCCTTTCCTTTTCAATCACGCCGCGGCTTCAACCATGGAGGCGTACGGCGATTCCATTACTCGAACCGATTGCTTCACGGACCCGATGACATACGTTGGCCGATGCTTCACTTCATGAAACGTTCGCCGAACGTACTCACCGATAATAGCGAGAGAGAACAATTGTACGCAAGTGCAACCAAACAGAGCGAGCGTAATGATCCATGAGGCGGACAGT
>CALMEZ010000281.1 GCA_937864985.1 uncultured Alphaproteobacteria bacterium
ACCGATGGCGATGACATTTTCATCAATGAGGGCGTCTATGGCGGCCTGATGGAATACATGCAGGCGCCAGACCTGAAGCCGCCACTGCGCCTGATCCGCGATGGCAAGGAGATCGAAGGCGTGGCCAAGTCGTACAAAGTGTTCGGCCCGACCTGCGATCCCACCGACGTGCTGCCGCACCGCCTCGATCTCTACCAAGACATCCGCGAAGGTGACTTTATCGAATTCGGCACGCTGGGCGCCTACGGCATTGCAACCTGCACCCGCTTCAACGGCTACGGCGACCACAAGATCGTGGCGGTGGATAGGGTTCTCGAGATGTAAGCCGGGGCGATCAGCTCAACATAAAAAAGCGGGCCGTTTCGGGCCCGCTTTTTCTTTGTCCTGAGACTGAAATCATGCAGCGGTTTCGGCTGCTTCTTCCTTGGCCTGCTTGGGGCCTGAGTCCTTGCCCTTTTCATTGACATCGCGGTCAACGAATTCGATGACGGCGACGGGGGCGTTGTCGCCGTAGCGGAAGCCTGCCTTCATGATGCGCAGGTAGCCGCCGTTGCGGTTCTTGTAGCGGGCGGCCAGCACGTCAAACAGCTTCTTGACCTGGTCACGGTCGCGCACCTGGCCGATGGCCTGGCGGCGGGCGTTGAGGTTGCCCTTCTTGGCCAGCGTCACCAGCTTTTCAACGATGGGGCGCAGGTCCTTGGCCTTGGGCAGAGTCGTGACGATCTGCTCATGCTTGATCAGGGCTGCCGACATGTTGGCGAACATCGCATTGCGGTGTTCGGACGTGCGGTTCAGCTGCCGACCCTTGAAACCATGACGCATGATACTTCTCCTTCAATCCTTATCCCCGCCTCAGCGGGGCCAAACTCAGTAATGTGACTCGAGCTTCTTGGCCAGCTCGTCGATGTTTTCCGGCGGCCAGTTGGCCACTTCCATGCCAAGGTGCAGGCCCATCTGTGCCAGCACTTCCTTGATTTCGTTGAGCGACTTGCGGCCGAAGTTCGGGGTGCGCAGCATCTCGGCTTCGGTCTTCTGGATAAGATCGCCGATGTAGACGATGTTGTCGTTCTTGAGGCAATTGGCCGAGCGCACCGAGAGTTCGAGTTCGTCGACCTTCTTGAGCAGGGCTGCGTTGAACGGCAGCTCTGAACGGTGCTCTTCCTGGACGTGGGCCACAGGCTCCGAGAAGTTGATGAAGACAGAGATCTGGTCCTGCAGGATGCGTGCGGCATAGGCCACGGCATCATCAGGCGTGATCGCGCCGTTGGTTTCAACGGTCATGATCAGCTTGTCATAGTCCAGCACCTGGCCTTCACGGGTGGCTTCCACACGATAGGCCACCTTGCGGACGGGCGAATAGATCGAGTCGACCGGGATCAGGCCAATCGGCGCATCTTCCGGGCGGTTCTTCTCAGCCGTCACATAGCCCTTGCCGGTGTTGACGGTGAACTCCATGCGCACTTCGGCGCCCTGGTCGAGGGTGCAGATCACGTGCTCAGGGTTGAGGATCTGGACGTCAGCGGTCTGCTGGATGTCACCAGCACGGACAACGCCCGGGCCTTCCTTGCGCAGGCTGAGGCGCTTGGGGCCGTCGGCATGCATGGCAAAGGCGATTTCCTTGATGTTAAGCATGATGTCGGTCACGTCTTCGCGCACACCGGCAATCGACGAGAACTCGTGCAGCACGCCGTCGATCTGGACGGACGTCACGGCAGCGCCCTGCAGCGACGACAGCAGGATGCGGCGCAGCGCATTGCCAAGGGTGGTGCCGAAACCGCGTTCCAGCGGCTCTGCAACAACCGTCGCGACGCGGCGCTTGTCCTTGCCGGCCTGAATGTCGATCTTGCTCGGACGGATCAGTTCCTGCCAATTCTTCTGGTTGACCTGCATGTTCATTTTCCCGTGTGCCTCCGACGGGACATGGCCCGTCACTCATCAAATTCCAAAGAAGGCCACCCCAACTGGATGGCCCCACACTTTACTCAATCAGACGCGGCGGCGCTTCGGCGGACGGCAGCCGTTGTGTGCAATCGGCGTCACGTCACGGATCGAGGTCACCTGCAGGCCGGCAGCCTGCAAGGCACGAAGGGCGGACTCACGGCCCGAACCGGGGCCTGTCACTTCCACTTCAACGGTGCGCATGCCGTGTTCCATG